>NZ_JANEWJ010000041.1:0-34265 GCF_028069755.1 Citrobacter sp. Igbk 16 | reverse complement strand
CAAATCTATAATACAAATTATTTCCTGAATGCTAGCCGTATCAATATCTTCTGCATTCATTTTTGAAAGATAATGAATGTGATCATCTGATAAAATTAATTCTGCACCATTGTCCTTTAATGCATTCCTTACATTTGTTAGCCCCTTTTTAACTGCTCGGATTTTTTCTATCCTAGGAGATTCTTCACTTTCATCTTCATCTGTTTCTACTTCGTCCAGTTTTGTGAATAAAAGTTGGAATTTGTCTGTATAGCCATTCCTGACTACGGATTCAATTGCACTTTTGCCACCTGATGCAAAAGGTTTCCTGCTTTCTTCTACTAACACAATAGAATCAGCTAAATGAAAATAATCTAAATGCCTGGGAGATAGTCGGCTTGCTTCCCGTGTGTCATGTCCAATACCTTCACCATCTATAAGCACAAGTTCAGTAGTAGATGGGAGCCATGTAGCCAATAGGTTGCCCTGTAGTCTGGCATGTTCGACAATTGGAGAGATAGAACCTCTTGCACTTGATAAGAGCAATTTCGCTTTTTCAATAAAGTCGTTTAAATTGTCTGATTTGGTTTGATAGAAGTTTTTATCTGAGAAAAGTTCATGCCCATCACAGATATTGGAAACTTTTGATTCTATAAATTGGAGTATGTCAGTACGTATTGCATCGATTTTTTCTTTATTACTATCTATAGCAAGTTCAATGATTACTCCAATATCTTCATCGATAGATATGCTGTCTTCATCACCTTGCAATTCAACTGTGATGTTATCAACGGTTGAATGAAAGTGGGAAATAAACTCAATGAGAGTTGATGCGACCTCTTCTCTCTGTTCTATAGTGAGAATGTATTTTAGTCTGAAGCGTTCGTCTGGGGTTTCTTCAAGATATTCTACAATGGAATCTTTAGATGATTGACCTTTTTTATAATCTAAATATGCATTTTGTATTGCAATTTCTAAAATTTCTGACACTGAGTTTTCTATTACTGATTTTGGTTTGAATATATATGTCGCTTGGTATGGAAGGTCTTTACTTAAAACATATTCTGTTATGGCAACCGTGGTGCGTTTTTGCTGAACAGAAGGGAATTTTAGCTTATGAGTTCCAAGCATCTTCCTTACAATTGTTGTTTTTCCTGCCCCTGTATCACCAAACAAATAAAGTTTTGGCATATTAACAGGGATAGGACTTAAAACATTTAATTGTTCTTGTACATCTTCAAACCTACTCATCTAATATTCCTATTCTAAGATGAAAATGTATGCCAGTTATTCCCAGCATAGATTAGTATTAAAACAATTTTATGTATTAATAACACTTATGTTTGGTAAGGAAAAGTGATTTCAGGGGGATGTTGAGGATGTGCCTGTTAAGCAATGCGTGAAAAAAATACAAAAGTAAAAAAACAGCCATTAGGCTGGGTTCTTTAAATAGTGGTGCCGCACTCGGAATCATATCCACGAATAATGTGCTGTTTGTTATTGGTTTTGTTGAAATTTCTCGCAAACAGCGCCCCCATGCCCCCCATATAAAATCGCTTTGTTTTTTGATGGTTATCATGAAAAATCAGCAAGTAGAGAGTGATGTCACCATGGAGCAGTTGAGACAACCAAGCATCATCTTTCAATTCATTCTCTCAGAACTAGAACTAAAAATACTGCTCCAGAACTCTTTCTAACTTGCTCGCCGCCGCCGCATACTTGGCCGGATTCTTATCCTTCAGTACCGCCAGATTTCGCAGCTTCCAGCGAATAGCCGGTAGGTGTTGAATTTCAGGATAGCGATACAGCGACCAGTCAGGGGTATTTTGCTTATAGCTGAGCAAGAACTGGCGATCTCCGTCCGTAAGATGTGATTTCAGCGTTTGTGGCAGCAAAGTCGTTACTGATAAAAGGGACTCCAGCGATGTTACCCGCTGTGTCATTCCTGAAAATTCCTGTGCGTAAAGAATCGCGATCCGCGCTGTATCCCAGTTTGGTGCCAACAGCTCGGCAATGGGGCGGGGATGGCCTGCCAGATAGCAAAGAAAACCGTCAAAGATCTCGCGCGTCAGGCCCGGCTTTTCCAGCATATTCAGCACGTCAAACAGATCGCGCGGATGCTGACGGTCGAGTGCGGCGCAGATTTTACCGCCGTAAAGATCCGCCAGCGAGACGACATTCATGGTGGTGAAGCCATATTCCATTTCCACCTGTTCACATACTGGCATTTCTGTTGGTGGCAACAGTAGTCCACGCCAGACCGGACTAACCTCTATCTTTATCTTCGCGTCGGCGGTGTTGACGATGATGCGCTTTTCATCCGCTTTATTCTCCTGCCGGATAGCGGTGATCCCCGGTCTGCCGTTCAGCGATTCAGTAATACGTATCAAGGCGTCATTGATGGCTGCCAGATCGGTATCGCGATCTGCAAAGCTCTTATACGCCAGATCGATATCTACCGACAGGCGAGGGAAATCCTGCATAAACAAATTGATTGCCGTGCCGCCTTTCAGGGCGAAACAGGACTCCTTTGCCACATGCGGCAGGGCAGTCATTAATAGCCTGACCTGTCGGGCATAACTATCACGCAGATCCATCTTCGACTTCTTCCGGTTTAAATGCGCGGGGAACGGTTATTTGATAATCCGGCTCCAGCCAGCCGCCGGGAACAATTTGTCGCTTTCCCGAGCCTGTTTCTATACCGCTTTGATCGAGATACTGAAAATAAGGATGCGCATTGCGCCGGGCAAGATAGAGCATCACCCGGTTGGTTTTAACCGAATGGCTGGCGCAGAGCAGTGTCTGTAATTTCCGTGGGCTGAGAAGGTTCATCCCCTGAAATAAGGCATCGGCATGTTCGAACGAGATCAATGCAGGAACGCCGCAGGCGATCTCATACGCGGCCAGTTCCGGGACGCTGCCCACTAACTGTTGATCGCCGATATTCAGTGTTGTCGTAAATGGTGTTACATCAACGGTGAGGCCAGAGGTATACAGCGTGACAAACGTCGCGGTTCGTTCGAAAGCGGAGAACCATCCCGGCAGTTTGGTATAAGCCGGAAGTGTGAGCCAGACCTGTGGTTTACCCGGTTCGGTATAGTGGGCATGGCCCTGTAGCGCAAGGCTGGTCAGCCCCGCCACGCGAACCGGTTTTTCCCACTGTGTTTGCAGGCAGTAAACCGCGTCCATCCAGTCGGGCTCGCGGCCCGTCCGGCAGTATACGCCGTGTGCGATCCGCCTGAGCCAGCCATTCTGGACATAGAGGTAGGAAAGCTTACGGTCTATGCCGTTGTGGGTAAGCCATGACTGGAGCAACACCTGACCGGGGAGGGTGTTCTGCATCAGCCAGTTTAGATAGTTTGGCAAATGTCGCCTCTGGATGGACAAATACGTAAATTATCAAACTAATTTAGACCGAAAGTGATTTTATCGCAACATTCGGTTTGGTGATTTTCGTATTTGTCGATTATAAATCGACATTTTTTATAAAATATAAACTATAAATCATTACAGAAAAGTAGGGCTAAATGTATTCGTCAGCTAACGTGGGGCGTGTAACATAGCTTCAAAGTGAAACAGCAAGCGTAGTGTATTGTCCCTGTGCTAATTGTTGTACAGGGCTCAGGGCGTGGCAAAACGATAAGAAGAGAATCTGATGAAATTCACCGAAGATACCCGCGTAAAAATTCCCGTCATTCTGCATTTGATAAGGCTGGGTTACAGCTACCAGTCGCTCAAAACGCAAACGTGGGACAAAGAAACCAATATCTTCCCTGAGATCTTCACCTCCGCCCGCTGTTAGAGCCCGTTCCGCCCCATCTTGTTGAAAGCCTGACCGTTGATACTCTTCCGGCGAATTCCCCTCAGTTTGGGCCCGAATGCACAGAGCTTTGTAATTATTGCCTTACCCTGACGCAAACGCTGGCGGGGCAGGGGTTTTCTTCAGAAACGGAGAAATTCCTTAGCTGGTTGCTGTATGACCTGATCAACTATTTTGCGGCAGAAATGAAAGCCCCGCGCTGGCTGCGAACCGCCGACGGCGTGAAGTTTATTGACGGGGTGGCGGCATGATGCAACCGGACTGGCATTCTGCTGACATCATCGCGGCGCTGAAAAAACAGGGGACGTCGCTGTCCGCCGTTTCCCGCAAATCAGGGCTGGCGTCCTCCACGCTGGCAAATGCGTTGATAAAGCACTGGCCCAAGGGGGAAAGGCTGATCGCTGAAGCGTTGGGTGTGGCGGCAGAGCAAATCTGGCCTTCGCGATATAGATAGCCGGGGCTGGGATGGGGCTCAGAGTTTCTGTCCCCAGAAAGCAAAAAACCAGCCCGTAGGCTGGTTCTTCTAAATAGTGG
Organism: Citrobacter sp. Igbk 16; assembly: GCF_028069755.1. NCBI lineage: Bacteria > Pseudomonadati > Pseudomonadota > Gammaproteobacteria > Enterobacterales > Enterobacteriaceae > Citrobacter > Citrobacter sp. Igbk 16. Next base: position 29,932 of record NZ_JANEWJ010000041.1, on the reverse strand, counting down.
TGCCCGGACTCGGAATCGAACCAAGGACACGGGGATTTTCAATCCCCTGCTCTACCGACTGAGCTATCCGGGCAACGAGGCGCATTAAACCCGATTCACCTCGTTTCGTCAACGAAATTTCTTCAAATCAATGCAGACTGCACAATCTATCACCACATTGCTGGTATTGCACGCATTCTCAGGCAAAAAATGCCGTCCATGCTGCGGAAAGCGGCATTGCCAGTAGCAGGGCGGGAAGCATATTCACCACCGCAAACATTTTGATTCCACAAATACGTAGACCCGTCGCCAGCAACAGCAGTCCGCCTACCGCGCTGAAATCAGCCATCATGGCTGGGGTTGTCAGCGGTAAAATCAGAGCCGCGCAGGTGGCGAGCGTCAGCTGGATTGCCAGCATTGGTATGAAAATGGCAGATACGGCGATTCCTAGCGAGCAGGCGAAGATAATAGCGGTGAAGAAATCGAGAAATGACTTCGCGATTAAAATATTAGGATCGCCGGTCATCCCTTCATGTATCGCCCCGAAGATCCCGGTTCCGCTGGCGCAAAACAGCACGATGATAGCCACGTAGCTTTGGATGAAAGATTCGTGTGTTGCATTGACATCCGATTTGGTGAAAAGCTTCTGTGCTTTGGCGACCGCGGTATTAATGCCTTTTTCCAGATGACAGAACTCGCCGATCAGCGCGCCGACCAGCGTTGCCAGCACCATCACCGGCAAATTGGCGCACTTGATGACCAGTAAGATACCGATGCCTAACGAGGCCAGCCCGAAAATAGAGGTCATAGAGACCCGAATTCGTTCTGGTAAATGCTGACTGAGCAGCGCACCAAGAACGCCACCGAGTAAAATGGCGCTGGCATTGATAAAGGGTCCGATTACCACATTCGCTCCTGCATACCTATTATCATCTTGATATTAAATGAAATGAGTTGGGTATAATTATGTTTTCAGAATGCATTATTATGACGCTAATATTCGATAGAATGCTTGTTTATCTGTGAGGTCTATGCACTGGATTTTATCTTGCGCCTGATAGTGAAAGCTGCCATGATTGCGCGAATTTTCTCCTGTCTGAATGGGGCTGCCTGGGATGTTATTATTACCCTTACATCACCTTTCTGCGCGACGTTTGCCCCTTCCTGCGACATCTCTTTATTCTCTCACCATGCGGTGACGGCAGCGCACGCTCACTGCAGGATAACAGTAAAATCAGAGGCTATCTGCTTTTACTGATGTCTGGCGGTCGGGGCTGGTGACCAGTTTGACCTGTCATTTCGAGGGGCATAGCAATGCGGCTTTGCCCGGGACTTTTGATTCTCCCGATACGGGTTTTTGCGCTTATGAAATCAATGAATATTGCCGCCAGTGGTGAACTGGTTTCTCGTCTGTCTACTCATCGCAAGGTGGTGACGCTGGACAGTACCGATTTTACTGACGTCGCGGCAGTCGTCATTACCGTTGCGGACAGCCGCAGCGGGATCCTGGCTTTGCTAAAACGCACCGGGTTTCACTTACCGGTGTTTATATTTTCAGAGACCAACGTGGATGTACCCGCCGACGTAGAGGCGGTTATCTGCGGCAATGCGCAGGACTGGCTGGAACTGGAGTCTGCCGCCTGTCGGTATGAGGAAGATCTGCTGCCACCTTTCTATGACACGCTGACGCAGTATGTTGAAATGGGGAACAGCACCTTTGCCTGCCCTGGACACCAGCATGGCGAGTTTTTTAAGAAGCACCCTGCGGGTCGTCATTTCTATGAATTCTTTGGCGAGAACCTGTTTCGCGCGGATATGTGCAATGCTGACGTTAAGCTCGGCGATCTGCTGATTCATGAGGGGTCCGCGAAGCATGCACAAAAGTTTGCGGCTAAAGTCTTCCACGCCGATAAAACCTATTTTGTGCTGAACGGGACCTCTGCAGCAAATAAAGTGGTGACCAATGCGCTGCTGACGCGTGGCGATCTGGTGCTTTTTGACCGTAACAACCATAAGTCGAACCACCACGGTGCGCTGATCCAGGCGGGGGCGACACCGGTTTATCTGGAAGCGGCGCGTAATCCGTTTGGCTTTATTGGCGGCATTGATGAACACTGCTTTGATGAGGCGTATCTGCGCCAGCAAATCCGTGAAGTCGCACCGCAAAAGGCTGACCAGCCGCGTCCGTTCCGCCTGGCGATTATCCAGCTTGGAACCTATGACGGGACAATCTACAACGCCCGCCAGGTGATCGATAAGATCGGTAGCCTGTGTGATTACATCCTGTTTGATTCCGCATGGGTTGGCTACGAGCAATTTATCCCGATGATGGCTGATGGATCACCGCTGCTGTTGGAGCTGAATGCTAACGATCCGGGGATCTTCGTTACCCAGTCGGTGCATAAACAGCAGGCCGGATTCTCGCAAACTTCGCAGATCCACAAAAAGGATAACCATATTCGTGGTCAGGCGCGTTTCTGTCCGCATAAGCGCCTGAATAACGCGTTTATGCTGCATGCTTCCACCAGCCCGTTTTATCCGCTGTTTGCGGCGTTAGATGTGAATGCCAAAATCCATGAAGGCGAAAGTGGACGTCGGTTATGGGCGGAGTGCGTAGCGTTGGGAATTGAGGCCCGTAAAGCGATACTTACCCGCTGTAAGATGATTCAGCCGTTTATTCCCCCAGTGGTTGATGGTAAACCGTGGGAAACCTATCCGACGGCGGTGATTGCCAGTGAGCGTCGCTTCTTTAGCTTTGAACCTGGCGAAAAATGGCATGGCTTTTCCGGTTATGCGCGTGACCAGTATTTTGTTGATCCCTGCAAGTTGCTGCTAACCACCCCCGGCATTGATGCACAAACCGGGAAATACACGGCGTTCGGCATCCCGGCAACGATTCTGGCGCACTACCTGCGTGAAAATGGCATCGTGCCGGAGAAGTGCGATCTGAACTCGATTCTGTTCCTGCTCACTCCGGCAGAAAGCGCAGAAAAAATGGCACAACTGGTGGCTATGTTGGCGCAGTTTGAACAGCATATTGAAGATGACACGCCGCTGGCTGACGTGTTGCCGACAATCTTCAATAAATATCCGGTACGTTACCGGGACTACACGTTGCGTGAACTGTGTCAGGAGATGCATTCACTGTACGTCAGCTTTGATGTGAAGGATCTGCAAAAGGCCATGTTCCGTCAGGCGAGCCTGCCTGCCGTGGCGATGAACCCGCAGGATGCCAACAGCGCTTTTATTCGTGGTGATGTTGAACTGGTTCGCATTTGCGATGCGGAAGGCCGTATAGCTGCTGAGGGAGCATTGCCTTATCCTCCTGGTGTGTTGTGCGTGGTGCCAGGTGAAGTATGGGGCGGGGCGGTACAGCGTTATTTTCTGGCGCTGGAAGAGGGCGTGAACCTGCTGCCGGGCTTTTCGCCGGAGTTGCAGGGCGTTTACAGTGAGACTGATGCGGACGGTATTAAGCGCCTGTATGGCTATGTCGTGAAGTAAGCGCCATCTGGCCAAAAAAAGGTCACCATTAGGTGACCTTTTTTCATCAATAAAGATTAATGTGCGATAGTCTGCGTGCCAGTCGGAACGCGTACGTGTTTATATTTAAACAGAGCCACGAAAGCGAAGGCCAGAACCAGTGAGTAGCCAGCGAAGATCAGCCACACCGTCTGCCAGTCAGTGATACCATTCAGCGTGTAGTACTCAACCACTTTACCGCTCACCAGCCCACCCAGAATACAACCGAAGCCGTTGGTCATCATCAGGAACATACCCTGTGCACTGGCGCGGATTTCAGGACGTACCTCTTTCTCTACAAACACGGAGCCCGAGATGTTGAAGAAGTCGAAGGCACAACCGTAAACAATCATCGACAGAATCAGCAGCACGGTACCGAACGGAGTCGGATCGCCGTAAGCAAACAGACCGAAGCGCAACATCCACGCCACAATACTGATAAGCATAACGTTCTTGATACCGTAACGGCTTAAGAAGAACGGGATGGTCAGGATAAACAGGGTTTCAGAGATCTGGGAAATAGACATCATCACCGACGCGTGCTCAACGATAAAGCTACCAGAGAACAGCGGGTTGTTATCGAAGCTGTGCAGGAAGGTATTACCGAACATATTGGTAATCTGCAATTCTGCGCCCAGCATCATTGAGAAGATGAAGAAAATGGCCATACGCTTGTTTTTAAACAGCGCAAAGGCATCCAGGCCAAGCATTGATGTCCAGCTCTGGTTTTTCTGCTGGTTGGCAACCGGAATGTGTGGCAGCGTCAGGGTGAACAGGACCAATACGACGGATAATGTTGCGCCGATATAAAGCTGCATATGGCTCAGTTCAAAGCCAGAGAAGCTGACTGCCCACATGGCCAGAATAAAGCCGATGGTGCCCCAGATACGGATTGGTGGGAAGTCGGTGACAATATCCATCCCGGCAGACTGCAAGCGATAGTAAGAGATGGTGTTGATTAACCCCAATGTTGGCATATAGGCCAGCGAGTTAAGCAAAATCACAAAGAACATTGCCCCAGGCGTGGTCACTTCGGCTGCGGCGAACAGCGTTCCTGCACCGACCAGGTGGCAAAGCGCATAAACCCATTTTGCACTGATCCATTTGTCAGCCACGATCCCTAACAGGGTCGGCATAAACACGGCGGCAATCCCCAGCGAGCTATACACTGCGCCGATGGATGCACCGTCGAATTTAAGGGTGACAAACATATAGGAGCCGAGGGTTGTCAGCCAACTACCCCACAGGCAGAACTGCAGAAACGAGAGAACTTTCAGCTGCAGCTTAAGATTCATGTTAATTTCCTCACACCGTAATGCGGATGGATGTTTTAAAAGGCACATTTGCCGTTGCAATATGATGTGATTCTATCAATGAGAGACACTCTTTTTTTGTTAGCTGTGACAAATATTTGCAAACAATTTCTAATTGCAAAGCAAAATAGTGACGGAGTTAACACTTTTTCCTCCTCTGCCGCGGGAATGAGCGGGCAGAGGAGGAGGGGATTATCGACGTCGATAGGTTTTCTGTGCGGAATTGACCTTGTAAAGATAGCGACGTGATTCTGCAGAGGGATGTCGCGTGGTCAGAGTTTGGTAAACGTCACCAGGTGACATGCTATTGATAATATTCGCGGCCTGAATTTTATCGTTAGAGAAAACGCGCAGCACGCTTCCCGCGCCGCCGTTATAGGCGGTGATGACCGCATAGCGACGCGAGGTTGGATTATCAATACCGCCCAGATAGACGTTGTTGAGCATTGCCAGATAGGCCGTACCCGTATCAATGTTACTGGCTGGGTCGAACAGGAAGCTGCGGCTTGGCGTACCTGAGCGCCCCTGGGAACGGAACACATCTTTCCCGGCGCTATGTTGGACTACCTGCATGAGTCCCAACGCATCGGCATGGCTGACCGCATAGGGGTTAAAAGAGGATTCGGTCTGCATGATAGCCAGAATCAGTGACTCATCAACGCCATACTTCCGTGATGCCTGACGCACCATACCAACGTACTTATGCGCACGCTTATCAAGGTGGTTTGGCACCAGATTAATGGTCACGCTATAGATGATACGCAGCCCGTTGCTGCGGCTCTTCAGGCGCGTTTGTAGCAGATAGTTGGCAAAGTTAGTGGCACGTCCCTCCCAGCGAATCGGTTGGCCGGTATTATCCACCACCTGCCCGTAGAGGAACGGTTCTTTGGAAATTTTGATGTCATCGACATCGGAATAGAGATCGATAGATCCCGGATCATCGCCCATCAGCAATGTTTTGATGATCGCCCGACGCAGGTGTCCGGCGGGATCTGTCCCGGCAATGGTCTCGACGGTGATTGTACCGTCATCGAAGTTGATATGGCTGCGGGTTTGATACTGATCGGTATACTTCACGTAGTCCTTCGGACCCGCAATCAGCACTTCCTTAAACCCCCACAGATTCTCAATGTTATGGGCAAACTGCCCCATCAGAATATCAAAACCGTTGGTATCCTTGACCCAGGCTTCATTATAGGAATCGCCTTTTTTGGTCGAACTGGAACAGGAGATGAGCAACGGCGCAATAACGGCAAGCGCGAGAAATTTTTTCATCATTCCGGGAGTGCATGTTGTGTTTGTTATTGGCAAGGACCAGATTAAATCGTCGGCCGGATAAGCGCAGCGCCATCCGGCAACGGTTCTTATGATTCTGGCGTATAGCCTTCAATATGCACATCTTTGCCTTCAAACAGGAAGTTGATCATTTCCTGCTCCAGCAGTTTGCGGTGCTCGACGTTCATCATATTGAGTTTTTTCTCGTTAATCAGCATGGTTTGTTTATGCTGCCACTGCGCCCACGCTTCTTTAGAAATCTCGTTATAAATTCGTTTTCCCAGGTCGCCCGGGTACAGCTGAAAATCCTGGCCTTCGGCTTCGCGTTGCAGGAAAGTGCAAAAAATTGTTCTGCTCATTAAAAAATCCTCTCTATCGACCGATACGTTAAATCTGCGTACCGGCGCGTAATTGCTGTAACAAACGCTCCACGGGAGCCGCCAGGCCGACTGACGGCGGTTGCGCTAAGTTATACCAGAGCGCGTTGCCTTCATCCATGCATGCGGTGAATGAGGACACGCGAAGCCACATAGGCACAATATCTAAATGGAAATGGCTAAAGGTATGGCGAAACGCATTAAGTTGGGTCAGATTATCTGCGTTAATTTGTCGTTGCGCCAGCCACTGACGAAGCCCATCTTCATCGTCAAACTGCGGAAAACAGTATAATCCCCCCCATAAGCCGCTGGGTGGGCGCTGCGCGAGCAGCACCTCATCATCATGTTGCATCAGTAAAAAATAGCCCGTCCGTTCGGGTAACGTCTGTTTGGGCTTTTTACCGGGGTATTGTGCCCAGCTTGCATTGGCGGTCGCCACACAGCCATTTTCTAATGGGCACAGGGAGCACTTAGGTTTTGAGCGCGTGCAGACCATTGCCCCTAAGTCCATCATTGCCTGGTTGAAACGCTCAACGCCGCGGGCAGGTGTGACTTGCTCGCTCAGTTCCCACAGTTTCTTCTCGACCTCTTTCTTACCAGGCCAGCCGCTGACAGCATAACAGCGAGCCAGCACGCGTTTAACGTTGCCGTCGAGAATCGGAAAATGCTGACCCAGAGAAAGCGAAAGGATCGCGCCTGCCGTTGAACGTCCAACGCCTGGCAACGCAGCCACTTCATCAAAGGTCTGTGGAAATATTCCACCATGCAGGGTGACCACCTGCTGCGCGGCCTTATGCAGATTTCGGGCACGGGCGTAATAGCCAAGGCCGGTCCATAAATGCAACACTTCATCCAGCGGTGCATGGGCTAAATCCGTAACCGTTGGGAAGCGCGCCATAAAACGCTCATAATAAGGGATAACGGTCGCAACCTGGGTTTGTTGCAGCATGACTTCTGAGAGCCATACTTTGTAAGGCGTCTTGTCAATTTGCCAGGGCAACGTTTTCCGCCCGTATTTGTCGTACCAGCTCAACACCTGAGCTGAAAATTGAGACGCTTGCATGATTACCGTTTCATTATTGCCGGGGGCAAGATTGCAGCACAGAGGCAACTGGGTGTAAACCGGAACTTTCCGCTGCTCACTTTCTTCCTTTACTTGCATCCGGCAACTAACTTTGGATAATGCCCGTTTTCGGAACTCAAACACAGCAGACTAAACTTTTATGAAGAACGACGTCATTTCACCGGAATTTGATGAAAACGGCCGCCCTTTGCGCCGGATTCGTAGTTTTGTTCGTCGCCAGGGGCGACTGACGAAAGGGCAGGAACACGCGCTGGAAAACTACTGGCCGGTGATGGGCGTTGAGTTCAGCGAAGAGCCTGTAAATTTCGCTAAACTGTTTGGCCGTGACGCGCCAGTCACGCTGGAAATTGGTTTTGGTATGGGCGCTTCGCTGGTAGCGATGGCGAAAGCGTGCCCGGAACAAAATTTCCTCGGCATTGAGGTTCACTCGCCGGGCGTTGGCGCGTGTCTGGCATCAGCCCATGAAGAGGGCGTCGAGAACCTGCGCGTAATGTGCCATGATGCCGTTGAAGTCCTGCATAAAATGATTCCTGACAATTCTTTATCTATGGTTCAGCTGTTTTTCCCTGACCCGTGGCATAAAGCACGTCATAATAAACGCCGTATCGTTCAGGTGCCGTTTGCTGAACACATTTTAAGCAAACTGAAGCCTGGCGGCGTTTTCCACATGGCAACCGACTGGGAAGCTTATGCGGAACACATGCTTGAAGTGATGTCCTCCATTGACGGATATAAAAATCAGTCAGAGAGTAACGATTATGTACCGCGCCCGGAATCGCGCCCGGTAACCAAATTTGAACAACGTGGTCATCGTCTTGGCCACGGCGTATGGGACTTAATGTTCGAGAGGGTGAAATAATGGCAAAGAACCGTAGCCGTCGTCTGCGTAAAAAAATGCACATCGACGAATTCCAGGAAGTCGGATTTTCGGTTGCATGGCGTTTCCCGGAAGGTACATCGGGCGAGCAGGTCGATAAAATCGTTGATGACTTTATTGATGAAGTGATTGAGCCGAACAAGCTGGCTTTTGACGGCAGCGGCTATCTGGCCTGGGAAGGTCTGATCTGCCTGCAGGAAATCGGCAAATGCACTGAAGAGCATCAGGCAATCGTGCGTAAGTGGCTGGAAGAGCACAAACTCGAAGAAGTGCGCACCAGCGAACTTTTCGATATTTGGTGGGACTAAGTAGCAAAGGGTCGGCAAATGCCGGCCCGATTTGTATTGAGGGAAAGATATGATGCGCAAAACGCTGCTGGCGGCAGTCCTAACGTTCACGGCGATGGCCGCACATGCAGATTACCAGTGCAGCGTCACCCCGCGTGACGATGTGATTTTGAGCCCACAAGCGGTGCAGGTGAAGGGCGAGAACGGCGACCTGATTATTACCCAGGCCGGCGATGTCACCTTTAACGGTAAACAGTACAACCTGAACGCCGCACAGCGTGAGCAGGCCAAAGATTATCAGGCGGCGTTGCGTAGCAGCCTGCCGTGGATTGACGAAGGTGCCAGAGCGCGCGTAGAGAAAGGTCGTGTGGCACTGGATAAAATCATCGCCAAAGAAGTGGGTGAAAGCAGCAACATGCGTGGCCGCTTAACCAAGCTGGATGCGCAATTGAAAGAGCAGATGAACCGCATCATCGAGCACCGTACAGACGGTCTGACCTTCCATTATAAGGCGATTGATCAGGTCCGCGCGGACGGACAACAGCTGGTCAATCAGGCGATGGGCGGTATTTTGCAGGACAGCATCAACGAGATGGGAGCGAAAGCCGTGCTCAAAGGCGGTGGTAATCCACTGCAGGGCGTGCTCGGTAGTCTTGGCGGTTTGCAAACGTCAATTCAGAATGAGTGGAAGAATCAGGAACAAGACTTCCAGCAGTTTGGCAAAGATGTTTGCGCACGCGTCGTGATGCTGGAAGATAACCGTAAATCCCTGGTTAGCACTCTGAAATAATATTCACCTCTTTTTAACGGCATAGAAACATTTCTGTGCCGTTTTATTTTGTGCTTATCTTCTTTTTTGATATCCATCTCTAAGAATAACAATTTCATGGAAATATAAATCTGGTTAATTGGATTGCGTCACATTATTCATCTGTGGGATGGACATAATGCAGCAAATTCAAGTAACTGGAGAAATAACATGGAGTTTTTCAGAAAAACGGCACTGGCAGCACTGGTTATGGGTTTCAGCGGTGCAGCGCTGGCATTACCCAATATCACCATTTTAGCGACTGGCGGGACGATTGCTGGTGGCGGTGATTCCGCGACAAAATCTAACTACACGGCGGGTAAAGTTGGTGTAGAAAACCTGGTAGATGCAGTGCCCCAGCTGAAAGACATTGCGGTCGTGAAAGGTGAGCAGGTAGTGAATATCGGCTCCCAGGATATGAATGACGAAGTCTGGTTAACACTGGCGAAGAAGATCAACACTGAGTGCGATAAGACTGACGGATTTGTGGTTACTCATGGTACGGATACCATGGAAGAAACCGCCTATTTCCTCGACCTGACCGTGAAGTGCAACAAGCCGGTGGTACTGGTCGGCGCAATGCGTCCGTCTACGGGTATGAGCGCCGATGGCCCGTTCAACCTGTATAACGCAGTGGTAACTGCCGCAGATAAAGCCTCAGCTAACCGCGGTGTGCTGGTGGTGATGAACGACACCGTTATGGATGGTCGCGACGTGACCAAAACCAATACCACCGATGTCGCTACCTTCAAATCCGTTAACTATGGCCCGCTGGGTTATATCCATAACGGAAAAATCGACTACCAGCGTACGCCTGCGCGTAAGCACACCACATCGACTCCGTTTGATGTTTCTAAGCTGACCGAGCTGCCGAAAGTGGGGATTGTTTACAACTACGCGAATGCTTCCGATCTGCCGGCAAAAGCGCTGGTTGATGCCGGTTACGCCGGGATCGTCAGTGCGGGTGTAGGTAACGGCAACCTGTATAAAACCATTTTTGATACGCTGGCAACTGCCGCGCATAAAGGTACGGTAGTCGTACGTTCATCCCGTGTACCGACGGGTGCAACTACCCAGGATGCAGAAGTGGATGATGCGAAATACGGATTTGTGGCTTCAGGCTCGCTGAACCCGCAAAAAGCGCGTGTTCTGCTGCAGCTGGCATTGACTGAAACCAAAGATCCTAAGCAGATTCAGGAAATGTTTAATCAGTATTAATAGCTGAAGGTGGCTGTGCCCTGGCCTTTCGTAGGCCGGATAAGGCGCAGCCGCCATCCGGAAAATTGCCTGATGGCGCTACGCTTATCAGGCCTACGTTCACTACATTGTTACCGTATTACTCCGCCAGAAACAGCTCCAGCAGCGAATTCAAAAACAGCTTACCGTGCTGGGTAATCTGCCAGTACTCATCGCACTCGCTCAAATAGCCCCGCGCGATAGCCTCTTCAATCTGTTGACGAATAACTTCTTCGCTAAGCCCGGTGTATTGCGTGAATTCAGCGCGTGGTGCGGCTTCCAGTAACCGGAAACGATTCATAAAGAACTCGAACGGCTTATCGGCCCCAGCGACATCACGCTGACTTTCTAAATAGCGTCCTTGCATATAACCGCGTGGATGACGCGTTTTGGTGGTGCGCAGGATCCGCCCGTCCGGGAATGTGACTTTACCGTGTGCGCCGCAGCCAATGCCAAGATAGTCACCAAAGCGCCAGTAGTTCAGGTTGTGCTGACATTGATAGCCCGGCTTTGCATAAGCTGAGGTCTCATACTGCTGATATCCGGCAGCGGTCAGCAACTGGTGGCCTTGTTCAAAAATATCCCACAGCGCGTCATCGTCTGGTAATACGGGTGGACGAGAGCCGAACAGCGTGTTGGGTTCAATAGTCAGTTGATACCAGGAGAGATGCGGTGGATTCAGCGCGATAGCTTGCTGCAAATCGCCCAGCGCCTCTTCCAGCGTTTGATCCGGCAGACCGTGCATCAGATCAAGGTTAAAGCTACGTAGCCCCAGACCACTCGCCAGGTGCGCGGCACGTTTGGCTTCTTCCGGTCCGTGGATACGTCCCAGACGTTCGAGCTTGGCGGAGCTAAAGCTCTGTACACCAATAGATATCCGGTTGACCCCGGCACGTTGATAATCGACAAAGCGATCGGCTTCAACAGTTCCGGGGTTCGCTTCCATCGTGATTTCTGCATCTGCCGCCAGATTCAGGCGTGCACGCACGCCGTCCAGCAGAGTTTGCATCGCCGGACCAGAGAGCAGGCTAGGCGTACCGCCACCAATAAAGATCGTCTTTATTTCACGTCCCTGAGCGTGTGTAACCTCGGTATCCAGATCGCTCAGCAGATGTTGCACGTAGTCGTCATGTGGGACTTCGCCCTTCAACGCATGCGAGTTGAAATCACAGTAGGGGCATTTCTGTACGCACCACGGGATGTGAATATACAGACTTAGCGGTGGAAGCTTAACCATTACGCAGGGCATCCAACAACAGCTTCAGCGCCTGTCCGCGGTGGGAGATCGCACTTTTCTCCTCACGGGTCAGCTCTGCCGCGGTTTTCCCTTCAGACGGCACAAAGAAGATAGGATCGTAGCCAAAACCACCGGTACCGGCAGGTTCGCGGGTGATTACGCCAGGCCAGCTTCCGTGGCAAACAATAGGGGTCGGATCATCTGCGTGGCGCATATAAACCAGTACGCAGTGGAATTGCGCCTGGCGCTTCTCGTCGGGCACATCCTGCAAAGTATGCAGCAACTTTTCCAGGTTCTGTCTGTCAGTCGCATCTTCACCAGAATAGCGTGCTGAATAGATACCTGGCGCGCCGCCCAGCACGTCTACCGCCAGACCGGAATCATCGGCAATAGCAGGAAACCCGGTGATTTGCGCTGCATGGCGCGCTTTCAGAATGGCATTTTCAATAAATGTCAGGCCGGTTTCTTCAGCGGAATCAACGCCCAGATCCGTTTGGGCAACGACATCAAGGCCGAAATCGCTCAGAAGAGAGGCGAGTTCACGCACTTTACCGGCATTGCCGGTCGCGAGGACAACTTTTTGCATGGGATACCTAATCAGTTAGCGCCGCAATTTCTGGCGGGATCTGTTGCGGATGAATGATTTTAACCTGTTTATGACGGCCAAGCTCGCCCTTCTCAATGACGATCTGGCTTTTCGCTACGCGGAACTGTTTGCCGAGAAACTTCACCAGATGGCTGTTCGCTTGCCCGTCGACTGGCGGGGCCGTAATGGCGACTTTTATTTCGTCGCCATGTAAGCCCACAATACTGTCACGGCTGGCTTTTGGCTGAATGTAGAGCCGTAAAACCAGACCGTCATCGCAGGGTGTCACGGCACTCATAGCGCCATCCACAGCCCCGGCAGCAACATATTGCCAGTCGCCTGTAATACCTCTGCGATCCCCATGTTAATGACATAGAGCAGCAGCACCAGGATCATTGGGGAGAAGTCGATTCCACCCATGCCTGGAAGTATGCGACGGATAGGGCGCAGCAGCGGGTCCGCCAGTTGAATCAGTACGTATTCCACAGGGCTGCGACCCTGGCTGACCCAGCTCATGATTGCCATCACTAAAAGAACCCAGAAAATCAGCAATCCAATGGTTTTCAGGACGATCAACACCGCGGCGATCCAGATGATTGGCTGGAACGTGACCACCTTAAACAGCACGATGGCTTTGATAAAGCTGAGAACGAGCGCAACTAATGCTGATGCGCTGTCAATCGGCCCCATCGGTGGAATAATGCGGCGTAATGGCCCAATAATGGGCTGGGTGATTTTCACAATAAACTGTGAGAACGGGTTGTAAAAATCGCAGCGAGACCACTGCATCCACACGCGCAATAGCAGCGCCATGGTATACAGCTCAATTACCGTTGAGAGCAGGAAGGTCAACGTATTCATGGTGTTCCTTAGTTTTCCTTAATTTTTTGTGTAATCACGAGCACCAAAAATGGCAGTGCCAATGCGCACCATCGTGCTACCCGCCGCGATGGCGGCATCCATATCATCAGACATCCCCAGTGAGAGGGTGTCGATATCTGGGTAGCGCGTTTTCAACCCGGCAAATGCTACAGCCATTTGCTGTGCAACTTCAAACTGCCTTACATAATCTGACTCTGGCGCCGGGATCGCCATCAGCCCACGTAGGGTTATACGTGGTAGCGCGGCGACGTCGGCGGCCAGCGCATCAAGCTCAGCCAGCGGGATACCTGACTTGCTATTCTCATCGCTGATATTTATCTGAATCAGTACATTCAGCGGTGGCAGATCGGCCGGGCGTTGTTCGCTCAGGCGAGCCGCGATACGCAGGCGGTCGATTGTATGACACCAGTCAAAATGTTCAGCCACCAGACGGCTTTTGTTGGACTGCAGCGGGCCGATAAAGTGCCACTGCAGACCTTCAATACCGTTTTCTTTGAAGTAGCGGATCTTATCCACGCCTTCCTGAACATAGTTTTCGCCAAAGGCGTGCTGCCCGGCGACGATGGCTTCTTCGATGGCGCTCGCAGGTTTGGTTTTACTGACTGCAAGCAACGTAACTTCTTCTGAAGACCGCCCGCAACGCGTCGCGGCGGCTGAGATTTTGTCCCGGACATGTGCCAGGTTATGCGCGATATCGTTCATTTTCCGAGGATGTTCATGTGAATATGGAAGAAATAGTGGCCCTTAGTGTAAAGCATAACGTGTCGGATCTACACCTGTGCAATGCATGGCCTGCGCGTTGGCGCATACGGGGAAAGGTGGAAATCGCGCCATTTACTACGCCGGACGTAGAGACGCTGCTGATGTACTGGCTCAACGACCAACAGCAGGTACAGTGGCGTGAGCAGGGGCAAATTGATTTTGCTATTGCGCTGGCAGATTCCCGGCGTTTACGCGCCAGCGCTTTTGTTCATCAACAGGGAACGTCGCTGGCGCTAAGATTGCTACCGCTTGATTGTCCTCGTTTAGACGATCTCCAGGCTCCCGAGGCTATACCTGACCTGCTGCACAGTGAAAATGGGTTAATTCTGGTTACAGGAGCTACCGGTAGCGGCAAATCGACCACACTGGCTGCGATGGTGGAGCACCTTAATCACCATGTTGCGGGGCATATTCTGACGCTGGAAGACCCGATTGAATATCGCTACACCAGCCAGCGCTGTCTTATTCAACAACGGGAGGTGGGCGCACACTGTGCTTCTTTTGCCGCCGGCTTGCGCGGCGCGCTGCGTGAAGATCCCGACGTCATTTTGCTGGGCGAACTGCGCGATGTTGAAACCATCCGGCTGGCCTTAACAGCGGCGGAAACGGGGCATCTGGTGCTGGCAACGCTACACACGCGTGGGGCTGCACAAGCCATTGCGCGGCTGGTAGACACCTTTGCTGCATCAGAGAAAGATCCCGTGCGTAATCAACTGGCGGATAGCCTGCGGGCAGTGCTTTCACAAAAACTGGAAGAAGATAAGCAGGGCGGACGGGTGGCGTTATTTGAGTTGCTCGTTAACACACCCGCCGTTGGCAACCTGATCCGCGAAGGGAAGAACCATCAGCTACCCGGCGTGATACAAACCGGGCAACAATCAGGTATGCAGACATTTGCACAAAGTCTGCAGCTGCGACAGGCGCAGGGGCGGCTTTAGTAGCCCTGTTCGAAATAGCTTTCGAGGATCACAACGGCAGACGCGGAGTCTACTTTGCCTTTATTCAGCGCACGGTATCCACCCTGCTCAAACAGGCCGGAGCGGGCTTCGACGGTACTCAAACGCTCATCATGCAACGTCACGGTAACGCCAAAACGACCGTGAATACGGTTAGCGAACTTGCGTGCGCGTGCGGTAAGGGGTTGTTCGGTGCCATCCATATTGAGCGGCAGGCCGACGATGATTTCATCTGGTTGCCACTCTTTTAGCAGGCGTTCAATCAAATTCCAGTCCGGCGTACCGTCCTGAGCTTTGATTGCAGGCAGGGGTCTGGCTGTGCCGGTAATACGTTGACCAATCGCCACGCCAATGCTTTTGGTACCAAAATCAAACGAGAGTAATGTTTCACTCATTATGCATGTCCCGCCACGCCAGGCATGGTCAAAATATCTATGCCGATAAGTTTTGCAGCATCGCGCCAGCGATCGGCGATCGGTGTTTTAAACAAGATGTTGAGATCGGCGGGGGCGGTGAGCCAGGCGTTATCCAACAGTTCTTGTTCAAGCTGGCCCTTTTCCCAGGATGAATAACCTAATGCGACCAGCACTTCGGACGGTTGTTCCTGGGTACCTAAGGTTTCTAAAACATCGCGGGATGTCGTGATGATGGTGTTATCGGAAATTAAGATACTGGATGCAAAACGGGCGGGCGGGGTATGCAGAATAAATCCGCGGTCTTCCGCCAACGGGCCGCCGAGCATCACTGCTTTATCCAGACGGATGGACGGATCGCGTCCTTCAGGCGTGATCTTCAGCTTTTCCAGAATCCCTTCAATCTGTAAGTTTTCCAGGGGCTTATTGACGATAATCCCCATCGCACCGTTCTCATTATGTTCACAGATGTACACCACAGCGCGGCGGAAAATAGGATCCTGGAGAGCAGGCATGGCAATAAGAAAGTGATGCTGTAAATTCATTGTCAGAGGTTCTGTTTCCTGGTTCAAAAAAGCAACAGCGCCCAGTATGTGGGCAAAGCGAGAAGATGTCACCCTCTGAAAATAGCGTTGCCGGATGAAGGGTGTGCCTTATCCGGCCTACGGGGTGCAATTCCAGGCCGGATAAGACGCGAAGGCGTCGCCATCCGGCAGCGTATTTATTTCTGTAGACGAGCCTCAATGGCATCCATCAGCATCCCGGTAATAGAGACCGGGAACTCTGCTTCGATTTCACGAATACAGGTTGGGCTGGTGACGTTTATTTCAGTCAGGCGATCGCCAATGATATCCAGGCCGACAAAGATCAGACCTTTGGCTTTCAGGGTTGGTCCAATGCGACGGGCAATTTCCCAGTCACTGTCGGTTAATGGGCGCGGTTCGCCACGACCACCGGCAGCCAGGTTGCCTCGGGTTTCTCCACCCTGCGGAATGCGCGCCAGGCAATACGGTACAGGTTCGCCATCGACTACCAGGACACGTTTGTCGCCGTCTTTAATTGCTGGCAGATAGTTCTGCGCCATGCAGTAGCGGGTACCGTGCTCGGTCAGCGTTTCAGCAATCACGCCGAGGTTCGGATCGCCTTCCTTCACACGGAAGATAGAGGCGCCGCCCATACCGTCCAGCGGTTTAAGAATAATATCGTTGTGCTTTTGCCAGAAGGCTTTCAGCTGTGCCTTGTTACGCGTGACCAGCGTTTCCGGTGTCAGGTCGGCGAACCAGGCGGTGAACAGCTTTTCGTTGCAATCACGCAGACTCTGCGGCTTGTTAACGATCAGCGTCCCTTGTTCTTCTGCACGTTCCAGAATGTAGGTTGCGTAGATGAACTCAGTATCAAACGGGGGATCCTTACGCATCAGGATGACGTCCAGATCTGCCAGCGGGAGATCCTGTTCGTTGTTGAACTCATACCATTTGTCGTAGTTCTGCTCGACGCTCAGAGTACGCGTACGGGCGCGGGCTTCCCCGTTTTCCAGATAAAGATCGGCCATCTCCATATAGTGAAGTTCATAACCACGACGTTGTGCTTCCAGTAGCATAGCAAAACTGGAATCTTTCTTGATGTTGATGCTTGTGATGGGATCCATCACGATGCCGAGCTTAATCATGTTATTCTCCGTTTATGCCTTAGCCCAGATCGCCAAAACGCACCTGAAGCGCGGTAATGGCGGTGAGCGCAGTTGTCTCTGTACGCAGAACGCGAGGTCCTAACAGGATATCAGTAAACTGATAACGTGCGGTCATGGCAATTTCATCTGCCGACAGCCCACCCTCCGGGCCAATCAGCAAGCGGATACGCTCTACGGGTAGCGGCAGTGTATTAATGCTGGCGCTGGCGCGTGGGTGCAGGTTCAACTTCAACCCTTCGTCTTGTTCGGCGCACCATGCTTCCAGATCCATTGCCGGGCGAATTTCAGGTACCCGGTTACGACCGCATTGTTCGCAGGCGGCAATGGCAATTTTCTGCCACTGCTGGAGTTTCTTGTTCAGGCGTTCACTGTCCAGTTTAACGCCGCAGCGCTCAGAAAAAAGTGGCGTAATGAGGCTTACACCCAGTTCGATCGATTTTTGGATAGTGAATTCCATTTTTTCGCCACGCGACATGACTTGTCCAAGATGGATATGCAACGGTGATTCACGATCGTCGAGCTCGGCGTTAAGTACCTTCACGTCCACGCTTTTCTTACTGGCATGGGTGATTTCGGCGTCAAATACCTGATTACTGCCGTCAAATAGCTGCAGGGCCTGGCCGGGGCCCATGCGTAGTACGCGACCAATATGATTGGCGGCATCCTCACACAGTGAAATTTGGCTACCGGAAGTGATTGGCTCAGGGTGATAAATGCGGGGAATGCGCATAGTTAAACATCCGCGTCATGGCCCTGAGCTATGAAAGGCCAGGGCATGGTTAAAAATATTGACGCTAGTGTAGGTTAGCTCTTTTGTGCCTGGCAAGCGCGTTGCACATATGGGTTATGGTTACCCTGTATCTTTGCAATACGCTCATCACGCTCACACTCCCAGTCGGTTACCGGATACTGCTTATTCCAGGCGTTAAAAAGCTGGGTTTGTTGGCGGGAGAGTGTGAGATCGTACTGGTCGCGCATGTAAAAATAGGTACGAGCAATGGCGCCACGGGCGCGCGCTGGCGGCTCGGCAACTTTCTCTTTGAAGTCGACTTTCATGGCGCACTGTCCATATTGGCCTTCGCCGCCGTTCCACTGGCTGTACATGAAGTTTGCGCGATCGCCATTGACTTCACCTACTGCCGGCTGCAGGTTATGCATATCGCTTTCCATCTTGCGATAGACCGGATCTTTGGCGCAGTTTTTACGCCCACCCTCCTGCCAGCACTGGCGCTGATGGCCAAATTGCCATGCAGGAACCACGTGCTCCCACTCAATTCGGCTGGCTCGGTTTTCATTTTTTCGCACTTTGTAACCGCAAGATTCGAGGTCCACGACCCCTTTTTTGCCTTGCCAGTTAATCTTACAACCACAGTAGAAGTCGCCCGGCGCATCGGCGTTAACCTTGACGCCCGCTGCTTTTGCCTGAGAAAAACTGTTGATGCCTTCGGCTAAAACCGGGCCTGAAAACGCAGCGGCTAACAGGGCCGCTGCAAAAGAAAGATTACGGTACATCACGAACTCCGTGTCAAAACGAGCCCGCAACGTAGCGAAAGTTATTCCTGTATGCAATCAGTTAGATCAGAAAAGTTCCTGATAATTCTGATGATTATTCTGCAATCAGCGGCTCACCGCAGTGGACGCAGCGGTAGGTGGCCTCACCGCGCACAATGCGGTTATGGCGGCGGACGGTCAGTTGGTGCTCCTGACACTTACAGCGGTAAGTAAAGGTCTTGCGCTGCACCGATTGCAGTTCAAACTGATGCGTGCGTCGGGCCGGGACGCCCAGCACGCTCTCCATCATCCATTTCCACTCTTTGCCATGCGGTGGCACGCGGCCAAAGTGCTTCCACACCAGCAAGTGTGCCAGTTCATGTGGAACCACCTCATTCACGAACGCGTCGACATTCTCCATCAGCAGTACCGGATTGAGGCGGATTTCGTAGGTTTGTAACCACGCGGTGCCTGCAGCGGTGCCGCGCTGTTGATACACCAGCTTAGGTTCCGGGTAATTACGCTCGAGCTTAAGATTGGCCTGTGCGAGTTTTTCCCGCAGGCTGCGCATAACGGCTTGCTGGATAGCGATGGGAAGACGGGTGGTTTTCATAACGCCAGAGGATAGTGCGACAGGGAAGGGACTGCAAGAAGAAGGCTTCCTCCCGGCGGGAGGAAGCAATGAGATGATTAATCGTGCGCGCCAATTTCGCGCAGTTTACGACCTTTCATCAGGTTACGTTCGATGTGTTCCAAAGAGACGTTTTTGGTTTCCGGAATCAGCCACAGGGTCAGGAAGATGAACAGTACGTTCAGGCCACCGTAGACCCAAAAGGTGTTGGCGCTGCCCAGCGAATTCAGCATCGTCAGGAAGGTTGCGCCGACAATCATGTTGGCAATCCAGTTGGTTGCGGTAGAGCAGGTGATACCGAAATCGCGGCCTTTCAGCGGCTGAATTTCAGAGCACAGCACCCAAATCAGCGGACCGGCGCTCATGGCGAAGCCAACAATAAACATCAGCAGCATCAGCACCGCGAAGTATTGAGCGGCTGCCGAGTGAATGCCTACGTGCATCATCGTGCCCAGTACGCCCATACCGACGGCCATCACGATAAAGCCGAGGATCAGCGTAGGTTTACGTCCCCAACGGTCAACCAGGCCAATGGCGATAAAGGTTGCCAGCACGTTAGTCAGACCGACAATAACGGTCCCCCACATCTGTTCAGTGGTATTGGTATAACCCGCCAGTTCAAAGATTTTTGGCGCGTAGTACATGATGACGTTCATCCCGGTGAACTGCTGCATCACCTGTAACAGTACGCCCAGGAACACCGCGCGACGGAAGTTGCTGTTTTCTTTAAACAGCGCCCAGCCACTCTGTTTTACCTGCAGGCTTTCACGAATCTCATCCAGCTCGCGCTTAGCTTCTGCACTGGTATCACGCAGACGCAACAGAACGCGCTCGGCATCGACAAAGCGACGTTTAGCCGCGAACCAGCGTGGGCTGTCTGGCAAGAAGATAACGCCAACCAGCAGTAACAAGGCCGGGATGATGATCACGCCCAGCATCCAGCGCCATGCGCCACTGTAGCTAAACGCGGTATCGGACAGATAGGCACCAAGGATCCCAATGGTGATCATCAACTGATACATGGAGATCATGCTGCCGCGAATTTTTTCCGGCGCGATTTCGGACAGATAAAGCGGCGCGGTGTAAGACGCAACGCCGACAGCCAGACCCAACAGTACGCGAGAAACCAACAGTACTTCCACGTTAGGCGCCGCTGCGGAGAACAGTGAGCCGGCAACAAACAGGATGGCACCGATCATCAGGCTTTTTTTACGACCCAGTTTGAAAGAGAGCCAGCCGCTACCGACAGCACCGACTGCTGCACCAAACATCATGGAGCTCACCACCCATTCCTGAGTGTGTGCAGTAATTTGGAACTCATCGGTGATGAAAGGTAAAGCACCCGCAATAACACCGATATCCAGGCCAAAAAGTAATCCTGCCAGGGCGGCAAGGAAGCAGACAAAGAATGTCATGGCTTTGTTGGAACGCCCCGCTTTTTTATAGTCAGGCATGATGCCCTCCGGTTGGGTAACTAGTTTTGTTGATGTTAAGGGTAGGTGAGTACGGGGTAAAAAAATGCGAATCACATCACATTAGTGTAATCGGTTACACTAACATTCATCACGCTTATTAGTTAACTATTTGAAAGTTAACATTTTATAATGCGATTAAATATGGCTGATTGCCTGGAATTAAGACAAACCTGAAAAGTGATGTAACAGTGATGCAGTCGCGGCGGAAAAGAGATGTTAACTCGTTGTGGATAGAAAAGCGGTGATGTGTAATCGCTTTCATTTTTATTGAAAGAGATGATTCACTGTATTGTTCAGGTGACGAGGTGTTGGAGGAGAATAGGGGAATAAAAAAAAGACCAGCACGAGGCTGGTCTTAATAAGCGGACAGTCTTCAGTAAATTACTTCAGACCGGCAGCGTCACGCAGCAGTTGCGCTTTGTCGGTTTTTTCCCATGGGAAATGTTCACGACCAAAGTGACCGTAAGCTGCGGTTTCTTTGTAGATCGGGTGCAGCAGATCCAGCATCTGAATCAGACCGTATGGACGCAGATCGAAGAACTCGCGCACCAGCAGGGTCAGCTGCTCTGAAGGTACTTTTTCGGTACCAAAGGTTTCAACCATGATAGAGGTCGGTTCAGCTACACCGATAGCGTAGGAAACCTGAATCTCACAACGGTCTGCCAGACCTGCAGCGACGATATTTTTTGCCACATAACGTGCAGCGTAGGCCGCAGAACGGTCAACTTTAGACGGATCTTTACCGGAGAATGCACCGCCACCGTGACGGGCCATGCCGCCGTAGGTATCAACGATGATTTTACGACCAGTCAGACCGCAGTCACCCATTGGGCCGCCGATCACAAAACGACCCGTCGGGTTGATGAAGAATTTGGTCGCAGCGGTCAGCCATTCGGTCGGCAGTACCGGTTTGATGATCTCTTCCATGACGGCTTCTTGCAGAGATTTCTGGTCGATATCTTCAGCGTGCTGAGTCGACAGAACCACGGCATCAATACCGACAATTTTACCGTCGTCATACTGGAAAGTGACCTGGCTTTTTGCATCCGGACGCAGCCACGGCAGAGTACCGTTTTTGCGTACTTCAGCCTGACGCTGTACCAGACGATGCGCGTAGGTGATTGGCGCAGGCATCAGCACGTCGGTTTCATTGGTTGCATAACCAAACATCAGACCCTGGTCGCCAGCGCCTTGTTCCAGCGGATCCGCGCGGTCAACACCCTGGTTGATATCCGGAGACTGCTTACCGATGGCGCTCAGAACTGCGCAAGAGTTGGCGTCAAAGCCCATGTCGGAATGCACATAGCCAATTTCGCGAACCGTGTTACGCGTGATCTCTTCGATATCTACCCAAGCGCTGGTAGTGATCTCGCCGCCAACTAAAACCATACCGGTTTTGACGTAGGTTTCGCAGGCTACGCGTGCTTTCGGATCCTGCTCGAGGATTGCATCCAGCACGGCATCAGAGATTTGGTCAGCGATTTTGTCAGGATGCCCTTCTGATACGGACTCGGACGTAAAAAGGTGTTTTGCCATATTTAATTTCACCTAAGGAATATTTGGTTAGCTCAAACTGTCGAGTGGAATAGCCATGTGTAGAAGATTCTACCATGAGTCTGCAGATGACGGACACTGGCAGTCTGAGTGTTAATCGGTATAGATGGATTAACATCTGGACGGCTATTTTAGGATACTTCTTCGCCTGATTTCCAGCTTTTTTTGATTAAGGTCGCATTGTACTGAAAATGTAACTGGAAATTTTTCCTGACGGTGCTGGCAATGTGCATATTTATCTTTTGCATTTTGACCTTCTTATCGGTATAAAACGCGGCGCGCGGCTCATATCCGTCATACTTCAAGTTGCATGTGCGTTGGCAGTACTCGCTCGCCCCAGTCACTTACTCATGTAAGCTCCCGGGGACTCCCTGCGTTGCCGCCTTCCAGCAACTCGAATTATTTAGGATAGACAAAAGCACACGACGTTTTCATCGTGTTGCCACTTCCAGCCGGGTTAAAACTTTAGCTTTGGCTTGTGGGTTCGTTCCGTCAGGAGCAGCCGTGGAGGTGATACGAGATAATGAACCGTTGTATTCTGCTGAATCTGTCACACCGTTCTGGTGTACATATGTCCCCCGTAATCTGCATCTTGCATACCTGCCGATGTTATACCCATCTCGGCGCTTCTCAGGACTCCAGGGCCGGCTACGGTCACTAAGGACTGAACAAGGGCGCTCTTGGTAAACAAGAGTTTTCTCGTGGTTTCGCCGAACCGTCAGCATTAAGTTCGGTTACGTGTTTACAATGATATGAAAAAGAAACCGGTCGCACAGTCGGAGCGTCAGCACTATCTGCTGGAAAATCTGCCTGTTTATGGGTTGTTATCGCCTCTTCGGATTGCGATAGTAGTCAACTGTTTTACACTTGTTAATAAAATCTGAGGTTCGCTATGTCTGACGACATTTTCATGGGTTCGCCTTCGTCAGCGGGCGGACAGGGTGTACTACGCTCCATGCAGGAGGTTGCAATGAGTTCCCAGGAAGCCAGCAAGATGCTGCGTACATACAATATTGCCTGGTGGGGTAATAATTATTACGACGTCAATGAATTAGGCCACATTAGCGTGTGCCCGGACCCTGACGTCCCAGAAGCGCGTGTCGATCTCGCCGAACTGGTAAAAGCCCGTGAAGCACAGGGGCAACGTCTGCCTGCGCTGTTTTGCTTCCCGCAGATCCTGCAGCATCGTCTGCGCTCGATTAACGCGGCGTTCAAACGTGCACGTGAATCATACGGCTACAACGGCGACTACTTCCTGGTTTACCCGATCAAAGTTAACCAGCATCGCCGTGTTATTGAATCGCTGATCCACTCTGGCGAACCGTTAGGTCTGGAAGCGGGTTCGAAAGCGGAACTGATGGCGGTACTGGCGCACGCGGGTATGACCCGTAGCGTGATTGTCTGTAACGGCTATAAAGACCGCGAATACATTCGCCTGGCGCTGGTCGGTGAGAAGATGGGCCATAAGGTCTATCTGGTTATCGAGAAGATGTCTGAAATCGCCATCGTGCTGGAAGAGGCCGAGCGCCTGAACGTCGTGCCACGCCTCGGTGTTCGTGCACGTCTGGCCTCCCAGGGGTCCGGTAAATGGCAGTCTTCCGGCGGCGAGAAATCCAAGTTTGGCCTGGCGGCAAACCAGGTGCTGCAACTGGTGGAAATTCTGCGTGAGCGCGGTCGTCTGGATAGCATTCAACTGCTGCATTTCCACCTTGGTTCGCAGATGGCGAACATTCGCGATATCGCTACCGGCGTACGTGAATCAGCCCGTTTCTACGTTGAACTGCATAAACTGGGCGTAAATATCCAGTGCTTCGATGTGGGTGGTGGTCTGGGTGTGGACTATGAAGGGACCCGCTCGCAGTCCGACTGCTCTGTGAACTACGGGCTGAACGAATACGCCAACAACATTATCTGGGCGATTGGCGATGCCTGTGAAGAACATGGCTTGCCGCACCCGACGGTGATCACCGAATCTGGACGTGCTGTTACCGCGCACCATACCGTACTGGTGTCGAACATTATCGGCGTTGAGCGTAGCGAACACACTGAAGCCACACCGCCGGCTGAAGATGCTCCGCGCGCCCTGCAAAGTATGTGGGAAACGTGGCAGGAGATGCACGAGCCGGGAACCCGTCGCTCGTTACGTGAATGGTTGCACGATAGCCAGATGGATTTGCACGATATTCACGTCGGCTACTCTTCAGGCACTTTTAGCCTGCAGGAACGCGCATGGGCTGAACAGCTCTATCTGAATATGTGTCACGAAGTACAGAAACAACTCGACCCGAGCAACCGCGCGCATCGTCCGATTATCGACGAGCTGCAGGAGCGTATGGCGGATAAGATTTACGTCAACTTCTCTCTGTTCCAGTCGATGCCGGATGCGTGGGGTATCGATCAACTGTTCCCGGTGATGCCGCTGGAAGGGTTGAACCAGGCCCCTGAGCGCCGGGCGGTTCTGCTGGACATTACCTGTGATTCCGATGGTGCTATCGACCATTACGTTGACGGCGACGGAATTGCCACCACCATGCCGATGCCGGAGTACGATCCGGAGAACCCGCCGATGCTGGGCTTCTTTATGGTGGGGGCTTATCAGGAGATCCTCGGTAACATGCACAACCTGTTCGGTGATACCGAAGCGGTTGACGTGTTTGTCTTCCCTGATGGCAGTGTCGAAGTTGAGTTGTCTGACGAGGGCGATACTGTGGCAGACATGCTGCAGTATGTGCAGTTGGACCCGAATACTCTGCTGACGCAGTTCCGTGATCAGGTGAAAAACACCGATCTGGATGCGGAGTTGCAGCAGCAGTTCCTTGAAGAGTTCGAAGCAGGGCTGTACGGATATACCTATCTCGAAGACGAGTAACGGTAAATGCTTAGTGGTGTTGCGCTTACCGGAGCTACGAAAGTAGGCCGGATAAGGCGAAATCGCCATCCGGCAGTCAGATTCAGAGAGGGCGGCATTTACGGCGCTCACTTGAATCTGTACAAATTAACGGCGATAATTCGCCCATACAAGTAGTCACGTAAATCAATCCCTTCCTCGTCGGGCTTAACGACGCGGAGGGGATTTTTTTTCACCGATTTTATAAGAGGTCAGTACATGAGCACCTTAGGTCATCAATACGACAACTCCCTGGTTTCTAACGCCTTTGGTTTTTTGCGTCTGCCGATGAACTTCATGCCATACGACAGTGATGCCGACTGGGTAATCACCGGCGTACCATTTGATATGGCAACATCTGGTCGTGCGGGCGGGCGTCATGGTCCGGCGGCGATCCGTCAGGTTTCCACTAACCTGGCCTGGGAACACAACCGTTTCCCGTGGAATTTCGATATGCGCGAACGTTTGAACGTCGTGGACTGCGGCGATCTGGTTTACGCGTTTGGCGATGCCCGTGAAATGAGTGAAAAGCTGCAGGCGCATGCTGAGAAGCTGCTTTCTGCTGGTAAGCGCATGCTCTCTTTTGGTGGTGACCACTTCGTCACGCTACCGCTGCTGCGCGCTCACGCGAAGCACTTTGGCAAAATGGCGCTGGTGCACTTTGATGCGCATACCGACACCTACGCCAACGGCTGTGAATTTGACCATGGCACGATGTTCTACACTGCGCCGAACGAAGGTCTGATCGATCCAAATCACTCTGTGCAGATTGGCATTCGTACTGAATTCGATAAAGACAACGGCTTTACCGTACTGGATGCCTGCCAGGTGAACGATCGCAGTGTGGATGACATCATTGCGCAGGTTAAGCAGGTAGTTGGCGATATGCCGGTATACCTGACTTTTGATATCGACTGCCTGGATCCTGCGTTTGCACCAGGTACCGGTACGCCAGTGATCGGCGGCCTGACCTCCGATCGTGCAATCAAACTGGTACGTGGTATGAAAGATCTGAACATCGTCGGCATGGACGTTGTAGAAGTCGCGCCTGCTTACGATCAATCAGAGATCACCGCACTGGCCGCGGCAACGTTAGCGCTGGAAATGCTGTATATTCAGGCGGCGAAGAAAGGCGAATAATAGTCGGACTATTTTACTCGTCATTTTGGGGCCGGGCAGTGCTCGCCATCCTCACGTACTACGTGTACGCTCCGGTGGCTGTGCGCTGGCCGGGCCCAAACTGACTTCGCCAATTACATCCGATAATGGGATGAAATCTGTAGGCCGGATAAGGCAACGCCGCACCCGGCACGATTAACGGTTATTTGATCCCGTCCGCGCTCATGCGATCGCGAATATGTTGCGCACGTTCTGCGGATGCCGGGTGATCGTCAAACATTGAGCTTTGACGTCCTGCCTCCAGTTTTGCCAGTTTCTCAAAGCTGGTGGCTAAACCCGCCGGGTTGATGCCGCGCTTGCGCAACAAATCATACGAGTAATCATCTGCTTCGGATTCCTGGCGTTGAGAGAACTGTGAATTCACCAGTTTCTCACCAAGATCGCCCAGTTGTGATTGCGACAGGCTGCCGACGATGCCGCCCGCAGATGCCGCTGCAGCACGCACGGCGTTGGTGCCTAGCGCAACCTGCATACCTTTTTTCACGTGACCCAGCGCAACGTGACCCATTTCGTGGCCGATGACTGCTTCAACTTCATTATCCGTCATCATATCCATCAGGCCGCTGTACACGCGGATACAGCCGTTTGCCATGGCAAAGGCATTCACATCTTTCGCCATATAGACTTTGTAGTTCACTGGCTGACCGTTAATGTTGTCGCCAAGTGCAGTGGCGATTTTGCTAAGACGCGTCGCATATTCGCTGCCAGCCGGGGCGATGGTAGCTTTGCTGTCCATATCCTTACAGGCCTGATCGCTGAGCGCTTTCACCTGAGCATCGCTCAGGCTGTAGGCCTGAAAAGCCTCTGCGCCAGAAGAAAGCAGTCCATTGGAGTCCATATTCTGGCAACCGGTCAATGCCGTCGCCATGCTCATAGCAAGCAGTAAAGCGCGAATTTTCATGTTTTCTCTTCCGCACAAAGTCAGGATTATTCTAAAAATTGCGTCGTTTGCAGGTAAACCGACGCTCAGCCTAAGTATAAAGAAAAGAACAATAAGCGGGCGAGTAGATTGCGCAACATGCGCGCATGATCCAGAGATTTCTGAAGCAGTAAAAGGATGCTCCATGTACATGACACGCGGCTTGGGTTACATTGTTGGCACTTTTTTCCGGCGTAGCCCAAAACGCTCTGTCGTCAAGTCGTTAAGGGCACGGCCTTCATTATCCGATCTGGAGTCAAAATGTCCTCACGTAAAGAGCTTGCCAATGCTATTCGTGCGCTGAGCATGGACGCAGTACAGAAAGCCAAATCCGGTCACCCGGGTGCCCCGATGGGTATGGCTGACATTGCCGAAGTCCTGTGGCGTGATTTCCTGAACCACAACCCGACTAACCCGTCCTGGGCTGACCGTGACCGCTTCGTGCTGTCCAACGGCCACGGCTCCATGCTGATTTATAGTCTGCTGCACCTCACCGGCTACGATCTGCCGATGTCCGAGCTGCAGAACTTCCGTCAGCTGCACTCCAAAACCCCGGGTCACCCGGAAGTGGGTTACACCGCAGGTGTGGAAACCACGACGGGTCCTCTGGGTCAGGGTATTGCGAATGCAGTGGGTATGGCTATTGCTGAAAAAACACTGGCGGCGCAGTTTAACCGTCCAGGTCACGACATCGTTGACCACTTCACCTACGCTTTCATGGGTGACGGCTGCATGATGGAAGGTATCTCTCACGAGGTATGCTCCCTGGCTGGTACGCTGAAGCTGGGCAAACTGGTGGCGTTCTACGATGACAACGGTATCTCCATCGATGGTCACGTTGAAGGCTGGTTCACCGATGACACCGCGAAGCGTTTTGAAGCTTACGGCTGGCATGTGGTTCGTGGCGTTGATGGTCACGATGCTGACGCGATTAAGCGCGCCGTTGAAGAAGCCCGTGCGGTCACCGATAAACCGTCCCTGCTGATGTGCAAAACCATTATCGGTTTCGGTTCCCCGAACAAAGCGGGTACTCACGACTCTCACGGTGCGCCGCTGGGCGATGCAGAAATCGCACTGACCCGTGAACAGCTGGGCTGGAAATACGCGCCGTTCGAAATCCCGTCTGAAATCTACGCGCAGTGGGATGCGAAAGAAGCCGGTCAGGCAAAAGAAGCGGCATGGAACGAGAAGTTCGCTGCTTATGCCAAAGCCTTCCCGCAGGAAGCCGCTGAATTCACCCGTCGTATGAAAGGCGAAATGCCGTCTGATTTCGACGCAAAAGCGAACGAATTCATTGCTAAACTGCAGGCGAACCCGTCCAAAATCGCCAGCCGTAAAGCATCCCAGAACGCGATTGAGGCGTTTGGTCCGTTGCTGCCTGAATTCCTTGGTGGCTCTGCCGACCTGGCGCCATCAAACCTGACTATCTGGTCTGGCTCTAAAGCGATTAACGAAGATGCTGCCGGTAACTACATCCATTACGGTGTACGTGAATTCGGTATGACCGCTATCGCCAACGGTATCTCTTTGCACGGTGGTTTCCTGCCGTACACCTCCACTTTCCTGATGTTCGTGGAATATGCCCGTAACGCGGTGCGTATGGCTGCGCTGATGAAACAGCGTCAGGTCATGGTCTACACCCACGACTCCATCGGTCTGGGCGAAGATGGCCCGACTCACCAGCCGGTAGAGCAGGTCGCTTCTCTGCGTGTGACCCCGAACATGAGCACATGGCGTCCGTGTGACCAGGTTGAATCCGCGATTGCGTGGAAATATGGCGTAGAGCGTCAGGACGGCCCGACCGCGCTGATCCTCTCCCGTCAGAACCTGGCGCAGCAGGAACGTACTGCAGAACAGTTGGCGAACATCGCTCGCGGCGGCTACGTGCTGAAAGACTGTGCCGGTCAGCCGGAACTGATCTTCATCGCGACCGGTTCTGAAGTTGAGCTGGCGGTGGCGGCATGGGACAAACTGACCGCTGAAGGCGTGAAAGCGCGCGTGGTATCCATGCCGTCTACTGACGCGTTCGACAAGCAGGATGCCGCTTACCGCGAATCCGTACTGCCGAAAGCGGTCTCTGCGCGTGTGGCAATTGAAGCCGGTATCGCTGACTACTGGTTTAAATACGTGGGCCTGAATGGCGCAATCGTCGGGATGACCACCTTCGGTGAATCTGCTCCGGCAGAGCTGCTGTTTGAAGAGTTCGGCTTTACCGTCGACAACGTCGTCGCGAAAGCAAAAGAACTGCTGTAATTAGATTTACAACGGTATAACGGGTCGCTCACGCGGCCCGTTTTTTGTTTATAGGAAATCTCCAGTCTGGCGGTGGGAAGCTTTCAGCTTTAGTCAGATTGTTATTCGCCTGTTAGGCCGCTGTTGGTAACGGAGCCTTACGGGGGCGTCTGAAAACCCTCTCATTTTAGCTATATTCATATATATAATTTTTTATTGTGATTTATTTAAATTCAATATGAATGTATGTTTATTCCATAAACATCGTGGCATGGTGTAGTAT
>NZ_JANEWJ010000040.1:0-35634 GCF_028069755.1 Citrobacter sp. Igbk 16 | reverse complement strand
AATATATTAAGAATGCACATATTGAAAATGACGATAAAAAAAGTACATGTGTCAATATTACCTATGGCGCTGACAGACCCTTTCTCTACGGTACGGGCGTTTCAATAACATCGGTACTTTTAAATAATCGGGATCTGAACTTCCATTTCCATATTTTCACTAATTATCTTGATGAACATCAACTTCATCTTTTTTCTGCCCTGGCAAGTCAATACAATACCTGCATTACGTTTTATGTACTGGATGATAATGAATTAAAAAATCTACCTACTGCATCTAAGGCATGGAATTATTCAATCTATTTCAGACTTATTGCAATCGATTATTTTGCCGATAAACTCAGTAGTATTATATATCTTGACTCTGATATTATATGTAAAGGAAGCCTTGCCTCGCTACTCACGGAAGAATTTAATGGCAATGTATTAATGGCTGTCCATGATAGCTTTGTCGATACGTCTGCTGTTGCCGGTATCAATCCAGGCCTGTACTTCAACTCAGGCTTTATGTATTTTAATCTTCCAGAATTAAAAGAGACTAATTTGACTCTGCAGGTCATTTCAAAGGTCAATGAAAACCGTTTTTCACATCCCGATCAGGATGCGTTGAACGTTCTCTTCAATGATCGCGTAAAAATTCTGGACCATAAATTCAATTCATTCTTTAACATCGATACGTTAGCCAAGAAAGGTGGTGATGCCTTTAAAATCACATCACAAACGGTATTCATTCACTATGTCGGTGTCACTAAACCCTGGCATGACTGGGCGCAATATTATGCTGAAGTCGAATACTTCAAAATAGCCAGAGAGAATTCGCCGTGGAAAGATATTCCTTTATTGGCGCCTACTACGTATAAACAGCTATCGCGGAAAAGCACACATTTAAAACACAATGGTCATCTCCTCGGTGCTTTTATTTTCTATGTTAAGTATTTAGTTAACAAATATCAAACACAGAAAAAACGCTAATACTCTGATATTATTATCTTTTCAGGAATGGTTGTGTCTCTGGCATATTGCATAAAATGATCGATTTTTATGACCATAACCATTCCGTTTTTAGCCTTCCACTGCAGAGATTACAAAGCGGGACAACACAACTCAGGCCCCCTTTCTCGTGATCCGTACAGTTTCCTCAAAAAATCAGCAAAAATGATGGTAAAGCCATAGTTAAATACATAGAATCCCCAGCACATCCATAAGCCAGCTACTATTATGCTAGAATTGCTTTACACCGCCCTTTTCTACCTTATTCAGCCTCTGATCTGGATACGGCTTTGGGTGCGCGGACGTAAAGCTCCGGCGTACCGTAAACGCTGGGGTGAACGCTACGGTTTTTATCGCCGCCCACTGAAACCAGGCGGCATCATGCTCCATTCAGTTTCCGTGGGTGAAACGCTGGCAGCAATCCCATTAGTCCGCGCTCTGAGACATCGTTACCCCGATTTGCCGATCACGGTTACCACCATGACGCCAACCGGTTCTGAGCGCGTGCAATCTGCTTTTGGCACAGACGTTCAACATATCTATCTTCCCTATGATTTACCGGATGCACTGAACCGTTTCCTGAATAAAGTTGACCCCAAACTGGTGTTAATTATGGAAACCGAGCTCTGGCCAAATTTGATCGCTGCACTGCATAAGCGCCATATCCCGCTGGTCATCGCCAACGCACGCCTTTCCGCACGTTCAGCCACTGGCTACGCTAAATTAGGGAAATTTGTTAGCAGGCTATTACGCCGCATTACGCTGATTGCTGCACAAAACGAAGAAGATGGCGCTCGCTTCATTACATTGGGAGCCAGAAGCAATCAGGTCACCGTCACCGGTAGCCTGAAGTTTGATATTTCCGTCACTCCACAGCTGGCCGCTAAAGCAGTTACGTTACGACGCCAGTGGGCACCTCATCGCCCGGTATGGATTGCGACCAGCACGCATGACGGGGAAGAAAGCATCATCATCGCAGCTCATCAGGCGCTGTTACATCAGTTCCCGAATCTTTTATTGATTCTGGTTCCCAGACACCCTGAGCGCTTCCCGGATGCCATTAACCTCGTACGCCAGGCTGGTCTAAGCTTTACCACACGCTCTTCTGGCGAAGTTCCGTCCTCAAGTACCCAAGTGGTTATTGGCGACACGATGGGTGAGCTGATGCTGCTGTACGGCATTGCCGATCTTGCTTTTGTCGGCGGCTCTCTGGTTGAGCGTGGTGGGCACAACCCACTGGAAGCAGCGGCACATGCCATTCCTGTATTGATGGGCCCGCATACCTTTAACTTCAAAGATATTTGCGCCCGACTGGAACAGGCAAGTGGATTGATCACCGTCACTGACGTCACCACGCTGGTGAAAGAGGTCTCGTCCCTACTGACCGATGAAGATTATCGTAATTTTTATGGTCGCCATGCTGTTGAAGTACTGTACCAAAACCAGGGCGCGCTACAGCGTCTGCTGCAGCTGCTGGAACCTTACCTGCCACCCAAAACGCATTGAGGGCTGTCATGCAAAAACGGGCGATTTATCCAGGAACCTTCGATCCCATAACTAACGGCCATCTTGATATCGTGACACGCGCGACAAGCATGTTTGATCACGTGATCCTGGCAATTGCCGCAAGCCCTAGTAAAAAACCGATGTTCACGCTGGAAGAACGCGTTCAACTGGCACAGCAGGCAACGGCGCATCTGGGTAATGTAGAAGTCATGGGATTTAGCGATTTAATGGCAAACTTTGCCCGCGATAATCAGGCCAATATTCTGATTCGTGGCCTGCGTGCTGTGGCTGATTTTGAGTATGAAATGCAGTTGGCGCACATGAACCGCCACTTAATGCCTCAACTGGAAAGCGTCTTTTTGATGCCTTCTAAAGAGTGGTCGTTTATTTCATCATCGCTGGTTAAAGAAGTCGCCCGCCACCAGGGTGACGTGACCCACTTCCTGCCGAAAAATGTTCATCAGGCGCTAATGGATAAGCTGAAGTAGTGCATTTAGCCGGGTAAGCCGACAAGGTTTATCCGGCCTGCAATGGATGTTATTTCTGACAGCGACGGCAGTAGAACGTCGTTCGCTGAGCGTGCTTAGTCGCAACAATTGGCGCTCCGCATACGCGGCAAGGCTCACCTTCACGTCCATAAACCTGTAATTCCTGAGCAAAATAGCCCGGCTTGCCGTCACTTTGCAGAAAATCTTTCAGCGTCGTTCCACCCTGTTCGATAGAGCGCAGCAATACAACCTTAATAACGCGTACCAGCAGCTCACACTCATCTTTCGACAGCGATGATGCCAGGCGGTCAGGGTGGATGCCAGCCGCAAAGAGAGACTCACTGGCGTAGATATTTCCCACCCCCACTACCAGCTTGTTATCCATCAGCCAGGGTTTTATCGCCGTTTTCTTCTTTGCGCATTTCTGCTGGAGATAAGCGGCGTTGAAATCGTCGCTCAGCGGCTCTGGGCCAAGATGAGCGAGGACATTATGTCCATCCAGTTCTTTCGTCCACAGCCAGGCGCCAAAACGTCGAGGATCGGTATACCGCAGGACTTTGCCATTACTCATCACTAAGTCGACGTGATCATGCTTTTCTGCGGGAAGTTCTTCAGGAAGAATACGCAGACTACCCGACATCCCCAGATGAATGATAATCCAGCCATCCGCCAGTTCCAGCAGCAGGTATTTCGCGCGGCGCTGTACGCTCAGCACAGGTTTATCGCTCAGGCGATAGATTTCCTCAGATACCGGCCAGCGCAAACGACCATTACGCACAGTGGCGTGTAGAATCTTCGCCCCTACCAGATGCGGCTCAATACCACGGCGACTGGTTTCGACTTCAGGTAATTCAGGCATAACATCTCCGGCGCTGTAACGGGTCTCATTAATATGGGGACGGCCAGAAAACAAAAAACCCCGCCGAGGCAGGGTTTTTCTTTACATCAAAACGAAAATTATTTGATTTTCGCTTCTTTGTATAAAACGTGCTGACGGACAACTGGATCGAATTTTTTCAGTTCCAGTTTTTCCGGCTTAGTACGTTTGTTCTTCGTAGTGGTATAGAAGTGACCAGTACCAGCAGAAGAAACCAGCTTGATTTTCTCACGAATACCTTTAGCCATGATTTATTTCCTCTTAGTACTTAGTACTTTTCGCCACGGGCACGCAGTTCGGACAGAACTGTTTCGATGCCTTTCTTATCAATTACACGCATACCTTTAGCAGATACACGCAGGGTGACAAAACGCTTCTCGCTCTCAACCCAAAAACGGTGAGAGTGCAGGTTAGGCAGGAAACGGCGTTTAGTCGCGTTCAGTGCGTGGGAACGGTTGTTACCGGTCACCGGACGCTTGCCAGTAACTTGGCAGACTCGGGACATGTCTATTCTCCAAAAATCAAATTAGCTCGAGCTTCGTATGGGGTATTGGCGCCTCGTCAGGCTTCTCAGCCCGGTTATCGCAGTTCAATACACTTAATCGTTCATACTGCAACGTCGTTGGATGCCGAATGAATGATTTTATGTATTTGCGAACTCTCGATTGCCAGGCCCAAATGCCAAACCCGAGATTCTCAAAGGTGGCGTAGTATACGCTGAGTCAGCGATGTGCTCAAGTCCCGAACAGACAAAGATCCCGATGGATCGCGTAAAGTGCGTTAAATCCAACCGCGTTCCGCTAAAGAAACGTACTCTCCGCGCCCAATTATCAGATGATCAAGCACCCGGATATCCATGAACTGACAGCATTTCACAACACGCTCGGTGATGAGTTTATCTGCTTTGCTCGGCTCTGCACACCCCGAGGGGTGATTATGCGCAAGGATCACCGCCGACGCATTCATTTTTATCGCTTCACGGACAATTTCTCGCGGATGCACCTCTACATGGCTAAGCGTCCCGGAAAAAAGTTTGCTGTGTTTTATCACTCGATGTTGCGAATCCATGAAGATCACCAAAAAGATCTCGCGCTCTTCTTGCGATAGCTGACTTTGCAGAAACTCGCGTGCCATTTCCGGGCTAAGTATCGACCTTTCTTCTATCACCCGCACGTCGTAGTAGCGTCTTGCCAACTCAGCAATGCCCTTAAGCTGAGCGTACTTCGCAAGGCCAATGCCTTGAACCAGGCTAAAATCCATGTAGTCAGCCGACAACAAGCCGTAAAGCGAATCAAATTGCTGTAGCATTTCTTTCGCCAGCGTCAGGACATCTTTTCCCCTGATTCCAGTGCGTAAAAACAGCGCCAGTAACTCGACGTCCGTCAGTGAATTGACCCCAAACTCCATCATCTTTTCCCGGGGCATCAAACATCCTGTATTTTTCATGCTTCTCCTCCCTTTCGCATCCGCATGGTGGCATAACACCAGCGGCGGATCGATGCTCTGTTATCCATTCCTCGTGGCGCTTCGCAAAGTGGATCACGGTCAAAAGCACGATAAATGATGGAGTGTGATAAAATATCCGCCTTCTGGTGTAACCCAACAGGAAAGATCATGATGAGCCTGGCCGGTAAAAAAATTGTACTTGGCGTCAGTGGTGGCATTGCTGCGTACAAAACCCCTGAGTTGGTACGTCGCTTACGGGAACGTGGTGCAGACGTCCGCGTAGCAATGACTGACGCGGCAAAAGCCTTTATTACTCCCCTGAGCTTACAGGCAGTTTCGGGCTATCCGGTATCCGACAGCCTGCTTGACCCCGCTGCTGAAGCCGCAATGGGTCATATTGAACTGGGTAAGTGGGCCGATTTGGTTATTCTGGCCCCCGCCACGGCAGATCTGATTGCTCGCGTCGCAGCAGGTATGGCCAACGATCTGGTTTCAACAATCTGTCTGGCAACCCCTGCTCCTGTTGCAGTGCTGCCAGCCATGAACCAGCAAATGTACCGCGCCGCCGCAACTCAACATAATCTTGGCGTCCTCGCCTCCCGCGGTTTACTCATTTGGGGACCCGACAGTGGTAGTCAGGCATGTGGCGACATCGGTCCTGGCCGTATGCTGGATCCCTTAACAATTGTGGATATGACGGCAGAACATTTTTCTTCTGTAAACGATCTGCAACATCTCAATATCATGATAACCGCGGGCCCAACGCGCGAACCGCTTGATCCTGTGCGTTATATTTCCAACCATAGCTCCGGGAAGATGGGATTTGCTATCGCCGCCGCAGCAGCCAGACGCGGGGCGAATGTCACTCTGGTATCGGGCCCCGTTTCTCTGCCCACGCCTGCTTTTGTACAGCGCGTAGATGTCATGACGGCATTAGAAATGGAAGCAGCCGTGCAATCTTCAGTGCAGCAGCAGCATATTTTTATTGGCTGCGCCGCAGTTGCTGATTATCGCGCGGAGACCGTCGCCCACGAAAAAATCAAAAAGCAGGCGACGCAGGGCGATGAATTAACAGTAAAAATGATCAAGAACCCGGATATTATTGCCGGTGTTGCCGCACTGGATGCTAACCGTCCTTTTGTCGTTGGGTTTGCCGCCGAAACAAATAATGTGGAAGAATATGCCCGGCAAAAACGCCTCCGCAAGAACCTTGATGTGATCTGTGCGAACGATGTTTCGCTTTCTACTCAAGGATTTAATAGCGACAGCAACGCATTACACCTTTTTTGGCAGGATGGAGATAAAGTCTTACCGCTTGAGCGCAAAGAACTCCTGGGCCAACTATTACTCGACGAGATCGTGACCCGTTATGATGAAAAAAATCGACGTTAAAATTCTGGACCCGCGCGTAGGGAAACAATTTCCGCTCCCGACGTACGCCACCTCTGGTTCTGCCGGACTTGACCTGCGTGCCTGCCTTGATGACGCCGTAGAATTAGCGCCTGGCGCAACAACGCTGGTGCCAACCGGGTTAGCCATCCATATCGCCGATCCTTCACTGGCCGCAGTGATGTTGCCACGCTCAGGTCTGGGTCATAAGCACGGTATCGTACTGGGTAACCTGGTCGGTTTGATTGATTCCGACTATCAGGGTCAGCTGATGGTGTCTATCTGGAACCGTGGCCAGGATAGCTTCACCATTGAGCCAGGCGAACGTATTGCACAGATGGTCTTTGTACCGATTGTGCAGGCTGAATTTAATCTGGTGGAAGAGTTTGAAGCCACCGATCGTGGCGAAGGCGGCTTCGGCCATTCCGGGCGCAAGTAACCCGTAGAGAAGCATCCCTCAGCGTAATAACGCAATAACATACCGCAAACAGTCGTTTGCGGTCGCTGTGTGGATGCCTGCCTGGCAAGTGCTTATTTTCAGGGGTATTTTGTAACATGGTAGAAAAGCAAACTGCGAAAAGGAATCGTCGCGAAGAAATACTTCAGTCTCTGGCGCTGATGCTGGAATCCAGTGATGGAAGCCAGCGTATCACGACAGCAAAACTGGCAGCCTCTGTGGGCGTTTCCGAAGCGGCATTGTATCGCCATTTTCCCAGCAAGACCCGCATGTTCGATAGCTTGATTGAGTTTATCGAAGATAGTCTGATTACCCGTATCAATCTGATCTTAAAAGATGAAAAGGACACCAACGCACGTCTGCGTCTGATCGTTCTGCTGATTTTAGGATTCGGTGAACGTAACCCCGGTCTGACGCGCATTCTGACCGGGCATGCGCTCATGTTTGAACAGGATCGTCTGCAAGGCCGTATTAACCAGCTTTTTGAACGCATTGAGGCACAGTTGCGCCAGGTTCTGCGAGAAAAAAGAATGCGTGAAGGCGAAGGTTACACTGTAGATGAAACGCTGCTGGCCAGTCAGTTACTGGCTTTCTGTGAAGGTATGTTATCTCGTTTTGTGCGCAGCGAATTTAAATACCGTCCAACGGATGACTTTGACACCCGCTGGCCGTTAGTTGCCGCACAGTTGCAGTAACGACTTCGTTTTGTCCGGCCTACGTAAACCGTAGGCCCGGTAAGTGCGTAGGCCGGATAAGCGCAGCGCCATCCGGCAGTTCTTATACGCCGAACTCTTCGCGATATGCTCGCACGGCTGCCAGATGTTCTGCCATTTCAGGCTTCTCTTCCAGATAGGCAATCAGGTCTTTCAGAGTAATAATAGAAATCACCTTGCAACCATAGTCACGCTCTACTTCCTGGATAGCTGAAATCTCGCCACGCCCACGTTCCTGACGATCGAGAGAAATCAATACGCCAGCAAGCCGTGCGCCATTCGCCTGGATAATCTCCATTGACTCACGAATCGCTGTCCCGGCGGTGATCACATCATCAACCAACATCACACGTCCTTGTAGCGCGCTCCCCACCAGGTTGCCGCCTTCGCCGTGGGTCTTCGCCTCTTTACGGTTAAAGCAGTACGGTAAATCTTTGTCGTGATGCTCCGCCAATGCAACCGCTGTCGTGGTAGCGATAGGAATACCTTTGTACGCAGGGCCAAACAGCAGATCAAAATCAATACCGGAATCCACCAGCGCCTCGGCATAAAAACGGCCTAACAGTGCCAGGTCGCGCCCGGTATTAAACAGCCCGGCGTTGAAGAAATAGGGGCTTTTGCGCCCGGATTTCAGCGTAAATTCGCCAAACTTTAGTACCTGCTTGCTAAGCGCAAACTCAATAAACTGGCGCTGATACGGTTTCATGGATTCGCTCCTCATCTCACTTTATTACAGACAAAAAAAAGGCGACTAATCAGTCGCCTTTAAAATCAATTTTCTAACGCCGCCTTCTGCGTCGCTACAATGGATTCAATTCCCCCTCGGGCCAATGCCAGTAGGGTGAGTAGCTCTTCGTGGCTGAACGGCTCACCTTCTGCCGTACCTTGTACCTCAATAATGCGACCGTCCTCGGTCATCACCACGTTCATGTCGGTTTCTGCGGCAGAATCTTCAACGTATTCCAGGTCGCAGAGCGCTTCGCCATTTACAATACCTACGGAGACTGCCGCAACCATCCCTTTCATTGGGTTGGTTTTCAGCTTACCGCTTGCTACCAGTTTGTTCAGCGCGTCAGCCAAAGCGACGCAGGCACCGGTAATGGATGCGGTACGCGTACCACCATCAGCCTGGATAACATCGCAGTCCAGCGTAATGGTGAACTCGCCAAGAGTTTTCAGGTCAACTGCTGCACGCAGCGCACGCGCAATAAGACGCTGGATCTCCATGGTACGGCCACCCTGCTTACCTTTTGCCGCTTCACGTGCGTTACGGGTATGCGTGGCACGAGGCAGCATGCCATATTCTGCGGTGATCCATCCCTGGCCCTGGCCTTTCAGGAAACGCGGAACACCTTCATCAATAGACGCGGTGCACAACACTTTGGTATCACCAAATTCGACCAGCACGGAGCCTTCAGCGTGTTTTGTATAATTACGGGTCAGGGTGACGGGACGCACCTGATTGGCACTACGACCTGCTGGACGCATGATAAAATCTCCGGCTTGAAACGAATGTGGCTGCGCATTATACGGACTTCCGACGGTTATTCCTATCCTGACAAGACGTGGATGGCTATAATCCTCCCATCTCATCTTCAAAAACAGGAACGTCTATGATCCGCAGCATGACCGCCTACGCCCGGCGTGAAATCAAGGGTGAATGGGGTAGCGCTACCTGGGAAATGCGCTCGGTAAACCAGCGTTATCTGGAAACCTATTTTCGTCTGCCGGAGCAGTTCCGTAGTCTTGAACCTGTTGTGCGTGAGCGCATCCGCACACGTCTGACACGCGGTAAAATCGAATGCACACTGCGTTTTGAACCTGATGCCAGCGCACAAGGCGAACTCATTCTGAATGAAAAACTCGCTAAACAGCTCGTTAGCGCTGCTAACTGGGTCAAGATGCAGAGCGATGAAGGCGAAATTAATCCGGTCGATATCCTGCGCTGGCCGGGTGTAATGGCCGCTCAGGAGCAAGACCTGGATGCTATTGCCGCTGAAATCCTCGCCACGCTTGACGGTACACTGGATGATTTCATTGTCGCGCGTGAAACTGAAGGTCAGGCACTGAAAGCACTGATCGAGCAACGCCTGGAAGGCGTTAGCGCTGAAGTGACGAAGGTACGTGCACATATGCCGGAAATTCTGCAGTGGCAGCGTGAGCGTCTGGTCGCCAAACTGGAAGACGCGCAGGTCCAACTCGAAAATAACCGTCTTGAGCAAGAATTGGTGCTGATGGCGCAGCGCATCGATGTGGCGGAAGAGCTGGATCGTCTGGAAGCTCACGTCAAAGAAACCTACAACATCCTGAAGAAAAAAGAGGCGGTAGGTCGCCGTCTGGACTTCATGATGCAGGAATTCAACCGCGAGTCGAACACCCTGGCATCCAAGTCTATCAATGCAGAGGTCACTAACTCCGCGATTGAACTGAAGGTATTGATCGAACAAATGCGCGAGCAGATTCAGAATATCGAGTAAGTCACCATCTCACGTAGCCCGTCGATAAACGGCGGCGCTACGTGTTTTTTTCGATGAGCATGTCTATAACTTCTCACTACGCATTATATTTTCTCATCATTTATCACCATCAATAATATAATGAAGCGCATGCCATATGGCATTTTCATCAATCCTGCATTAGCTGTAGTTATTAAAATCACTTCGCCTTAGAAAATCTCAATCGTGACAGTGCGCACAAATCGTTAACCTTAGCCCCCAGCAATTCAGGGGGAAGACATGCTGTTACACGTTTTATATTTAATTGGTATCACTGCTGAAGCCATGACGGGTGCGCTTGCGGCAGGTCGTCGTCGTATGGATACATTTGGCGTTATTATTATTGCCACCGCAACAGCCATTGGCGGTGGATCTGTGCGCGACATTCTTCTCGGCCACTATCCGCTCGGCTGGGTAAAACACCCTGAATACGTCATTATCGTAGCCACTGCCGCGGTACTGACAACGATTATTGCTCCCGTAATGCCCTACCTACGTAAAATCTTCCTCGTACTGGATGCGCTGGGCCTGGTGGTCTTTTCTATTATCGGTGCACAGGTTGCGCTGGATATGGGACACGGGCCAATTATTGCCGTGGTTGCAGCGGTTACCACCGGCGTCTTCGGCGGCGTATTACGCGATATGTTCTGCAAACGCATCCCGCTCGTATTCCAGAAAGAACTTTATGCCGGCGTGTCATTTGCCGCTGCTGTGCTGTACATCGTGTTGCAACATTATGTCTCCAGCCACGATGTTGTGGTTATATCTACCCTACTGTTCGGCTTTACAGCACGTTTACTGGCGCTGCGCCTGAAGTTGGGACTACCGGTATTTTATTATCGCCATGAAGGCCATTAAGGCATAAAACCGGCGATACGCTGAGCAGCTAACCAGTTGCTCAGCGCTATTACCTCCCTGTTTTTCAGCCACTGCATCACCAGTTGGACCCGCCGCTCACCCATAGACGGAAGCTGCCGCCAATCTTTCTCATCGCGTTGTTGTAGTTGCAGCCAAGCACTATCACCGCTGGCATTCACTGTGGCCTGGGTTAACGGTATGCCCATTGCACCAACCCAGCGGTTGAAGGGAAGACGGCGAGACTGATTAAACTGATGCCACAGCTTCTCCCCTTTGCTTATCCCAAATGTGGATCGTAGCTGTTCCTGGGTTAATCCCAGCCAGGAAAAAATGTGCTCAAAGTGAAATACCTGATGCAGCTCCCGCCATCCCGCCTCACCTATCCCCTGCAGATCCAGCACCTCTTTTGCCCCAACCCAGATCAGCCTGGCCACAAACTGCTCGTAACACTCGGGTGCGGCATAAAAACAGGTCAGTGAATTAAAGTGCCCATCAGGTGGTATTGGTTTAGTGCGCTGGGTACTACGCCAGACAACCTCATCAATGCGGGGAATACCTTGCCCGGCCAGGCTCACCAGAATGTGATCGCCAGGTGCGATATCCCATTCATTCCAGCGTCGTACAGACCCAACATTGACGCGCTGTACCCGTTTATCATCCAGCATGACGGGTGCCAACACTGCAACAACGGCAATTTTTCCACTCTTACCAACAGAAAACTGAATACCTGTTACTTCAGATATCCGGGAAACAGGGGGGTATTTCCATGCAGCCAGCCAGTCTCCCTGCCCAGGAAACCAATGCCGTGCTTGCGGCTCTTTTTCTGCACGTACCACCACACCATCCGTCACGAAAGGCAATGCCGAAGTCCACCATCTGGCGCGGGCATGCTCGACCTGATCCGCATTTGCCACCGGCTGCGTATAGCGTTGGGTGAGGCTGAATCCCGCACCAGTGAGTTGCCGTAGTCTTTCCGTCATCTCCACAGGACCATCAGGCCAGGCCCAAATAAATATGTTCAGAGAGCGTAATAACTCCGGCGTGTTCTGCCGCATCATCATACCGGCAACCTTAGAACGGGCATTCACACCGCCTTTCTTTTGCTGGATATGCCCATCCTGCTGCAAAAAAATCTCCCCCTGCAGCGTGCTGTTCGCAAGCAGTCCTCGGACAGTCCGCGGTATCGAAGGCATCTGGAGAACCTTGTGCGTCCAGTCTTCGCCTTTGATGCCGTTACCACGGCTAATCGCCTTAATCAGATTGCCATCCCGATAAACCAGCGTTACTGCAACACCGTCTACTTTTGGTTGCACCCAGAGATCGCTACGCGTCTGCATCCATTGCTGCACCGCTTGCTTATCTGCCAGCTTACGAACACCCGTATGAGGAACAGGGTGCAATATTGAGCCGCTTATCGGTGGCGCAGACAGGTCTGTCTGTGAATCACCTCCGAAACAGCGTTGCCATTGGTGTAGCTGCGCATTCAACTGATCATAAATACCGTCATCTACGGCACTCACACCCTGCTTCCAATAACTATCATTCCATTGCGTTATCTGCTGTTGTAGTCGCGACATTTCCTCGTTTGCCCGATCCGCAGACCAGGCGGGACACGCGGCCCCGGCCCGCAAATGGCAGAACAGCAACACCAGCACAATGCTTTTCCATAACCCCATACCACCTCCGCCTGAAAATGCGTTTCCCGGCAGATATAGCGCAAAGCGCCGTCAAAACAGAGCGGCAAAAATTCATCATGCGAGCAGCTTTCCTGGCATTTTCACTTTTTGCAGCAAACCGCCAGTAAAACAGGAAACTGGTACGCAAAACGCAATAAACATGCGCAAAAAGTGTGACAAAGGCTACGTAGCAAAGCGGCTACGTGTATAATAAGCCCGTATGTAGGCTCTCTTTCGACAATCACATACATTAAGATACTCATGGCTCAAGGCACGCTTTATATTGTTTCTGCCCCCAGTGGCGCGGGTAAATCCAGCCTGATTCAGGCTTTATTAAAGACCCAACCGTTGTATGACACCCAGGTTTCTGTTTCACACACCACGCGCGCACCGCGCCCGGGGGAAGTGCATGGTGAACACTATTTCTTTGTGAACCATGATGAATTCAGAACCATGATTGGCAGAGATGCGTTCCTGGAACACGCTGAGGTATTCGGCAATTATTACGGCACCTCGCGTGAAACCATTGAGCAAGTATTAGCATCCGGCGTAGATGTCTTTTTAGATATCGACTGGCAAGGTGCACAGCAA
The DNA here is from genome assembly GCF_028069755.1 of Citrobacter sp. Igbk 16. Lineage (NCBI taxonomy): Bacteria > Pseudomonadati > Pseudomonadota > Gammaproteobacteria > Enterobacterales > Enterobacteriaceae > Citrobacter > Citrobacter sp. Igbk 16. The sequence goes on along the minus strand of NZ_JANEWJ010000040.1, from coordinate 22,149 downwards.
ATTCGTGAAAAAATGCCGCATGCGCGCAGCATTTTTATTTTGCCACCTTCTAAGATTGAGCTGGACCGCCGTCTCCGAGGCCGCGGTCAGGATAGCGAAGAAGTAATCGCGAAACGTATGGCGCAAGCTGTTGCAGAAATGAGCCATTACGCCGAATATGATTATCTTATTGTGAATGATGATTTCGATACTGCCCTGGGCGATTTGAAAACCATCATTCGCGCCGAACGTCTGCGCATGAGCCGCCAAAAGCAGCGTCATGACGCTTTAATCAGCAAACTGTTGGCAGACTGAACCCACATTCAGTATCATGCCCAGTCATTTCTTCACCTGTGGAGCATTTTAAGTATGGCACGCGTAACTGTTCAGGACGCTGTAGAGAAAATTGGTAACCGTTTTGACCTGGTACTGGTCGCCGCGCGTCGCGCTCGTCAGATGCAGGTAGGCGGAAAGGATCCGCTCGTACCGGAAGAAAACGATAAAACTACCGTAATCGCACTGCGCGAAATCGAAGAAGGTCTGATCAACAACCAGATCCTCGACGTGCGTGAGCGCCAGGAACAGCAAGAGCAGGAAGCCGCTGAATTACAAGCTGTTACCGCTATTGCTGAAGGTCGTCGTTAATCACAAAGCGGGTCGCCCTTGTATCTGTTTGAAAGCCTGAATCAACTGATTCAAAACTACCTGCCGGAAGACCAGATTAAGCGTCTTCGGCAGGCGTATCTCGTTGCACGTGACGCTCACGAGGGTCAAACACGTTCAAGCGGTGAACCCTATATCACGCACCCGGTAGCGGTAGCCTGCATTCTGGCCGAGATGAAACTCGACTATGAAACGTTAATGGCTGCGCTGCTGCATGACGTGATTGAAGATACCCCTGCCACCTACCAGGATATGGAACAGCTTTTTGGTAAAAGTGTTGCTGAACTGGTCGAAGGGGTATCAAAGCTTGATAAGCTTAAGTTTCGCGATAAGAAAGAGGCGCAGGCCGAAAACTTTCGCAAGATGATTATGGCGATGGTGCAGGATATCCGCGTCATTCTCATCAAACTTGCCGACCGTACCCACAACATGCGCACGCTGGGCTCATTGCGCCCGGATAAGCGTCGCCGCATCGCCCGTGAAACCCTCGAAATCTACAGTCCGCTGGCACACCGTTTAGGTATTCATCACATAAAAACCGAGCTGGAAGAGCTGGGTTTTGAAGCGCTGTACCCGAACCGCTATCGCGTGATTAAAGAAGTGGTTAAAGCCGCTCGCGGCAACCGCAAAGAGATGATCCAAAAAATCCTCTCAGAAATCGAAGGGCGTTTGCAGGAGGCTGGCATTCCGTGTCGTGTAAGTGGACGCGAAAAGCATCTGTACTCTATCTATTGCAAGATGGTACTCAAAGAGCAGCGTTTTCACTCGATCATGGATATCTACGCTTTCCGCGTTATTGTTCATGACTCCGACACCTGCTATCGCGTACTCGGCCAGATGCATAGCCTGTACAAACCTCGTCCTGGTCGCGTTAAAGACTATATTGCCATTCCGAAAGCGAACGGATATCAGTCTTTGCACACCTCAATGATCGGCCCACATGGCGTCCCGGTTGAAGTACAAATTCGTACTGAAGACATGGACCAGATGGCAGAGATGGGGGTTGCAGCACACTGGGCGTATAAAGAGCACGGCGAAACCAGTACTACGGCACAAATCCGCGCCCAGCGCTGGATGCAGAGCTTGCTGGAGCTGCAGCAAAGCGCCGGTAGCTCATTTGAATTTATTGAAAGCGTCAAATCTGATCTCTTCCCGGATGAGATTTATGTTTTCACACCGGAAGGGCGAATTGTCGAATTGCCTGCCGGTGCAACACCTGTCGACTTCGCCTATGCTGTGCATACCGATATCGGTCACGCCTGTGTTGGTGCCCGCGTAGACAGGCAGCCTTACCCACTTTCGCAGCCGCTCTCCAGTGGCCAAACCGTTGAAATCATTACCGCGCCAGGCGCTCGCCCCAATGCGGCATGGCTCAACTTTGTGGTCAGTTCAAAAGCTCGCGCCAAAATTCGCCAACTGCTGAAGAACCTTAAACGCGATGATTCCGTCAGTCTGGGTCGTCGTCTGCTCAACCATGCCTTAGGCGGTAGCCGTAAACTGGCAGAGATCCCGCAAGAGAGCATCCAGCGTGAGCTTGAGCGCATGAAGCTCGCCACGCTTGACGATCTGTTAGCTGAAATCGGCCTGGGTAACGCCATGAGCGTGGTCGTTGCGAAAAACCTTCAGCAGGGTGAGGTGCCGGCAAATGCGCCAGCACAATCTGGTCATGGTCATCTGCCGATTAAAGGCGCAGACGGTGTGCTGATCACCTTCGCGAAATGTTGTCGCCCAATTCCTGGCGATCCAATCATTGCCCACGTCAGTCCGGGTAAAGGTCTGGTGATCCACCATGAGTCCTGCCGTAATATCCGTGGCTACCAGAAAGAGCCTGAGAAGTTTATGGCGGTTGAATGGGATAAAGAGACCGAGCAGGAGTTCATCACTGAGATTAAGGTGGATATGTTTAACCACCAGGGTGCTCTGGCAAACCTGACGGCGGCAATCAACACGACCACCTCCAATATTCAAAGCCTGAATACTGAAGAGAAAGATGGCCGCGTCTACAGCGCCTTTATTCGCCTCACTGCCCGCGATCGCGTGCATCTGGCGAACATTATGCGCAAAATCCGCGTCATGCCGGACGTGATTAAAGTCACCCGTAACAGAAACTAGTCTTTTATGAATGAACAGCGTTATGCACGTATCCGCGAGATGCTCGCGCGGCGTCAGCCCGATCTGACTGTCTGCATGGAGCAAGTCCACAAACCTCATAACGTTTCTGCGATCATTCGTACCGCGGATGCCGTCGGCGTGCATGAAGTCCACGCCGTCTGGCCGGGTAGTCGTATGCGCACCATGGCCTCCTCTGCCGCGGGCAGCAACAGTTGGGTGCAGGTGAAGACTCACCGCACTATCGGCGATGCCGTCACGCAGTTAAAAAGCCAGGGCATGCAAGTTCTGGCAACTCACCTCTCTGACAAAGCTGTCGATTTCCGCGAGATTGATTACACGCGACCAACCTGCATCCTGATGGGCCAGGAAAAAACCGGTATCACCCAGGAAGCATTAGATCTGGCAGATCAGGACATCATCATTCCGATGATTGGTATGGTGCAGTCGCTGAATGTCTCGGTCGCCTCGGCGCTGATTCTGTACGAAGCACAACGCCAGCGGCAAAACGCCGGGATGTACCAGCGAGAAAACAGCATGCTGCCGGAAGGCGAGCAGCAACGTTTGCTGTTTGAAGGGGGATATCCAGTGCTGGCTAATGTGGCGAAGCGCAAAGGACTCCCCTATCCCCACGTGAATACGCAGGGCGAAATTGAAGCCGATGCAACGTGGTGGGCCACTATGCAGTCTGCGAGATAAACACGATGAAAGGCCGTTTACTGGATGCCATCCCACTCAACTCTCTGACGGGCGTTGGCGCAGCACAAAGCAGTAAACTGGCTAAAATTGGCCTGCACACCGTGCAGGACCTCCTGTTGCACCTTCCTCTGCGCTACGAAGATCGTACTCATCTTTACCCAATTGGCGAACTCTTGCCCGGCATCTACGCCACCGTTGAAGGCGAAGTGTTGAATTGCAATATCACTTTCGGTGGCCGCCGGATGATGACCTGCCAGATAAGCGATGGTTCGGGTATTCTGACGATGCGCTTCTTCAATTTCAGCGCCGCGATGAAAAATAGCCTCGCTACCGGAAGACGGGTGTTGGCCTACGGCGAAGCCAAACGCGGGAAATATGGCGCCGAGATGATCCACCCGGAATATCGCGTACAGGGCGATCTCAGTACGCCGGAACTCCAGGAAACGCTCACTCCGGTTTACCCGACAACCGAAGGCGTGAAGCAGGCAACACTGCGTAAACTGACCGATCAGGCGCTGGATTTGCTTGATACCTGCGCCATTGCCGAACTGCTACCACCGGAATTACTACAAGGGATGATGAGCCTGCCAGAAGCTCTGCGCACGCTGCACCGTCCACCGCCGTCACTCCAGCTAAGCGATCTGGAAACCGGACAACATCCGGCACAGCGGCGTTTGATTCTGGAAGAACTGCTGGCACACAACCTCAGCATGCTGGCGTTACGCGCCGGAGCCCAACGTTTTCACGCCCAGCCGCTGAGCGCGAACGATACGCTAAAAAATAAGCTACTGGCAGCCCTCCCCTTTAAGCCAACCGGCGCACAGGCGCGAGTAACCGCCGAGATTGAACGCGACATGGCGTTGGATGTCCCGATGATGCGACTGGTACAGGGTGATGTTGGTTCCGGGAAAACACTGGTTGCAGCACTTGCTGCTCTACGGGCAATTGCACATGGCAAGCAAGTTGCGCTGATGGCCCCCACCGAGCTCCTGGCTGAGCAGCACGCAAACAACTTCCGCAACTGGTTTGCACCGCTGGGAGTTGAAGTGGGCTGGCTGGCCGGCAAGCAAAAGGGTAAAGCGCGTCAGGCACAGCAGGAAGCTATTGCCAGCGGCCAGGTACAGATGATTGTCGGCACTCACGCTATTTTCCAGGAACAGGTTCAGTTCAACGGTCTGGCACTGGTTATCATCGACGAACAACACCGCTTCGGCGTGCATCAACGCCTGGCACTATGGGAAAAAGGTCAGCAGCAGGGTTTCCACCCGCATCAATTGATCATGACCGCCACGCCAATCCCACGCACGCTGGCAATGACCGCCTATGCCGATCTCGACACATCAGTGATTGATGAACTGCCTCCGGGACGTACACCGGTCACCACCGTCGCGATTCCGGATACCCGCCGCAGCGACATCATTGACCGTGTGCGTAATGCCTGCACGCACGAAGGACGTCAGGCGTACTGGGTCTGCACGTTGATCGAAGAGTCTGATTTACTGGAGGCCCAGGCAGCAGAGGCCACGTGGGAAGAACTTAAACTCGCTCTGCCGGAGCTTAATATTGGTCTGGTACATGGGCGCATGAAACCTGCCGAGAAGCTGTCTGTCATGGCTGCGTTTAAACAGGGCGAAATGCATCTGCTGGTCGCCACTACAGTGATTGAAGTCGGTGTAGACGTACCAAACGCCAGCCTGATGATTATTGAAAACCCGGAGCGTCTGGGCTTAGCGCAGTTACACCAGCTGCGCGGCCGCGTCGGTCGCGGCGCAGTCGCTTCTCACTGCGTCCTGCTGTACAAATCACCGCTGTCAAAAACAGCGCAAAAACGTCTGCAGGTGCTGCGAGACAGCAACGACGGATTCGTTATTGCGCAAAAAGATTTGGAGATCCGCGGCCCCGGTGAGCTATTGGGTACACGCCAGACCGGCACGGCGGAATTTAAGGTAGCGGATTTACTGCGCGATCAGGCAATTATTCCGGAAGTTCAGCGCATTGCCCGCCATATTCACGAACGTTATCCACAGCAGGCAGTGGCGCTGATAGAGCGCTGGATGCCAGAAACTGAACGCTACTCCAACGCATAACCCTCTTCATCGCGGCGGTTATCACACCGCCGCACGGCCTTTATTGCGCAAAAATCGGTAACAGCAGATACAGCTTAATCACCAGTGCATTGACGATATCGATAAAGAACGCCCCCACCATCGGCACCACCAGAAACGCCATATGTGATGGACCAAAACGTTCGGTAATCGCCTGCATGTTGGCAATCGCTGTCGGCGTTGCGCCGAGGCCAAAGCCACAGTGCCCGGCAGCCAGCACCGCCGCATCGTAGTTCTTACCCATCAGGCGCCAGGTGACGAAAATTGCATACAGCGCCATGAAAACGGTCTGTACAACAAGGATTGCCAGCATTGGCAGCGCCAGCGAGGCCAGCTCCCACAGCTTGAGGCTCATTAACGCCATTGCCAGGAACAGCGACAGACTGACGTTACCAAGTACCGAAACCGCACGCTCAAACACCCGATAAAAGCCCAGTAGCGCCAGACCATTACTCAGGATCACGCCGACAAACAGTACGCAGACGAAGGTCGGTAGTTCCAGCACCGTACCCACCAACATTTGCGCAACGATTTTGCCCACCGTCAGGCAGATAGCAATCAGCGCGATAGTTTCAATCAGCACCAGCGAGGTGATCATGCGCCCAACATCCGGCTTTTCAAACGCAGTCGGTACTGCCTGATCGTCCGGCATACCGTCCGGAGTTGTGGAGTGTTTTACCAGATAGCGCGCAACAGGCCCACCGATCAAGCCACCCAGCACCAGGCCGAACGTTGCGCATGCCATTGCCACTTCAGTTGCATTAGCGAAACCATAGCGTTCAATAAACAGCTTGCTCCACGCCGCTCCGGTTCCGTGTCCACCAGAGAGCGTTATCGAACCGGCAATCAGGCCCATCAACGGGTCGAGACCCAGCAGGCTTGCCATACCGATACCGATGGCGTTCTGCATTAATAGCAGCCCAACAACCACAATCAGAAAGATGCCCACCACGCGGCCACCCGCTCGCAGGCTGGCAATATTGGCATTCAGGCCGATAGTTGCGAAGAATGCCAGCATCAGCGGATCGCGCAACGTCATATCAAAATTGACCTCCCAGCCCATGCTTTTTTTCAGCACCAGCAACGCGATCGCCACCAGCAATCCACCTGCTACAGGTTCGGGAATCGTATATTTTTTCAGGAAAGAGACTGACTGGACGAGCTTACGCCCCAGCAGCAACACCAAGGTTGCAGCAACCAGTGTTGATAATGTATCGAGGTAAAACATATACAGCTCCATTAGTGCGCTTTGCAGTTCTGCTACGCACGATTCATTCCAGGTCGATTTTTAGCTCTTAATGAGTTATCGGGGTGGATTTTAAGCAGAAAATGATGAAAAGTTATATAAAAATGTTTGTTTATCCGTTTTAAATATTAAGAATAGTTACTAGCAAACGTTTGCTTTTCTGTCCTGGTCAGATAAAATCACCGCTTTTCCACCATGGGATTGCCTCTGATGTCCGTTAACGCCGTAGAGTCGACAAATGCGCAACCGGTTGCGCAGACTCACAACAGTGAACTGATTTACCGTCTTGAAGATCGACCCCCGCTAGCCCAAACCCTGTTTGCCGCCTGTCAGCACCTGCTGGCCATGTTCGTCGCGGTGATCACGCCTGCTCTGTTAATCTGCCAGGCGCTCGGCTTACCGGCTCAGGATACTCAACACATTATCAGTATGTCGCTGTTCGCTTCCGGCGTGGCTTCTATCATTCAGATCAAAGCCTGGGGACCGGTGGGTTCAGGGCTGTTATCCATTCAGGGCACCAGCTTTAACTTTGTTGCGCCGCTGATTATGGGCGGTACGGCGCTAAAAACCGGTGGCGCCGATATCCCAACCATGATGGCGGCGTTGTTTGGCACACTGATGCTGGCAAGCTGCACCGAGATGGTTATCTCGCGTGTATTGCATCTGGCACGTCGTATTATTACTCCGCTGGTCTCAGGGGTGGTAGTGATGATCATTGGTCTGTCACTGATTCAGGTGGGTCTGACATCGATTGGCGGCGGTTACGCAGCAATGAGCGACAACACCTTTGGCGCGCCGAAGAATTTGATGCTGGCTGGTGTCGTGCTGGCGCTGATTATCATTCTTAATCGCCAGCGCAACCCATACCTGCGCGTTGCGTCACTGGTGATTGCCATGGCGGCGGGCTACCTGCTGGCCTGGTTTATGGGCATGTTGCCGCAAAATACCGCGCCGGTAAGTCAGGATCTGATCATGGTGCCAACGCCGCTGTACTACGGTCTGGGCATTGACTGGAGCTTACTGTTACCGCTGATGCTGGTCTTTATGATCACCTCGCTGGAGACCATCGGTGATATTACGGCCACCTCCGATGTCTCCGAACAACCGGTCTCGGGTCCGCTGTACATGAAACGTCTGAAAGGCGGAGTACTGGCGAACGGCCTGAACTCGTTTGTTTCTGCCGTGTTCAACACCTTCCCGAACTCCTGCTTCGGTCAGAATAATGGGGTCATCCAGTTAACCGGCGTTGCCAGCCGCTATGTTGGTTTTGTGGTGGCGCTGATGCTGATCGCACTGGGTCTGTTCCCGGCAGTCAGCGGCTTTGTACAACATATCCCTGAACCTGTTCTGGGCGGGGCAACGCTGGTAATGTTCGGGACTATCGCCGCCTCCGGGGTACGCATCGTGTCACGTGAACCGCTGAACCGCCGTGCCATCCTGATTATCGCACTGTCGCTGGCTGTCGGTCTCGGCGTCTCCCAGCAACCGCTGATCCTGCAGTTTGCGCCTGACTGGGTGAAAAACCTGCTCTCTTCCGGTATTGCTGCTGGCGGTATTACCGCTATTGTTCTGAACCTGATTTTCCCGCCAGAGAAAGCGTAAGCGAAATGCGGCGTTGATTCTGAATCAATGCCGCTGTAACGCTCTTTCACCATTCCCGCCTTGAGGATTGCGCGTAAATCGTGCATAACTTGACTATGTGCACTTCGCGGGATGGAAGACCATGAAATTTATTGGAAAGCTGCTTATTTACGTGCTGATCGCCTGTGCAGTGGCGATCCTCGGCCTTTATTTTCTACTGCAAACCCGCTGGGGTGCAGAGCATGTCAGCGCATGGGTGTCAGAGAACAGCAGCTACCACCTGGCTTTTGATGCCATCGATCACCGGTTTTCCTCCCCATCCCATATTCTGTTGAAAAATGTCACTTTTGGTCGTGATGGGCAACCTGCCACGCTGGTCGCAAAAACGGTTGATATTGGCCTGAGCAGTCGTCAGATCACCGACCCGTTGCACGTTGACACCATCTTGTTGCAAAACGGTACGCTCAATCTTTCTCAACAAACTGCGCCGCTTCCGTTCCAGGCCGATCGCCTGCAGCTACAGGATATGGCATTAAATAGCCCCGGCAGTGAGTGGAACCTGAGTGCGCAACGCGTGAACGGCGGCGTTATTCCCTGGAACCCTGAGGCGGGTAAAATTCTCGGCAACAAAGCGCAAATTCAGCTCAGCGCCAGTTCATTAACGCTTAACGACGTTCCCACCACCAACGTGCTGATCGAAGGCAGCATTGACCATGACCGCGTGACGTTAAGTAACATTGGCGCAGATGTCGCACGCGGCGCGTTAACCGGCGTTGCGCAGCGGAATGCTGATGGCAGCTGGGTCGTGGAGAACCTGCGGTTAAATGATATCCGGCTACAAAGTGATAAATCACTGGTCGATTTTTTCGCACCACTAACCACAATTCCGTCCCTGCAAATTGGTCGTCTTGAGGTGACGGATGCCCGTCTGCAAGGTCCTGACTGGGCGGTAACAGATCTCGATCTGAGTTTGCGCAATATGACCTTCAGCAAGGACGACTGGCAAACTCAGGAAGGGAAGCTGTCGATGAACGCCAGTGAGTTTATCTACGGTTCACTGCACTTTTTCGATCCCATTCTGAATGCCGAATTCTCACCGCAGGGCATTGCACTACGCCAGTTCACTACTCGCTGGGAAGGCGGTATGGTTAGAACATCCGGTAACTGGTTGCGCAGTAACAAGGCGCTAGTCCTTGACGATGTTGCCATTGCCGGGCTGGAATACACGCTGCCGGAAAACTGGAAGCAATTGTGGATGAAACCCCTGCCTTCCTGGCTAAACAGCCTGACGCTGAAAAAATTCAGCGCCAGCCGTAACCTGATTATCGATATCGACCCTCTGTTCCCATGGCAGCTCACCGCACTGGACGGTTATGGCGCCAACCTCGGGCTGGTACAAAATAATCAGTGGGGTATCTGGAGTGGTAGCGCCACACTCAATGCCGCTGCTGCGACGTTTAACCGTACCGACGTGCGCCGACCTTCTCTGGCCCTCGCCGCGAACAGCAGCACCATCAATATCAGCGAGCTAAGTGCCTATACGGAAAAAGGGCTGCTGGAGGCGACCGCCAGCATTTCGCAGTTGCCGCAACGCCAGGCGCAGGTCAGCCTGAACGGGCGTGGTGTGCCAATGACTATCCTGCAGCAGTGGGGATGGCCAGCACTGCCGCTTCCTGGTGACGGTAACATTCAGCTTACGGCCAGCGGTAATATTCTGGCAGATGCGCCACTCAAACCGACCGTGAACGGCCAGCTACATGCTGTAAATGCTGATAAACAGCAGGTGACGCAAACCATGCAGGCGGGTGTGGTATCCGGTAGTGAAGTCTCAGCGCCGCCACTTGCGCAGTGATTATTGCCCGGTGGCGCTTCGCTTACCGGGCCTACTTCCGCTCATAAACGAATATATTCACTGCACAACAACCATTTCACCGGCTCGTCCTCTTCTATCGCCGGGAAGCGTCCCCCAGGCTCAAGAAAGTGGTTATCGTGCCGGTCGTCATTCACCATTGAGATTTCCCAGCCCAATACAAACGCTTTCTCGGCCCAGAAACGATGATACAAACGGGGTGGCAGACAGATGCCTTGCCCTGGTTTCAACACCAGCGTTTCACCGGGCTTAACGGTTCGCCGCTGACCATCCACACTTACCTCAATAATATGCTGCGCGTCATACTGCGCATCGGGCGTGGCCCATGCTAGCTGCATACATAAATCACCGCCGCCGCGATTGACAATATCTTCCATTTTATGGGTGTGAAAATGCCACGGCGTTTGTTGATCCTGTTGAATTTGCAGCATCTTTTCGGCATACGGTTTGGGGTAGTTTGCCGAATCCAACACGCCATTGCGCAACGTCAGTAACGTCAGCCCGGTTTGCGCAAAATCTCCGCGCCCGAAGTCAGTAACGTCCCAACCCAGCTGGAGATCGCGCACTTCACGCCACAGAGTTTGATCCTGTTGCCGCCAAGCGTCGACGGTAAAATACGCAAAGTCAGGCAGACAGATTCGAAAAGTCTCGGCGATGGCATGCGCTTTATCAACGGCATAATTAATTTGTGAACGCTTCATTCCACTTTTCCTTATCGCGAAAGAGGCGGGTTTCCCCGCCTGCATGCCGTTAGTAAAGTGATGCTTTGCCAGTAGATCCAAACAGCTTCATTTTATGGCGGATCACATCCCGTGCGGCGCTAATCGCTTCCGGGTAAATCACGTTCGGGTCCCACCAGGTTTCTTTCGCCAGAATTTCACGCACCTTCTGGAAGTAGGCGTACTTCATATCGCTGGAAATATTGATTTTGCCCACGCCCAGCGTGACAGATTCGGCAATCTCCGCATCCGGGTTCGCCGAGCCGCCGTGCAGCACCAGCGGAATATCCAGCCGCCCGGCGATATCACGCAGAATGTTCATTTGCAGCTCTGGCTGCATTCCTTTCGGGTAGATCCCGTGGGCGGTACCAATCGCTACTGCCAGCGTGTCAGCTCCGGTACGGGCGATAAAGTCCTGCGCCTGAGCAGGATCGGTGTAGGTGACTTTTGATACACCGCCTTCCACTGACGTTCCGGTCTGGCCGATCGTCCCCAGCTCCCCCTCAACCGAGACACCTACCGCATGCGCCAGTTTGACCACTTCGCGGGTCAGGGCCACGTTTTCCTCATAGGGCAGCAGCGAACCGTCGATCATCACCGAGGTAAACCCACACTGAATCGCCCGCAGGACATGTTCCACCGACGCCCCATGGTCCAGATGCAGAGTAAACGGCACTGTGCTACGCATCGTGATATCGCGGACATAGCTAAAAAACGCATCACCGACGAAATCATGCTCGCTGGGGTGAATCGAGATAATCGCTGGCGTGTTGGTTGCTTCCGCCTCTTCGACCACTGCACGCACAAAGCAACTATCCGCCACGTTGAAGGCGCCAATGGCAAAACCGTGCTGACGAGTAGGCTGCAGTAATTCTTTCATCGAAACTAACATGTTAATTCTCCAGTTTCAGGGTGTAGAAAGCCCTGCCAGTGCGTCATCGCAGAGGCATAGAAGGCGTTACAGAAAATGAATCAGGCTTTGCCGATAGCGCCGCTGGCCTGCAGATACGGAATAATGGCTTCTTCGCAGGCCTGTTCCATCAGGGCCAGGGCATCAACAAGTTCACAGGATTTGTCGCGACACAGGGTATGGAGCAATGCGGCTTTTCCGGCTTCAAAAACCGCCGCGCCAACGTTAATTTTGGCGACGCCAAACATCGGACAACGCTGTAGCTGGTCAAACGGCGTACCGCTGCCGCCATGTAGAGCCAGTGGCACCGTCGATAAACGGGCAATCTCCTCAAGGCGCTGGAAATCAATCACCGGCGTCACACCCGGCGCATACATACCGTGCGCCGTACCGACCGACACCGCCAGCACGTCGATCCCGGTCTGCTGGATAAACGGCTCAACGTCAGCAGTCTGGGTCATCAAATCAACGTTCGTCGCGTGGTCGTAGCGTGGAGCATCGGCAAGATGCCCCAACTCGCCTTCCACACACAGCGAGACGCTGGCAGCCAAATCCACAACCGCACGGGTCTGACGAATATTTTCCTCCAGCGCAAACGCCGAAGCGTCGATCATCAAGCCACTAAACCCGGCGCGAAAAGCCTGGCGGATGCGTACAGGATCTTTGCCGTGGTCCAGTGCCAGCACGACCGGCACCGAAGCTTCATCCGCCAGCGTTTTGACGACCGCAACGGCTATCGATGCAGGAAAATGGTCCAGATGCCCCTGATACAGATTCAGAATAATGGGCGCATGATGTTTCTCAGCCACCCGAACCGCCGCCCGGGCGCTTTCCAGGTTCATACAGTTGATTGCCAGCAGCGCGTACTGTTCACGCCAGGCTTTCGTCACCATACTTTTCATATCAGCAAACATACAGCCTCCGGTTATTCCAGGGTGAAGGTGATTTCTTCGTCTTTCAGCTTCTGATCGCTGAGTTCATCAAACTCCTCGTCACGCTCAGTCACCGGTTTCTTCCACAGTGAGAGCATCACGCCGCAAATCACCGTGCCGATCCCCAATGCCAGGCAAAACAGCAGCGGGTGTGTGAAGAGTGGGACCACGAACATGCCGCCGTGCGGAACCGGACTTTCGACACCCCATACCATAATCAAGCCGCCCGCCACCGCTGATGCCACCACACAGGACCCAACCACGCGCAACAGGTCACGTGCCGCAATCGGTATAACGCCTTCGGTAATCATGCAGATCCCCATCGGGAATGCCGCCTTCAGTGCCTCACGTTCGGCCCGGGTGTACTTGTGGCGCGTCAGCAGGAAGGAGAGCGTAATGCCGAACGGTGGGATCATCGACCCGACAAACTTGACCGCTTCAGGGCCATACACGCCGCTAACCAGCATGCCATCCGCAAACAGCGACATGGTTTTATTTACCGGTCCGCCGAAGTCGAATGTCGCCATTGCGCCGAGGATCGCCCCCATCAGAAAACGGGACCCACCCTGCATGGACTCCAACAGGTGGATCAGCGCGTCCTGCAGCCAGGCAATCGGCTTGCCGATCAGCGTCATCATCAACAGACCGCCAATCACAGTACTCAACACCGGTAGCACCATGATGGGCATCAGCCCCTGCATTGATTGCGGTAAACGGATATAACGTTTCAACAGCAGAACGGTGTAGCCAACCAGAAACCCGCCAAGCATTCCGCCAATAAAACCGGTATGAATTTCGCCACAGACAAAACCGACAATCAGACCCGGCGCAAATCCGGGGCGATCGGCAATGGAGTAAGCAATCGCCGCGCTAATCAGCGGCACAATCAACCCCATCCCCCAACCACCTATCTGGTTGAGCATCCAGGGTATTGTCCCGATTTTTTCACCCACGTTAGTGCCGCCAAGTATTTGCCCCAGAGCAATACAGATCCCAGCGGCAACAATTAACGGGATCATCCACGAAATCCCCGTTAACAAATGCTTTTTAACTTCCTGAGATAGCGGAATTTTATTTTCACTCATGTGAAACCCCTCCAAAATGAGGATCGCTACTGGTTTGCGTTAACTAATGATTTTTCAACCTTTTCAAGAAACTGAACCGGTGATTTTATGACTATTTCCGTTTTCACTCGCACAATGCGTTTATTTGAAAACCGTTCCTCCCCTTTTATTTTGACATCGACGGCAAGAATCACGACATCTGCAGATGAAATATCTTCTGCCAGCAATTCATTTTCCGTTCCGATAGTGCCCTGGGTTTCAACTTTAATATTATGACCAAGCGCTTTGGCACCTTTTATTAATTTCTCACGGGCAATATAGGTGTGCGCAATACCCGCCGTGCAGGCGGCAACACAAACAATATTCATAACATGCTCCACTTTTTATTTAGCAGACATTGGATTCAGCATATTGGCTAAATAGCTCAATAATTTTTTGTGGACTGCTTTCGACCAGTAATTGTTCAATAATGTCTTCGTCAGCCAGTGCTCCGGCAACCTGCGAGAGCAGACGAATATGCGTGGTGTTCTGATCTTCAAGACGGACGGCAAACAAAATAATACACCGCACATTGCTGCCATCCAGCGTTTCCCAGGGAATATCCTGGCGGGTACGACCAATAGCCAGCGTCGTATTGATCACCGCTGATGATTTTCCGTGCGGGATCGCAATATGATTTTCGAAGCCGGTTGATCCCTCAGATTCACGCTGCCAGACATCCTGAATAAACGTTTCCCGACAGCTAATAGCACCATCTTTTTGCAGAAGATCAGTCAGTTCCTCAATCACCTCCGTTTTGTTTGTCGCCTTCATGTCCAAAATAACGCGATTCGTATTGAGTATTTTCGTTATATCCATCAATCATACCTCATGGAGTTCAGACATTAATTTTCAACGACCAGTGACGTCGCCCGATGTAATTTTTCAGTAATAACCGTTTCCGTTACCCGCTTAATATCCGCATCATTGAAGAAGGCGGTGACATACACGACAGGCATAGCAATGGCGGGTAAATTAATGGTCGACACCACCAATTCAATATCGTCCGTCAGCACAGAGGGCAAACTACCTGCCGACACCACGCCAACAATGGTCCAGTCCGGAAAGGCACGCAGAATGCGACTCTTGAGTAAATGGGAGGTGCCAATACCGGTCGAGCAGACCAACAGCACACGCTTACGCGCCATCTGGCGCTCCATTGCCGCCTGAAAGTGGACGGTAAGATATCCCACCTCATCTTCCGATACCGCCCGCTCGCCCCAACCGCTAAACACCCGATTCACCGCGCATTGGGTCAACCGCCAGACGTCCTGCAGCTCGCCTTTGATATCCTCCAGCAGCGGATTGCGAATGCGGATCTGGTAGTTCAGGCGGTTAATCAGCGGCTTAATGTGGATCAGCAATCCGTCATACAGCGCCGTGTCCTGGCTAAGATCGCTGTCGACCATCTCGGCGAAGGTGGCAATCAACCGATGGGTAATCAACCGCGCTTCATCGCTGGAGTGCATATGGCCAATGACGCTTACATCGTTATGCTCCTCAATCACGACGCCAGACGAGATAATATATTGATAAATAAACCAGACTTCGTCTTCCGGCAGTGAATGGGCTATACGTTTTTCTATACGTTGAATCATGCGGCTGGCAATTGAGAAAATGCTCTCATCACATGAAGTGATATTTTCATCTTTTCGCGGTAAGGCATTTCCACGCGTGATGCGATACATCATGATCAGAATATGAGTAAAAATATTGACGTAATACGGTTCGCCTAACGACCAGCACAGATCATTCTCCATTTCCTGCAACAGCGTCTGGACAAATAAAACGTCTTCCTCACCAAAATAATGGACTAGCGCTTTATAGCTCCCCGGGTCAAGACGTGAATAAACCACACTACCGGGTTCATTATGGTTAATCACACCGTTGATCAGTGATGCCATCGCCTGGCGCACACCACTCTCGCTACCTTCGATATGCGTGCCGCTTTGGCTGCGGATCAGCGATAAACCCAGCGGGGCAATCCATGATTCAATCACCTTCAGATCGTTAACTATCGATGCACTGCTGATAAAATAACGTTCGGACAATTTACTGATCGATGTTTCATGTGGCGTTTCGCTTAATAATTGCGAGGCTATCTTGACGCGTCGTGAGTTATTCATCATGCCGTCAGCGTCATCACCCTCCGCTCCTAATAACTGGTCTAAATATAAAAGATCGGTAATATTATCGGCAATTAATATCACACCTGCGCCAGCACGCTTATCAATGGATATTTTCCATTCCGACAACCACTGTTCCATCAAACGCAGGTCGCGTTGTACGGTCTTCTCCGAAACAGATAAATGCTCAGCAATTTTCAACAGTGTGACATATTCCTTCCGGGACAGAAGGAATTTTAATAATCTGTTTTGTCGCGAGGTAATCATTTGCATTATTTACCCTTATTACACACCAGATTAAATATCTAAAGAAGCATTTATGCTCCACGTGTAATCCGTGATGATAAATATAAAAGGACTACGATGATGCAACAATACTAAATCGTGTCCTGTATTCCGGACAGAAATAAGACAAAAAAGGGAAATAGTGAGATATTTACAGCGCAGATCACATTTTTTTCATGTATTAGAGTGACAGCGATCGCAAATATGGATAGGTAAAAATTTAAGTCAGGATATTTTTTCTTTTCAGATCTGGAACGCTGTACGCACCGTAGGCCGGATAAGACGCAATGCGTCGCCATCCGGCACCACATTCACATGCGCTTATAGGGTTATCTTCAACATATCTTCCTCACCAGGCGTAACCACCGTTCCCCACGCGCTGCACACAGATGAACCGCCCTGCACATCGCTAACTTGCGGAATATTACGCAGACACAGCGTCCAGTTACGCGCTTCACCGACACCCTGCACGGTCAGCGTATTGCCCACTCGTACTACCTTCAGCGTGAAGATAACCGAGCCGTCAGACGCCGGAACTTCACAGAGCGCTTCACGCCCTTCCTGCAGATGGAACAACTGAAACGCGGTCCCTTCGTGCCAGGCGTAATCCGGCTTCTGATTATTGTTCCCCAGCGCCAGCAGCGTGTTATCCCTCACATACACCGGCAGGCTCAGGAAGTCGTGCCGCTGCTTATGCCAGCGACTGCCTGTTATCTCGTCATTACGCCACAGGTGCGTCCAGTCACCTTCCGGCAGGTAAAATTGCACGTCACCGGTTTCCGAGAACACCGGAGCCACCATCACGCTATCGCCCAGCATGTACTGACGGTCAAGATAATCACACGCCGGATCGTCCGGGAACTCCAGCATCATCGCCCGCATCATTGGCGTGCCATGGGTACTGGCGCGAACCGCTTCACGATACAGGTACGGCATCATGCGGCATTTTTGCTCAGTGAAGAAACGCACCACATCGCAGGATTCATCGTCGTATGCCCACGGCACGCGGTAGGATTTGCTGCCGTGCAGGCGACTATGGCTGGAGAGCAGCCCAAACGCACACCAGCGTTTATAGACATGTGCTGGCGCAGTATTCTCGAAACCACCAATATCGTGGCTCCAGAAGCCAAAGCCCGACAGGCCGATAGATAAGCCGCCGCGCAGACTTTCCGCCATCGATTCGTAGTTGGCATAGCAATCACCTCCCCAGTGCACCGGGAACTGCTGTGCACCGACAGACGCAGAGCGGGCAAAAAGTACCGCCTCTTCTTCTCCCACCGTCTCTTTCAGTACGTTCCACACCAACTGGTTGTAGATGAACGCATAATGGTTATGCATTTTTTGTGGGTCAGCGCCGTCAAACCACTGCACATCCGTTGGGATACGTTCGCCAAAATCCGTTTTGAAGCAATCGACGCCGATATCCACCAGGCCTTTCAATTTGTTGGCATACCACTCGCAGGCCGCAGGATTCGTGAAATCATAAATCGCCAGCCCCGGCTGCCACTTATCCCATTGCCACAGAGAACCATCAGGGCGTTTAAGCAGATAGCCTTTCTCTTTCAGCTCGTTGAACAGCGGCGATTTCTGGCCAATGTACGGGTTGATCCACACACAGACCTTTAACCCTTTTTCTTTCAGGCGACGGATCATCCCTTCCGGATCCGGGAACGTCACCGGGTCCCACTCAAAATCACACCACTGAAATGCCTTCATCCAGAAGCAGTCAAAATGGAAGACATGAAGCGGCAGGTTGCGTTCGGCCATACCGTCGATAAAGCTGTTCACCGTCGCTTCATCATAATTGGTGGTGAACGATGTGGTCAGCCACAGGCCGAACGACCAGGCGGGCGGCAGCGCCGGACGACCGGTAAAGCGGGTATAGCGATCCAGCACCGCTTTCGGCGTTGGGCCGTCGATGACGAAATATTCCAGATACTCGCTTTCAACGCTGAACTGCACTTTCGACACTTTCTCAGAGCCAATTTCAAACGACACGCACTGCGGATGGTTTAACAGCACGCCGTAACCGCGGTTGGTGAGATAAAACGGGATGTTCTTGTAAGACTGCTCGGTACTGGTGCCGCCATCGCGGTTCCAGGTTTCCACCGTCTGGCCGTTACGTACCAGCGCAGTAAAGCGCTCGCCCAGCCCGTACACCGTTTCACCGACGCCCAGATCCAGGCGTTCAAACATATAGTTTTTCCCGCTGTTGGTGTCCTGCACGTAGCCGTTATTTTTCAGCTGGCTGCCGGTAATACGTTCGCCGTTACGCAGGAAATCCAGCGACCAGAACTCGCCTTTAGTGACCCGCACGCTCAAATTACCGCTCTTCAGTTCGACAAATTCAGCGGTGTTTCGCATCTCGACGCTGACGTCCTGCAGCACGTTCAGCGGGTAATGCGGGCCGGTATCCAGCGCGCCCTGGAAGTGTTCCATTCGCACCCCAACCACGCCTTCCTGCGGCGAGAAAAAGCGCAGGGTGAAGAGTGGCGTATCCAGTTGCCATGTACGTTCACGCACATCGCGCGGCGCAACGTAGACAATCATCTCGTTACCGTGCTGTTCAACCTCGAACACCTGAATCGGGTGAGTTAAATTCAGGCCAGGCTGCGTCAGCCAGTTTCCGTCGCTAATTTTCATCGTCAGTTCCTTAGTTCTGTCATTCTTTCGTCGTAAAATCCTGCTGATTGCGGCGCGCGCCCTGAGCCAACTGACTCATAATTTCCGTCAGATACGGGGTTTTCAGGGTGTAGAAACGTTTGGCAATCACGGCACTCAGCAGGTAGCAAATGGCCGGGACAATCGTGAACAATGCGATAATGATGCTAATGGTGGCGCTATTTTGGGTTTTCGCTGCGGCATCGTAGCCGCCGCCCGCCAGCATCCAGCCGATCATCGCCCCGCCAAGCGCCAGGCCCAGCTTGAGCACGAACAGCGTTCCCGCAAAGCTGATACCCGTCAGACGTTTTCCGTTGCACCACTCGCCGTAATCAACGGTGTCGGACATCATTACCCACTGGATTGGCGTCACGAGTTGATGCAGTACGCCAATCACGAAGATGAAAGCGAACATGGTGAGGTTGGCGTGCATCGGCACGAAGAACATTGCCAGGCTGATGACCGCCAACAGGGCATTCGTCCACCAGAAGACACTCACTTTGCATTGCCAGTCAGTCAGCGGTTTTGCCAGCGCAGAGCCGATCAGATTGCCGACACAATAGGTGGTGAGGAAGGCCACAAACACTTCCGGCTTGCCCAGAATCCAGGTGACGTAATACATCATCGCCCCGCCGCGAACGCAGACGGCAAGGATGTTGAGAATAGTCAGCAGGCCGACGATGCGCCATTGATCGTTTTGCCAGATATCACGCAGGTCTTCACGCATTGAAGTGCTGCCCGGCGGCGCTTTCACACGTTCTTTGGTGGTGAAGAAGCAAAACGCCAGCATCAGGAACGCCACGACCGAGAGCACGGCAATCCCGCCCTGGAAGCCCAGCGCTTTATCTTCACCGCCAATCAGATCAACCAGCGGCATCATCAGCACGGTGGAGAGCATGCCGCCCGCCGTCGCCAGCACGAAGCGCCATGACTGTAGGGAGATGCGCTGCGTGGGGTCATTAGTGATCACGCCGCCCAGCGCACAATAGGGAATGTTCACCACGGTATAAAGCAGGGTCAGCAGCGTATAGGTGATTGCGGCATAAATCATTTTGCCGTGCAGGCTGAGATCTGGCGTGCTGTAGGCGAGCACACAAACCAGACCAAACGGCAGCGCACCAAATAGCACCCACGGGCGGAATTTCCCCCAGCGTGAACGGGTGCGGTCGGCGAGCAGTCCCATGCAAGGGTCTGAGATGGCATCCAGCGCGCGGGCCAGTAAGAACATGGTGCCGACAAATCCGGCCGGAATACCAAAAATATCGGTATAGAAGAACATCATATATAACATGACGTTATCGAAGATAATGTGGCTGGCGGCATCACCCATGCCGTAGCCAATCTTCTCTTTAACGGACAAAATCTCACTTTTCATTACGCATCCTTGTTAGCACTTTCACACGCACTGATACCGGTTACAGTTCTTGTAAACCATCCCTGTGAGCGCGGGTATTGCGATATCTCGTTATCAAATTACGATTCTTATTTTCTGTGATCGGGGTAGCGTCGAAAAATGTGTCGAAGTGTAAGCGATGGATTTTGTAGAGATTTATTTGAAACTGGTCATGGTAAGGAGAAAGGGAAGTTAAAAAAGTGAGTGAGGGGGTGTGGAAACCGTAGGAAGTAGCTATAATGCGCCCCGCCTCCATGTAGCAATCGAGGCGCGGAAGATCGTCATCTCCGGTGAGGTGGCTGGACTTCAAATCCAGTTGGGGCCGCCAGCGGTCCCGGGCAGGTTCGACTCCTGTGATCTTCCGCCAATTTGCTTATCTTATATCCGCCATTTGCCATATCTTCTCCATTCACAAATTCCTTTATGATTCTCAGTTCAAAATTCTAAATACATCTATTCACTTTGAGAATATTATATGAGCACAGCGCTTACTATTTTAGCCATTACAGCTACTGTAATTAGTCCATTATTAGCCGTTCAAACTCAGAAATTCATTGAAAGGTACTCACAAAAAAAATCATTGAAGATTGATATATTCAAACAACTCATGGCGACACGATCTCAGAATGCAAGATTATCCAATGAGCATGTTCGCGCGCTAAATATGATAGACTTAGCATTTTACGGTAAAGTAAAAAAAGGAAAGACAAAGAGGAGCACTTCTGAGGGTAGCGTATTATCTTCATGGAAGCTTTATTTTGCACACTTGAATACTTCATACCCAGGTAACGATAATGCCCAGGGCGCTATATGGAATCAAACAAGTAATAGCTTGTTCCTGGACTTATTATCAGATATTGCAAAAGATATTGGCTATGATTTCGAGCGAGTCCAATTACAAACAGCCACATATTCTCCGGTTGCCCATGGGGCAATCGAGAGCGATCAGATAAAAATAAGAAAAGGTTTAGCTGCAATATTTTCAGGAGAAGATGCCTTAAAAATGGAGATCATAAATATTCCGGGAAAGCAGGATAATTAATAGACCCACTGCTTATTTTGAGTCTCAACACCCAACCTTTCCAACGCCTTTCTGCCCAAGGTGTTCGACAAGCCACGCCCAAAATTGCCCTTCCGACAAGTGGCTCCGCGCGGCGGGATTTGATACCGGGCAACAGGTTACTGTAAAAGTGATGAGCGGCTGTATCGTCCTGATGGCCTATGGCGAGCAGGAGCAACGGTTACAAGATGAGCTGAAAGAAGCACATCAGAAGTTGAATAGAATTGAGAGCACGCTTGCGACTCTCCAGTGAAGTACGGCTGAACCTGTAGGCGTTACTTACAGGTTCAACTGATGCCGGATGTCGCTAACGCTTATCCGGCCTACGGACTACATGCAATAAGAGACAACATTGCGGCCTTTCATTTTCAGTTATTCGGTTTTACCGAACAACTGCCATAACCCCCATATTCAATACGCAAAAAACTACCGTTCGGTTAATCAGCGCTTCTTTCAGATCACCGCTCATCCTGAAACGGGAAGCTTTCGAGCACAATATCGCTGCCATATGTTGCGAACAAGCCAGATCAGGATAAAAGGAAAAGATGCAGGAAACTGCATTTGAGATTCGAAGAATTTATTTATTAATAAAATCAGTGAATAACAGAGGGGGGGATTATGGCACCATTTCCATGATCGGCTGGGATGTTTATTGAGGTTCAATCCTGAGTATTTCAGTAACTGTGATAATAAATAATATTTTTATAC
>NZ_JANEWJ010000004.1:0-193861 GCF_028069755.1 Citrobacter sp. Igbk 16 | reverse complement strand
AAATAATTCAATTAATATCGGATTGATCGGTGTTTTGATATTTTTCTGTGTGAGTGGTTATGTCATACCATGGTCGATGAATACGCGAGATGGCTTAACCTCGATATTTGGTTTTTGGATTCGAAGAGTTTTTCGTCTTTACCCTATTTATATCGTAATGACAATTCTTGGGTGGTTTTTTTTATCAGATAGTTGGTATGTATCAAAAATTTATTCGGAAATGATGTCAGACCCCATTATTTATTGGGGGGGGACACTGAGCATGATGAGTCATTTCTTGGGGCAAAATACCGTATTTCAGGGGCTAGAGTGGACTTTAGCCTATGAGATGTTGTTTTATTTGGCATGTACGGTTTTTTTGTTACTTCGACGCTGGCTAGCAAATATTATTTCTTTGTTTGTTTTGGTTTTAACTGTTTCATTGATAAGCATTGGGTTTGATCTTTATGATGTGAATGGCAATATCCAGAAAATATTATATTTTTACTTATTCTTTCTTTCTGGTTTAATTTGCTTTTTATTTAAAAGGAATGTATTGTCTCACAGGTTTTTTGCGCTATTAAGCTTTGTTCTTATAGCGACAATGTTCTGTAGAGTTCTTATTTGGTACAAATACTGGGGGGTTAGTTATCTTACTTTTTCATTCATACCTGCCATCTTTATTTTCTATTCCTTTATTTTAGAGCGGATTATAGTTAGCTCAAAGCTAATGCCGTTAATTGGGGTTGTAAGTTATTCTATATATTTGATGCATATTTTTGTTCCGCACAGCATCCCATTAACTGACTTCCCGCCAGTTATAAGGTTTTTAGTATGGACCATTATAACTGTTGCTATTGCATCTATTTCATATAAATTGATAGAGCTCCCTGCTATCAAAATGAGCCGTAGGATAGTTTACAAAAAATATTGAACATAACTAATGTACATTATTTTCGCATAGTTCTTCAGTATGGTTACAAATTGTTGTTCGATCATCACCTGACAGGAGTACATAATGTCTAAGCAACAAATCGGCGTCGTTGGTATGGCTGTGATGGGGCGCAACCTGGCGCTCAACATCGAAAGCCGTGGTTACACCGTGTCCGTTTTCAACCGCTCACGTGAAAAAACGGAAGAGGTTATCGCCGAGAATCCGGGGAAAAAACTGGTTCCTTACTATACGGTAAAAGAGTTTGTTGAATCCCTTGAAACACCTCGTCGTATCCTGTTAATGGTGAAAGCGGGTGCTGGCACGGATGCTGCTATTGATTCCCTGAAACCTTACCTGGATAAAGGTGACATCATCATTGATGGTGGTAATACGTTCTTCCAGGACACTATCCGTCGTAACCGTGAACTCTCCGCTGAAGGTTTTAACTTTATCGGAACCGGCGTCTCCGGTGGTGAAGAAGGTGCGTTGAAAGGCCCATCAATCATGCCGGGCGGTCAGAAAGAAGCTTATGAGCTGGTCGCGCCAATCCTGGCCAAAATCGCAGCGGTTGCTGAAGATGGTGAGCCGTGTGTGACGTATATTGGTGCTGACGGTGCAGGTCATTACGTGAAGATGGTGCACAACGGCATTGAATACGGTGATATGCAGCTGATTGCTGAAGCCTATTCATTGTTGAAAGGGGGGCTGAACCTGAGCAACGAAGAACTGGCCAGCACCTTTACCGAGTGGAATAACGGTGAGCTGAGCAGCTACCTGATCGACATCACCAAAGATATCTTCACCAAAAAAGATGAAGATGGTAAATATTTGGTGGATTTCATTCTGGATGAAGCGGCAAACAAAGGTACCGGTAAATGGACTAGCCAAAGCTCTCTGGATCTTGGTGAACCGCTGTCTCTGATCACTGAATCTGTGTTTGCACGTTACATCTCTTCGCTGAAAGATCAGCGTGTCGCTGCCTCTAAAGTCCTGTCTGGGCCTAAAGCTCAGCTTGCGGGTGATAAGGCAGAATTTATTGAGAAAGTACGTCGTGCACTGTACCTCGGTAAGATCGTTTCTTATGCTCAGGGCTTCTCACAACTGCGTGCCGCGTCCGACGAGCATAACTGGGATCTGAATTACGGCGAGATTGCAAAAATCTTCCGTGCGGGCTGTATTATTCGCGCGCAGTTCCTGCAGAAAATCACCGATGCCTACGCTAAAAATCCTGGCATCGCGAACCTGCTGCTCGACCCGTACTTCAAGAACATTGCCGATGAATACCAACAGGCACTGCGTGATGTCGTAGCGTATGCCGTGCAGAATGGTATCCCGGTTCCGACATTCTCTGCTGCTGTCGCTTATTACGACAGCTATCGTGCAGAGGTACTGCCCGCTAACCTGATTCAGGCACAGCGTGATTACTTCGGTGCGCATACCTACAAACGTACTGACAAAGAAGGTGTTTTCCATACCGAATGGATGGAATAAGTCTTCTGATAGTCACTGGCCCGGTTCTCTAACCGGGCTTTTTTTATCTTTAATCTGATTGATTTACGTTGATTGCTTAATCTTTACTTAATATTTCTGGCGTACCCTGATCAAGAAAATCTGAATTGTTTTAACCTTCGTTGACACAATATTCGACAAAACGTTAAAACATTATTCTCTTATCAGGATGTACGACATCATGATTAAATATTAAGTTAATACTGAGAGCATGAAATGAAAATTACCATTTCTGGTACCGGATATGTTGGCCTGTCAAATGGTCTTCTTATCGCCCAACATCATCAGGTCATTGCTCTGGACATTGTCCCTTCACGTGTCGAGATGCTAAATAATCGGATATCTCCGATAGTCGATAAAGAAATTGAACAGTATCTACAATCAAACGATATAAATTTCAAAGCCACGCTGGACAAGTACGACGCCTACCAGAATGCAGATTTTGTTATTATTGCAACGCCTACAGATTACGACCCGAAAACAAACTATTTTGATACCTCCAGCGTTGAATCAGTTATCAGGGATGTGATTGCAATAAATCCTGATGCGCTCATGGTGATTAAATCAACAGTGCCTGTTGGTTTTACTCAGACTATGCGACAGAAGTTTAACTCGGATAATATTATCTTTTCTCCTGAGTTCCTGCGCGAAGGGAAGGCACTGTATGATAACTTATACCCATCACGAATTGTTATCGGCGAACGGTCTGCTCGTGCTGAACGTTTTGCTGCCTTGTTACAGGAAGGAGCAATAAAGCAGGATATCTCGGTGCTGTTCACCGATTCTACTGAAGCTGAAGCCATTAAGCTTTTTGCAAATACCTATCTGGCAATGCGTGTTGCCTATTTTAATGAACTTGATAGCTATGCAGAAAGCCTGGGGCTTAATGCACGACAGATCATCGAAGGGGTTTGTCTGGATCCGCGCATTGGGAACCATTACAACAACCCTTCATTCGGTTATGGTGGATACTGTCTGCCAAAAGACACGAAGCAATTACTCGCCAACTATCAATCTGTACCTAATAATATTATTTCAGCCATCGTTGATGCTAACCGTACACGAAAAGATTTTATTGCTGATGCTATTCTTTCGCGTAAACCCAAAGTTGTCGGTATCTATCGCCTGATTATGAAAAGCGGCTCGGATAATTTTAGAGCCTCGTCTATTCAGGGCATCATGAAACGCATTAAAGCGAAAGGTATCCCGGTCATAATTTATGAGCCGGTAATGGCAGAAGAGAGTTTTTTCCATTCACGGGTTGAACGTGATTTGGCTAAATTCAAAAGTGAGGCCGATGTTATTATCTCAAATCGGATGGCTGAAGAACTGTTGGATGTCGCTGATAAAGTGTATACCCGCGATTTATTCGGTAACGATTAAAGGTCCTGCAAAATAAAGATACCGGCATGATGCCGGTATCAGTCTATTATTGATGGCGTTTGCGTAAATTCTCAATCACCGTCGTTAGATCGAGATCCTGGTCCTGCAGCAGAACCAGCAGGTGATACATCAGGTCCGATGCCTCATTGGTCAACTCGAAACGATCATGCACGGTCGCGGCCAGTGCTGTCTCAACACCTTCTTCTCCAACTTTCTGGGCAATTCGCTTCGTACCGCTGGCGTACAATTTTGCGGTATAGGAGCTGGCGGGATCTGCCGTTTTGCGCTCAGCCAGGAGTTGCTCCAGTTGATACAGGAACAACCATTGGTGGCTGGACTCACCAAAACAGCTGCTGGTGCCTTTGTGACAGGTTGGGCCAATCGGGTTAACCAGCGCCAGCAGGGTGTCGTTGTCGCAATCAGCGGAAATGCTGACGACATTAAGAAAATTGCCAGAGGTTTCACCTTTGGTCCACAGGCGCTGTTTAGTACGCGAGAAAAAGGTTACTTTCCCGCTTTCGATCGTTTTATCCAGCGCTTCCGGGTTCATATACCCGAGCATCAACACTTCACCGGAAACCGCATGCTGTACGACGACCGGCATCATCCCATCGGTTTTTTCCCAGTCCAGCTCGCGGCATTGTTGCTTCGTTAACATATCCTGATCTCCACGCCCTGTGTTGCCAGGTACGCTTTTAATTCGCCAATATTGATAATTTGCTTATGGAAAACGGAGGCGGCAAGCGCACCATCGACATCTGCATCCCTGAAGGCATCAAGGAAGTGCTCCATCGTTCCTGCGCCGCCAGAAGCGATCAGTGGAACATGGCAAACTTCGCGCACTTTTTTCAATTGCTCAAGATCGTAGCCGTTACGCACGCCGTCCTGGTTCATCATATTAAGAACGATTTCACCGGCGCCCAGTTTTTGCACTTCTGTTACCCAGTCGATCGTTTCCCACTGTGTAACGCGCGTACGGTTTTCATCTCCGGTGTACTGATTGACGTGATACTTCCCGGTTTGTGCATCATGCCAGGTGTCGATACCTACCACGATGCACTGCACACCAAAGCGATCCGCCAGGCGGGTGATCAACGTTGGGTCAGCCAGAGCAGGGGAGTTGATAGAAATTTTATCTGCGCCGAAAGACAGTATCTTTGCGGCATCCTCGGGTGATTTAATTCCACCGGCGACACAGAACGGAATGTCGATCACTTCTGCCACGCGTGATACCCAGCTTTTGTCCACCACGCGACCATCGCTCGATGCGGTGATATCGTAAAAAACCAGCTCATCTGCGCCTTCATCGGCATAGCGTTTTGCCAGTGGAACGATATCGCCAATAATCTCGTGATTGCGGAACTGAACACCTTTGACAACCTGCCCGTCACGAACATCAAGGCAAGGGATTATGCGTTTTGCCAGCATTGGATGGCCTCCTCAACGGTGAATTTACCTTCCAGCAAAGCACGTCCCACAATGACGCCGCCAACGCCGGTTCCGCGCAGGGCGGCGACATCTTCAATCCCACCAATCCCGCCGGATGACTGAAATGCCACCTGGGGGTATTTCGCACACACTTCTTCGTACAGTGCAACGTTTGAGCCAGCCAGCGTGCCGTCACGGGAGATATCGGTGCACAGCACGTGCTTCAGACCGACGGGTAAATAGGCCTCAACCAGTTCTTCCAGTGAAACGCCGGAGTCTTCCTGCCAGCCGCTGACCGCAACCTGTTTATTCCCGTGCTCGTCAATCCGCACATCCAGCGCCAGCACCAGCGCGTCAGCGCCGAAACGCGTGAACCAGGTTTTAACACGTTCGGGCGATTTTACCGCCGTCGAGCCGACAACCACACGTGCAACGCCCGCATCCAGCAGCGCGGCGACGTCTTCTTCAGTACGTACGCCGCCCCCTACCTGCATCGGTACGTTTACGCCAGCCACCAATGTTTTAATCAGCGGTATTTGCCGTTTCTGCGGATCTTTTGCACCGGTCAGGTCCACCAGGTGCAGCACCTTTGCGCCTTGTGCGGCATAGCTTTGTAAACGGGGCAGGGGATCGTTACCGTAATCACGCTGCGTTGCGTAATCGCCCTGATGAAGACGCACAACCGTGCCGTCGATTAAATCTAATGCCGGAATTATCATTACATCTCCAGAAAGTTTTTCAGCAACTTCGCGCCAGCGGCACCTGAACGCTCCGGGTGGAACTGCACGCCAAAGAAATTATCCTTTTGTACCGCTGCGGTGAAGGGCTCACCGTAGTTGCATTGCGCAATAGTCCATGGGTTCACCGGCATGGCGTAGCTGTGTACAAAATAGAAATACGCCCCATCCTCAATGCCCTGGAAAAGGCGGTTTCCGGCCTGTGGATAGACACGGTTCCAGCCCATATGCGGCAACGGCAGCCCAAAATCGGTCATTTTGGGTACGTCTTGATCAATAATCCCCAGCAGGGAGACACCGTTGCTTTCTTCACTGCGCCGACCAAGCAGCTGCATACCTAAGCAAATCCCCAGTACAGGTTGTGTGCAGGCTTTAATCAGTTCAATCAGCTCACGCTCGTGTAGCTGATCCATTGCCGCCTGTGCGGTACCCACACCAGGCAGAAACAGTTTATCGGCACGCAGCACAACATCCGCATCGCGGCTAACCACCGGATCATAGCCGTGGCGTGCGACGGCAGATTTCACCGAGTTCAGGTTGGCGCAGCCGGTGTCGAGGATCACCACGTTCATCACAGCACCCCTTTTGAAGAAGGAAGCGTGTCGCCTTCTACGCGAATAGCCTGGCGCAGCGTGCGGCCAAAGGCTTTGAACAGACTTTCCACGCGGTGGTGGTCATTTTTACCTTTGGTTTTAAGGTGTAACGTGACCCCCATGGTGTAAGAGAGCGAACGGAAGAAGTGTTCGATCATCTCCGTACTCAGATCGCCGACGCGCTGATAGGTAAACTCAGCCCGGTACTCCAGGTGTGGACGCCCGGAGATATCCAGGGCGCAGCGTGCGAGGCACTCGTCCATCGGCAGCACAAAACCAAAACGGTTGATGCCTCGTTTATCGCCCAACGCCAGTTTTAAGGCTTCGCCCAGAGCCAGCCCGGTATCCTCAACGGTGTGGTGATCGTCAATATACAGATCGCCTTTGACGGCTATCTCCATGCGAAAACCACCGTGGGTCGAGATTTGATCCAGCATGTGGTCAAAGAAGCCGACGCCGGTATTAATTTTGCTGCGGCCTTCGCGGTCCAGCCAGACTTTAACGTCAATCTGCGTTTCTTTTGTATTACGCTCAACGTGGGCGTAACGATCCCGTTTGGTTAGCTGCTCACCGATCATTGCCCAGTTCAGCGTGTCGCGGTGATAGCGTAACCCGGTGATGCCCATGTTTTCCGCAAGTTGAATGTCGGTTGCGCGATCGCCGATCACGTAGCTGTTCGCGGTATCCAGCACCTGTTCAATCAGGTATTGCTCGACCAGCTTCACTTTGGGTTTACGACAATCACACGCGTCTGCCGGCAGGTGCGGGCAGATCAGTACTTCATCAAATATAACGCCCTGTGAGGTGAAAATTTGCATCATCAGGTTGTGCGGACCGTCAAAATCCGCCTGTGGGAAGCTCTGTGTTCCCAGTCCATCCTGGTTGGTGATCATCACCAGCTTAAAACCTGCTTTTTGCAGTTTTAGCAAGACCGGGACAACCTCCGGCTCAAAGGCAAGCTTGTCGAAGCGATCAACCTGAAAGTCACTGGGCGGCTCGGAAATCAGGGTTCCATCACGGTCAATAAAAAGGTACTTCTGGCTCATACTTGCTCCGCACGTAAGGCGTCAATGACGCGCTGGCTCTCTTCACGGGTTCCGACAGTAATACGCAGGCAGCCGCTCAATGAAGGTTGTTTGTTCTGGTCTCGTAAGATAATGCCCTGATCCCACAAAGATTTAAATACGTTGCTTGATGCTGTGAAGCGCGCCAGAACATAGTTGGTTTCAGAGTCGAAAACCTGTTCTACACAGCGGAGGGTTTTCAGGCTATCAACCAGGTACTGACGCTCTTGCAGAATCTGCGCCACGCGCTCGCGCATGGCGGAAATGCCTTGCGGCGTTAGCGCCTGAGCGGCGATATCTGCCACCGGTGTAGAGAGCGGGTAAGGCGCGATCACTTTCAACAACAGGTTGATAACGTCTTCATTAGCTAGCGTAAATCCGCAGCGCAAACCGGCAAGGGCAAACGCCTTAGACAGGGTGCGCAGTACCACCAGGTTTGGGTATTCCGATAGCCAGCCTGCCAGTGTGGCCTGCGGGCAAAACTCGATATACGCTTCATCGGCGACCACGATGGCTTTGCCCTGCGTCATGTCGAGCAGTGAACGCAGATCCTGCGGGTTAATTAACTGGCCCGTCGGGTTATTGGGACTGCAAACGTAAACCACTTTCACGCCATCAAGCTTGTCAGCGATACCCTGTAAATCCAGTTGCCAGTCGGCAAGAGTCGGGACGGTGCGACATTCAACGCCAATGGTTTCAGCACTGACGCTATACATGCCATAGGTCGGCGGGCAGTAGAGAATCGCATCTTTACCCGGCTCGCAAAAAGCACGGACCAGCAACTCGATACCTTCATCAGCACCACGGCTGACCAATACCTGCTCTGGCTTAACGCCCGCATACTGCGCGTAGTTCTCGATCACTGCCTTCGGCTGACACTCCGGATAACGGTTCAGTGTTTGCTGAGTCAGCTGGAACTCAACGGCGGTGGGGAACTCATTGGCATTGAGCCAGACGTCGCCATTTCCGCCCAGACGGCGGGCAGATTGATACGGTGTTAGCTCACGGACATTTTTACGGGCTAAATCAGTAACGCTGAGAATGTTGTCAGTGCTCATGCTTGCTCCTTCAGGGCGTTAACGCGCAGGGTAACGGCATTTTTGTGGGCAGTCAGTCGTTCAGCGGCGGCCAGCGTTTCGATGGTTGCGGCCAGGGCAGAGAAACCTTGCGGCGATAATTCCTGTACGGTCATCCGCTTCTGGAAATCGGCCAGTCCAAGACTTGAGCAGGTTGCGGTATAGCCGTAGGTAGGCAGCACGTGGTTAGTCCCGGAGGCATAGTCACCGGCAGATTCCGGTGACCAGTCACCGAGAAAGACAGAGCCCGCACTGGTGATGTCATCGACCAGTTCGCGAGCATTGCGGGTCTGAATGATCAAGTGCTCCGGGCCGTACGCATTAGAAATCGCTACGCATTGCGCGAGAGAGCGGGTGACAATCAGACGACTGGCACTTAACGCCTGCCGCGCGGTTTCAGCGCGTGGCAGCGCGGCAAGCTGGCGTTCTACTGCTTCAGCAACCTGGCTGGCCATACCGGCATCCGGCGTCAGCAGGATCACTTGAGAATCGGGGCCGTGCTCGGCCTGAGAGAGTAAGTCAGAGGCAACGAAATCCGGCGTGGCGCCGCTGTCGGCAATCACCAGTACTTCAGACGGACCTGCTGGCATGTCGATGGCAGCACCGTCCAGACGCTGACTAACCTGACGTTTGGCTTCGGTCACAAACGCATTACCGGGGCCGAAAATTTTGTCCACTTTCGGCACGGATTCGCTGCCAAATGCCAGCGCGGCTATCGCTTGTGCGCCCCCAACGTTAAACACGTCCTGTACGCCGCAGAGCTGCGCGGCATACAGAATTTCATCGGCGATAGGTGGCGGAGAGCACAACACCACTTTTTTACAGCCGGCAATGCGGGCCGGGGTGGCGAGCATTAACACTGTTGAGAAGAGTGGCGCGGAGCCCCCGGGAATGTACAGTCCAACAGAATTTACCGGGCGGGTAACCTGCTGGCAGCGTACACCAGGCTGCGTTTCAATATCGACGACCGGTAGTTGTTGCGCGTTATGAAACGTCTCGATGTTTTTCACGGCGACAGCCATGGCCTGTTTAAGGTCATTGCCAAGACGTGCGCCGGCGGCGGCGATCTCTTCGGCACTGACTTTCAGCGCATTCACGTTAGTTTTATCAAACTTTGCGCTGTATTCACGTAGTGCTGCGTCACCGCGCGACTTTACGTTATACAGAATTTCGCTCACGGTACGGGTGATGCTATCTGACGCCGAGATTGCCGGGCGCATCAGTAATTCACTTTGCTGCTCTTCAGTACAGCTATTCCAGTCGATGATGGTATTAAAGCTCATAATCGTCTTCCTTTTTTTGCCGGATGGCACGTTGTTTATCCGGCCTACGGGTCTTGTAGGCCCGGCAAGCGAAGCGCCACCGGGCAGCATAAGTGGAATTACTCCATCATCTTCTCAATAGGCAGCACCAGGATGGAGCTGGCGCCAAGCGCTTTCAGTTTTTCCATCGTTTCCCAGAACAGGGTTTCGCTGCTAACCATGTGCATTGCCACGCGCTGCTGATCGCCGGCCAGTGGCAAAATCGTTGGGCGTTCAGCGCCTGGCAGCAAGGCGATAACGTCGTCCAGACGTTCACTTGGCGCGTGCATCATGATGTATTTAGATTCGCGAGCCTGAATAACCCCTTGAATACGGGTCAGCAGCTTATCAATCAGTTGTTGTTTAGCTTCCGCCATTTCTCCGTCACGCTGAATCAGACAGGCTTTGGAGCGGTAAATGACTTCCACTTCACGCAGGCCGTTGGCTTCAAGCGTTGCACCGGTGGAGACCAGATCGCAGATTGCATCTGCAAGCCCAGCACGGGGAGCAACTTCGACAGACCCGTTTAACAAGCAGGATTTGAACGAAACACCTTTCTGATCGAGATAGCGTTTGAGCAGGTGTGGATAAGAGGTGGCGATACGTTTGCCGTTCAGTGCAGACGGACCGTCCCAGGCTTCGTCAACCGGAGTCGCCAGCGAAAGACGACAGCCGCCGAAGTCCAGACGACGTAACGTAAAGTAACGAGGATCTTCACCCTGTGCCCGGCGGTTGAGCAGTTCTTCTTCCAGCACGTTTTCACCGATGATGCCGAGATCAACGACGCCATCCATGACCAGACCCGGGATATCGTCATCACGCACGCGGAGAATATCGATAGGCATATTCTCTGCCATCGCAATCAGGCGCTGGGTGTGAAGATTAATTTTAATGCCACAGCGGGCCAGCAATTCGCGTGAGTCATCGCTTAAACGGCCTGATTTCTGCATAGCTATGCGTAAGCGGGTGTTGTCTAACATTCTTTATTCCTCGTTATCCTGTCTGAATCGGTTTGGGTCACGCACAAAAAAAAGCCCCCGGAAGAAATCTTCCGGGGGCTTTCTCATACGCTCATGCACCGCTGGAAGATTTAAATGTCTCCCAGCACACATCGCCTGAAAGACTAGTCAGGATGATGGTGATGATGGTGATTAAATTGAGCGCGTGTCATAAATTTTCTCGATGAATGCTTATTCATTTGATGTCTTTTAACCTAAACCACTTTAGCCACGGAAAGCAAGGGCTTTTTTTGATCATTAATTCATTTCATATTGATACTATGAATTGTCAGCCACCGTGGGCTGGCGTAGCCTTGGGTTATAGGCCAAAAGTCAGGAGAAAAGGCATGAAAAAGGTCGCAATTGTCGGATTAGGTTGGTTAGGCATGCCGTTAGCCATGTCTCTGGCAGCCAGGGGCTGGCAGGTTACCGGCAGCAAAACCACATTGGATGGGGTGGAAGCGGCCCGAATGAGCGGTATTGAAAGCTACTCGCTGCGCCTGGAGCCTGAACTGGTCTGTGAACCTGACGATCTCGATGCGCTAATGGATGCGGATGCGCTGGTCATCACCCTACCTGCACGCCGTAGTGGCCCGGGTGAGACGTTTTATTTACAGGCAATGCAGGAACTGGTCGACAGTGCGCTGGCGTATCGCATTCCACGGATTATTTTTACCAGCTCTACCTCGGTTTATGGTGATGTGCAGGGGACAGTGAAAGAGGGCACACCACGCAATCCGGTCACGGCAAGTGGTCGAGTCCTGAAAGAACTCGAAGACTGGCTGCACAATCTGCCGGGAACGTCGGTGGATATTCTGCGCCTGGCAGGCCTGGTGGGACCGGGCAGACATCCCGGTCGCTTTTTTGCGGGTAAAACTGCACCTGATGGGCAGCATGGCGTCAATCTGGTGCATCTGGATGACGTGGTTTCTGCTATCACGTTGCTGCTACAAGCGCCTAAAGGGGGACACATCTATAATATATGTGCGCCTATGCATCCGGCGCGCAATGTGTTCTACCCTCAGATGGCTCGTCTGTTGGGGATGGAACCACCGGATTTCCGGGACGGAGCGGATAACGGTAAAGGTAAAGTCATTGATGGCAACCGAATTTGTAATGAGCTTGGGTTTGAGTACCAGTATCCCGATCCGCTGGTGATGCCGATGGAGTGACAGATCAGCAGAGTGTCGCTGTATACCGCCAGGGGGCGAGTATGAAACCACTGCTGGATGTTCTGATTATTCTTGATGCGTTAGAGAAAGAGGGGAGTTTCGCTGCGGCGTCAGCAAAATTGTTTAAGACGCCGTCAGCGCTGAGTTATACCGTCCACAAACTGGAAAGCGATCTTAATATTCAGTTGTTGGATCGCAGTGGGCACCGGGCCAAATTTACTCGTACCGGACAAATGCTGCTGGAAAAGGGACGCGAGGTCTTACATACCGTGCGCGAACTTGAAAAGCAGGCCATCAAACTGCATGAAGGCTGGGAGAATGAACTGGTTATCGGCGTAGACGATACCTTTCCCTTTTCGCTTCTTGCCCCGCTCATCGAATCTTTCTATCAACACCACAGCGTAACGCGCCTTAAATTTATCAATGGCGTACTGGGCGGCTCCTGGGATGCCCTGATTCAGGGCCGGGCCGATATCATTGTGGGTGCCATGCGTGACCCACCCACAGCGAGTGACTTTGGTTTTGCGCGCCTGGGTGTGCTTGAACAGGCTTTTGTTGTTGCCCCCCATCATCCATTGGCGCAGGAGCCGGAACCGTTGAGTCGCCGGACGATCAAACGTTTTCGCGCCATTGTGGTCGGCGATAATGCGCATCCCGCGAACGTATCGGCTTCTCAGCTTCTCGACGATCAGGAAGCCATCACCGTTTTTGACTTCAAAACCAAACTGGAACTGCAGATAAGTGGTCTGGGATGTGGTTATATTCCGCGCTATCTGGCACAACGATTTCTGGACAGCGGGGCACTGATTGAGAAGAAAGTTGTCGCGCAAATTCTGTTTGAACCCGTGTGGATTGGCTGGAACGAGCAGACCGCGGGATTAGCCAGTGCATGGTGGCGGGATGAAATTTTAGCAAATAGTGCTATCGCGGGGGTCTATGTAAAAACGGTTGTCGATAAATCAATCGGTTAGGAAAAAATATTTTTTGACAAGGCTCTCATTCTCTTGTCATTTCGCCCTAATTTAGTGCACAATGCGCCGCTTGCAAAAAATGAGATTAACCGACGTTTTAATACGCGTCGGTTATTTTTTTGCATCAAACCAATCATTCATAAAAGAGGCCGGGCTTCGTACCGGATAGATACTTACTTAAAAATCGACAGTTGTTGTCGCTGAGGATTAACAAAAAATGGGGCAATTTTTTGCTTACGCGACGGTTTCCGCCGTAATGGAGGATAACCATGTCGCATAACGCTACTCCAAACACCTCTCGCGTGGAATTACGTAAAACGCTTACGCTGGTTCCGGTTGTCATGATGGGCCTTGCCTATATGCAGCCGATGACGCTGTTCGATACATTCGGTATCGTATCAGGAATGACCGATGGTCACGTCCCGACAGCTTACGCCTTTGCACTGATCGCCATCCTTTTTACCGCACTGAGCTACGGTAAACTGGTGCGTCGCTATCCGTCTGCAGGCTCTGCCTACACTTACGCCCAGAAATCCATTAGCCCGACCGTTGGCTTTATGGTGGGTTGGTCATCACTGCTGGACTACCTGTTCGCACCGATGATCAACATTCTGTTGGCGAAAATCTATTTTGAAGCCCTGGTGCCGTCGATACCGTCATGGATGTTCGTGGTAGCACTGGTGGCCTTTATGACTGCTTTTAACCTGCGCAGCCTCAAATCTGTCGCGAACTTCAACACCGTGATCGTGCTGTTGCAGGTCGTGTTGATTGCGGTGATCCTCGGCATGGTCGTTTATGGCGTGTTCGAAGGGGAAGGTGCGGGTACGCTGGTGAGCAGCCGTCCGTTCTGGTCAGGTGACGCGCACGTGATTCCAATGATCACGGGTGCTACTATCCTGTGCTTCTCGTTCACCGGTTTCGACGGTATCAGCAACCTCTCTGAAGAGACCAAGGATGCTGAGCGTGTGATCCCGCGTGCAATTTTCCTGACCGCACTGATTGGTGGCCTGATCTTTATTGTCTCCACCTATCTGTTGCAGCTGTACTTCCCGGATATCTCTCGCTTCAAGGACCCGGATGCTTCACAGCCTGAAATCATGCTGTACGTAGCCGGTAAGTTCTTCCAGGTCGGTGCGCTGATTTTCTCCACCATTACCGTATTGGCATCCGGGATGGCGGCGCATGCAGGCGTAGCGCGTCTGATGTACGTGATGGGGCGCGATGGTGTATTCCCGAAAAGTTTCTTCGGTTATGTGCACCCGAAATGGCGTACTCCGTCCATGAACATCATCCTGGTTGGCGCGATTGCCCTGCTGGCAATCAACTTCGACCTGGTAATGGCGACGGCGCTGATTAACTTTGGTGCGCTGGTGGCGTTTACCTTCGTTAACCTGTCGGTAATCTCCCAGTTCTGGATCCGTGAGAAGCGTAACAAGACGCTGAAAGACCACTTCCAGTATCTGTTCCTGCCGATGTGCGGTGCGCTGACCGTGGGTGCGCTGTGGGTGAACCTGGAAGAGAGCTCTATGGTTCTGGGACTGATCTGGGCTGGTATTGGCCTGATCTACCTGGCTTGTGTGACCAAGAGTTTCCGTAACCCGGTACCGCAGTACGATGAAGATATCGCGTAATCACCTAATCTGATATCGAAAAAACCGGAGACATGTTCTCCGGTTTTTTTATTCCTGTGCTTTATTTCCAGCCAGTATTAATAACCGTTAGTTCTAAAATAGAGAATTTGGTTATTGGTTCTGAACCAGTTAGTCATGAATAATTTCCTGACTAATATACTTCTGGCTAATTAATTTATGTTTTCAATGATGTTAAGCGGGCTCATCTGTGGCGCGCTGCTTGGCTTTGTCATGCAACGTGGGCGATTCTGTCTGACGGGCGGCTTTCGCGATATGTATATTGCGAAAAACAATCGTATGTTCTATGCGCTACTGATAGCCATTTCTGTGCAAAGCGTGGGTGTCTTTGCGCTGATCCAGGCGGGTGTACTCAGCTATGATGCCGGCACCTTCCCATGGCTGGGAACCGTTGTTGGTGGCTATGTCTTTGGTATCGGAATTGTTTATGCGGGCGGGTGTGCTACTGGAACCTGGTATCGTGCAGGAGAAGGGCTTATCGGTAGCTGGATTGCGCTGTTTACCTATATGGTGATGAGTGCGGTGATGCGCTCTACGCATGCGAGTGGGCTGAATCAGGCGCTGAAAACCTACAGTACTGAGCATAACTCCATTGCCGATACGTTGAACCTGTCCGTATGGCCACTGATCGCTATTCTGCTGGCGGTTACATTGTGGGTGGTGGCGAAAGAGCTGAGAAAACCAAAATTGAAAGTCGCTACGCTACCGCCTCGTCGTACCGGCCTTGCGCATATTTTGTTTGAGAAGCGCTGGCATCCATTTGTTACTGCGGTTCTGATCGGGCTGATTGCGCTGTTGGCATGGCCGTTGAGCGAAGCAACCGGACGAATGTTTGGCCTGGGTATCACGTCACCAACCGCCAATATTTTGCAATTCCTTGTCGCAGGCGACAGTAAGTTTATTAACTGGGGAGTGTTCCTGGTGCTGGGCATTTTTCTCGGCTCATTTATTGCAGCGAAAGCCAGTCGCGAATTTCGCGTTCGTGCAGCCGACGCACCCACCACGCTACGTAGCGGTTTTGGCGGTCTGTTAATGGGCTTTGGTGCCAGCATCGCGGGGGGCTGTTCGATTGGCAACGGTCTGGTTATGACGGCGATGATGACCTGGCAGGGATGGGTTGGCCTGGTCTTTATGATTCTCGGCGTCTGGACTGCGTCATGGATTGTGTATATCAGACCGCAGCGTAAGGCAAAACTAACCGCTGCTGCGGCAAATTAAGCGTAAGGATTTGATGATGGCAATTAAAAAACTGGATGTGGTCACGCAGGTTTGTCCGTTTCCACTGATTGAAGCAAAAGCAGCACTGGCTGAAATGGCAAGTGGTGATGAACTGGTGATTGAGTTTGACTGTACCCAGGCAACTGAGGCAATCCCGCAATGGGCCGCCGAAGAGGGGCTCGTGATTACTGATTATCAACAGGTGGGTGACGCCGCCTGGAGCATTACGGTGCAGAAAGCGTAAACACGATCCCTCCGCCGTCTGGCGGAGGGCATTTCATCTTCAGACTATCTCTTGCGCATACTGCCAGAGCGATTTCAGTAGCATCAGCTTCTCTTTGTTGTCAGCATATTGCTGGCTCAACATCTGCAATTCATTCGCGTAATTTTGCAAAAACTCCGGTGTGAATACCTGACGACGATGATCCAGCCAGCGTTGCTGCTCCCCCTCATCCAGTGTTCCGGGGAAATTGCGTGCGCGATAATTAAACAGCAGTTTTTCAATGCGCTTATCGACGAAAGTGATGTCCAGCGCGGGTAAATTGCGAGGTTCGGTTTCCAGAACGATCTTCATTGCGGCACGGTCAGCATCGCTGAAAAAACCGTTGTATAACTGCGCATCTACGTTGTCCGATGGCGCAAAGGGTTCTGCTTCGGCAAAAATAGCCACCACTTTATCGCGCACCTGCGGGTTTTCACGCAGGACTTTGAGATTATCCAGGCAATGCTGGCGGTTAATTCCGAGACGATTGGCATCTTCCGGACGTAATGTATTAGCCTGTGCCAGAACCGGACATTTGTTGATATGCACCAGTTTAACCGGCACCGCTGCGTTATCTCCCAGATCGGCTTTGGCAGTGTAAAGACGCTCGCGCAGGGTGTCGCTATCCAGTTCAAGCAAGGGAGAGATATCACCGGCTAAGTCGACCATAATAACTGCATTACGATTATCCGGATGCCAGGCGAGCGGGGCAACCCAACTGGTGTTACCTCGCCATGCACCGAACATACCAGATACATGCACTAAGGGCTTCATTTGTGGGACATCAATCAATGCTGCCAGCTTGTGTTTATTGCGGTGGCTGTAGAGATAGTCGAACAGACGAGGTTGACGTGACTTTACGAGTTGCGCCATGGCAATCGTGGCATACACGTCTGCCATCGCATCGTGGGCATTAGCATGCTCAATTCCGTTGGCGCGGGTCAGATGCTCAAGGCGAAAACTGGGTAGCCCGTCGTCGTTTTCTGGCCAGTTGATCCCTTCCGGTCGTAGCGCATAGCAGGCGCGCATTACATCCAGCAAATCCCAGCGAGAATTGTCGTTCTGCCAGCTCCAGGCGTAGGGATCATAAAAATTGCGATACAGGATATTACGTGTCACTTCATCATCGAAGCGCACATTGTTATAGCCGAGGATACACGTTTTCGGCACGGTAAACAGCGCATGGATGCGGGCAGCAAAAGCGGCTTCGTTCTCACCCTTATCACGTGCTTCTTGCGGCGTAATACCGGTTATCAGCACCGCTTCAGGTTGTGGCAGATAGTCGTCGGCGGGCTTGCAGTAAAAGACTTCGGGATCGCCAATGATATTGAAATCGCTATCTGTGCGGATGGCCGCAAACTGCGCGGGTCTGTCCAGTGCCGGATGGGTACCAAAGGTCTCGTAATCGTGGAAGAGAAAACCAGGTTGCTGCTTGCCGTCATTCATTGTTCAGTTATGTCCGGGATCAATTTAGCGCTCATCTAAGAATACCAAAAAATAGCGCGGTAATCAGCAATGGGATTATCAATGCTCGGCGATGGCCGCAATAAAATTGAGATAAACGTGATTAAAATAAAACGAATTAATAGGTTTGGGATTTTAAGGATATTTCATGAAATAAGGTTACGTTATCGTGTGAGTTTATAAATAAGCTAACTGATAACTATTGTTATTATTTTTGCGTTTGTTAGTGTGTTCTGGAAACTTTAAAACTCTTTTATAAACAATGGGTTTTATTCTTGCTGGTTAACGGGGTTATATTGTAATGAAATGTGAGTGAGGTTAAAAATTAATAATTTAAAGGCCATATAATCATTGGATATATCTAATAACAGGAGGTTATATGAGCATTAGTCGGCGTAATTTTTTGCGAGGCGTGGGTATTGGCTGCTCGGCCTGTGCAATAGGAAGTTTCCCACCTGGCGCACTGGCGCGAAATTCGCCAGAGAGTATTAAAGGGAAAACATCCCTGACGCCAAGTCTGTGTGAAATGTGTTCCTTTCGCTGTCCAATTCAGGCTCAGGTGATTAATAATAAAACAGTTTTTATCCAGGGAAACCCTAATGCCCCTCAGCAAGGCACGCGCGTTTGTGCTCGCGGGGGCAGCGGCGTTAGCCTGGTAAACGACCCGCACCGGATTGTGAAACCGATGAAACGCACCGGGCCGCGTGGCAGTGGCGAATGGCAGGTCATTAGCTGGCAACAGGCGTATCAAGAAATTGCCGTAAAGATGACGGCAATAAAAAATCAATACGGACCGCAGGGCGTTGTCTTCTCCTCTAAATCCGGTTCGCTTTCCGGCCATTTATTTCATTTGGCGACGGCTTTTGGCTCACCAAATACCTTCACGCACGCTTCAACTTGTCCGGCAGGTAAAGCCATTGCCGCCAAAGTAATGATGGGTGGGGATTTAGCAATGGATATCGCCAACACCCGCTATATGGTCTCTTTTGGACATAACCTCTATGAAGGAATTGAGGTTGCCGATACTCATGAACTGATGACCGCACAAGAGAAGGGCGCGAAGATGGTCAGCTTCGACCCCCGGCTATCGGTATTTTCCAGTAAGGCGGATGAATGGCATGCGATTAAACCGGGGGGAGACTTACCGGTGCTGATGGCAATGTGCCACGTCATGATTACTGAAAAATTGTATGACGCGGGATTCGTTGAACGCTATACAACAGGTTTTGACCAACTGGCAGAGGCGGTACAAGAGGCCACGCCGGAATGGGCACAAAAGTTGGCCGACGTGCCTGCAGATGTCATTACCCGGGTGACTCGTGAAATGGCGGCCTGCGCACCCCATGCTATTGTCAGCCCTGGTCACCGTGCGACTTTTTCGCAGGAAGAGATTGACATGCGGCGCATGATTTTCACCCTCAACGTGCTGCTGGGAAATATTGAGCGCGAAGGCGGCATGTACCAGAAAAAAGCCGCTGCAACCTACAATAAGCTGGCGGGAGAGAAGGTGGCTCCGGTGCTGGCGAAACCGGATGCCAAACTCCCTAAGCCAACGGCGCAGCGTATTGACCTGGTCGCGCCACAATTCAAATACATCGCTGCGGGTGGTGGGGTGGTGCAGAGCATTATCGATGCTGTGTTAAACCAGACGCCTTATCCGGTGAAAGGATGGATTATGTCCCGGCATAACCCTTTTCAAACTGTGACCTGTCGGCCGGATCTGGTCAAAACCGTTGAGCAGTTGGATCTGGTGGTCAGCTGCGATGTCTATTTAAGCGAAAGCGCGGCCTATGCCGATTACTTGCTGCCTGAATGCACCTACCTCGAACGCGATGAAGAAGTCTCTGATATGTCGGGGCTGAATCCGGCCTATGCGCTGCGCCAGCAGGTTGTCGAGCCTATTGGTGATGCGCGCCCAAGCTGGCAAATCTGGAAAGAGCTGGGCGAGCAATTGGGTCTTGGGCAGTACTATCCGTGGCAAGATATGCAAGTACGCCAGCTGTATCAGCTCAATGGTGACCATGCGTTATCTGCTGAACTGCGCCAGAAGGGGTATCGGGAGTGGGGCGTTCCACTGTTGCTGCGTGAACCTGAATCGGTACGCCAGTTTACTGCGCACTATCCGGGAGCAGTGGCCGTTGACAATGACGGTACGTATGGCGAACAACTGCGCTTCAAATCCCCATCCGGAAAAATCGAACTTTATTCTGAAGAACTGGAAACACTCCTGCCGGGCTATGGTATTCCGCGTGCACGCAATTTTGCGCTCAAGGCCGACAATGAACTCTATTTCATTCAAGGCAAAGTCGCGGTTCACACCAATGGCGCGACGCAATATGTTCCATTACTCAGCGAGCTGATGTGGGATAACGCGGTGTGGATCCACCCGAAAACGGCTGGAGAAAAAGGGATTAAAAGCGGCGATGACATCTGGCTTGAAAATGCGACGGGTAAGGAGAAAGGCAAAGCGCTGGTCACTGCCGGTATTCGACCTGATACGCTGTTCGTCTATATGGGATTCGGCGCCAAGGCTGGCGCGAAAACCGCAGCGACAACGCATGGGATCCACTGTGGCAACTTGCTTCCACATGTGACCAGTCCGGTATCCGGCACGGTGGTCCACACCGCTGGCGTTACGCTTCGTCGGGCATGAGAAAGGAGAACATCATGAATCAGTCAACAAATCCGTATGTCATGCTGCATGACGAGAAACGCTGTATTGGTTGTCAGGCGTGCACGGTTGCCTGCAAAGTCCTGAATGACGTGCCAGAAGGTTTTAGCCGGCTGCAGGTGCAGATCCGCTCAGCGGAAAATGAACCTGAGGTGCTGTCTCACTTCCAGTTTGTCCGCGTCTCCTGCCAGCACTGTGAAGATGCGCCTTGTGTCAGCGTCTGTCCGACTGGCGCTTCGCTTCGGGACGAAAACGGCATTGTGCAGGTGGACAAGTCCCGCTGTATTGGCTGTGATTATTGCGTTGCCGCCTGTCCGTTCCATGTGCGCTATCTGAACCCACAAACAGGAATTGCAGATAAATGTAACTTTTGCGCAGACACCCGTCTGGACGCTGGACAATCGCCTGCCTGTGTTTCCGTATGCCCTACGGATGCGCTGAAGTTTGGTCGCCGTGATGACCCTGAAATTCAGCACTGGATTCATCAAAAAGAGGTTTACCGTCAGCAGGATACGCGTAGCGGTGCGGTGAGTATTTTCCGGCGTAAAGAGATTCATCAGGAGGGAAAAGTATGAATTCTATCTGGGGAGCAGAGCTTA
The DNA here is from genome assembly GCF_028069755.1 of Citrobacter sp. Igbk 16. Lineage (NCBI taxonomy): Bacteria > Pseudomonadati > Pseudomonadota > Gammaproteobacteria > Enterobacterales > Enterobacteriaceae > Citrobacter > Citrobacter sp. Igbk 16. Next base: position 172,853 of record NZ_JANEWJ010000004.1, on the reverse strand, counting down.
ACTATGCGCCAGACTACTGGCCTCTGTGGCTCATTTATGCAGGTGTAGTCATTCTGTTGATGATTGCCGGTTTGGTGATACATGCACTGCTGCGTCGAATGCTGGCACCTAAAACGGCTGCTGGAGAAGAGCACCGTGACTATCTTTACTCATTGGCTGTCCGCCGTTGGCACTGGGGAAATGCGCTGCTTTTTATCCTGCTTCTGCTCAGCGGTTTGTTCGGCCATTTTTCTATCGGACCGGTAGCGCTGATGGTGCAGGTGCACACCTGGTGTGGATTCGCATTACTGGCTTTCTGGATTGGCTTCGTCATGATCAATGCCACCAGCGGCAACGGTTGCCACTATCGTGTGCAATTCAGCGGGCTGATAAAGCGTTGTCTGCTGCAAACGCGTTTTTATCTGTATGGGATAATGAAAGGTGAGGCACATCCGTTTGCGGCAACAGCGGAGAATAAATTTAACCCCCTGCAACAGTTAGCCTATCTGGCCATCATGTATGCGTTGGTTCCGCTGTTAATCATTACCGGGTTGCTCTGTCTTTACCCGCAGATTATCGGCGCCGGGCCGGTGGTACTGGTGCTGCATATGGTGTTGGCGATTGTTGGCATTCTGTTCATTTGTGCACATATTTACCTGTGTACATTGGGTGATACGCCGGGGCAAATCTTTCGCAGCATGATTGACGGCTATCACCGTCATCGCAGCCATCATGCAGAAACAGCATCACATAAAGGCTAATTCTGCGCGTATTTTGCAGGGGAAGCCCGTCTGATATTCTTTCTTTAACAGCAAGAAAATGTGCCTTATGTCACATTTTCTTGCAATTTATCCATGTTTGTTCGGCAGAACTTCCGTAAAAAGAACGGCTATTTCTCCTGGTTATGAGGACATGCTGTTGAAACGCCGTTTGTTTATTGCCGCTTCGCTATTCGCGATTAGTTTTTCGTCCGCTTATGCGACTGATGTCGCCAGTTTTGCACCCCGGCCTCCTGCCATCAATGCTGGCGCGTGGGTGCTTATGGACTACACCACGGGCCAAATCCTGACCGCCGGTAATGAACACCAGCAACGCAACCCCGCCAGCCTGACCAAGTTAATGACCGGCTATGTTGTCGATCGTGCGATTGATAGCCATCGCATTAGCCCAACGGATATCGTCACTGTCGGGCGTGACGCATGGGCGAAAGATAATCCGGTGTTTGTCGGCTCATCATTAATGTTCCTGAAAGAAGGCGATCGCGTTTCGGTACGTGATTTAAGTCGCGGCTTGATTGTTGATTCCGGCAATGACGCATGCGTCGCGCTGGCTGATTACATCGCGGGTGGACAGCCACAGTTTGTCGCGATGATGAACAGTTATGTTGAGAAGCTGAAGCTTAAAGATACACATTTCGAAACGGTGCATGGGCTGGACGCGCCAGGCCAGCATAGCTCGGCCTACGATCTGGCCGTGTTGTCCCGGGCGATTATTCACGGGGAACCTGAGTTCTATCACATGTACAGTGAGAAGAGTCTTACCTGGAACGGTATCACGCAGCAAAACCGTAACGGACTGCTGTGGGATAAAACGATGAACATCGATGGCCTGAAGACCGGGCACACATCCGGGGCAGGATTTAACCTGATTGCCTCCGCAGTTGATGGACAGCGTCGCTTGATTGCCGTGGTCATGGGCGCCGAGAGCGCGAAAGGACGCGAGGATCAGGCACGCAAACTGCTGCAGTGGGGGCAACAAAATTTTGATACGGTGCAGGTGTTGCGTAGCGGTAAGCAAGTCGGCGTCGAACGAATCTGGTATGGCGATAAAGAAAACATTAGCCTCGGCACCGAGCAGGATTTCTGGATGGCGCTACCTAAGGCTGAAGTCCAGAATATCAAAGCAAAATATGTTCTTGATAAGAAAGAACTGGTAGCGCCTATTGCCGCGCATCAACGCGTGGGGGAAATTGAACTCTATGACAGGGATAAGCTGGTAGCGCATTGGCCACTGGTTACCCTGGAATCGGTCAGTAAAGGCGGCGTATTTTCGCGTCTGAGCGATTACTTCCACCATAAGGTGTAATTTTTCACCCATGCTACTGACTGGCAAGAGTGCGAAACTGCTCACATAATAATCACTATTTCCTTGTGGCCGTAATACACAAAAATTACACTGTATATAAATACAGTGTAATGACGGAGGTTATATGGAGTACGAGATAAAGCAGGTCGATAAACGCAGGATTGCCGGTTTTCACATGGTTGGACCGTGGGAGCAAACGGTAAAGCAGGGTTTTGAGCAGTTAGTCATGTGGGTGGATGACAAGCAGATAGTGCCGCTGGAATGGATCGCCGTTTATTACGACAACCCGGATGTTGTGCCTGCTGACAAACTGCGCTGCGATACTGTGGTTTCCGTCGCAGAGAATTTCGAGATCCCAGAGAACAGCGAAGGAGTGATACTGACTGAACTGGCCGGTGGTGAGTATGCTATTGCTGTTGCTCGTGTTGAAAATCATGACTTTGCGACGCCATGGTATCAATTTTTTAATCTTCTGCTGCAGGACGCAACATACCAGATAGCAGCCAAACCCTGTTTTGAGATTTATATGAATAATGGCATGGAAGACGGTTACTGGGACATCGAAATGTATGTGCCAGTACAGCCGAAGTAGCTGTTTTTTGCGTAAATCAGGGTGAAAGTCCTGCTGATAACGGTGATGTTTTCACTAAAAAAGCAGGTACAATTCTGTTCTTTGCTATTCCCTGACGGAGTGGATGAGTGCGTGCCGATAAGTCGCTGAGTCCTTTTGAAATTCGTTTGTATCGTCATTATCGCGTGGTGCACGGTATTCGCATTGCGCTGGCGTTTCTTCTTACTTTTCTGTTGGTTCGCCTGCTGGATATTCCTGAAGGTACATGGCCTCTGATCACGCTGGTGGTGATTATGGGGCCCATTTCATTCTGGGGTAACGTCGTCCCCAGAGCGCTTGAACGCATTGGCGGGACGATTCTGGGCTCAGTACTTGGGCTGGTTGCTCTGCGTCTCGAACTCCTGTCACTTCCGCTTATGCTGATATGGTGCGCAGTGGCGATGTTTCTCTGCGGCTGGCTGGCATTAGGTAAAAAACCCTATCAGGCATTGCTGATTGGCATAACGCTTGCCGTCGTCGTCGGGGCTCCCGCGGGTGACATGAATACAGCGTTGTGGCGCGGTGGCGACGTGATTTTGGGATCGTTACTGGCGATGCTGTTTACCGGTATCTGGCCGCAGCGGGCATTTATTCACTGGCGTATTCAACTGGCGCATTGTGTCACGGGGTATAACCGGGTGTATCAGGCTGCGTTGTCACCTAACTTGCTCGAACAGCCCCGACTGGAGAAGCATTTACAACAACTACTGAGTGACGTTGTCAAAATGCGTGGACTAATTGTTCCTGCCAGTAAAGAGACCCACATCCAAAAATCAATCTTTGAAGCTATTCAGACGGTTAACCGCAATCTGGTGTGCATGCTTGAGCTGCAGATCAACGCGCTGTGGGCGACGCGTACCAGCCACTTTGTGATGCTGAACGCGCATACCCTGCGTGAAACTCAGCTCAGAACGCAACAGGCGCTACTGACGATCACTCATGCACTATATGAAGGTAATCCACAGCCGATACTCGCCAATACGGAAAAACTCAATGACACCGTGGAGGAGTTGCGCCAACTCATCGCTGAGCATAAGGGCGATAATGTTGCTGAAACACCTATTCACGGCTATGTCTGGTTGAATATGGAGATGGCGCGGCAGCTGGAATTGCTCTCACATTTAATTTGTCGCGCGCTGCGCAAATAAAGAGCAGATGAGGGGATTGGTTCTACTGCTGCTTCGATTCAGCAAAGATTAAGGGTATGATATTGAAAAAGGCTAAAACCATTGGTAACTGCAATGGCTTTACCCTCGATAATTCAGGTTTCAGCCATGCATTATCAATGCAGATGCAACTTGAAGTATGGCGGGCATGAAAGTAATGTTGACCCACTTTAGCCGTTGTTTTAACGAATCCGAATCTCACATTATCAGGGGTGTAAAAATGGAAACTACCAAGCCTTCTTTCCAGGACGTGCTGGAATTTGTTCGTCTGTTCCGTCGTAAAAACAAACTGCAACGTGAAATCCAGGACGTTGAGAAAAAGATCCGTGACAACCAGAAACGCGTCCTGCTGCTGGACAACCTGAGCGACTACATCAAGCCGGGCATGAGCGTTGATGCTATCCAGGGCATCATCGCCAGCATGAAAAGCGACTATGAAGATCGTGTAGATGATTACATCATCAAAAATGCAGAGATCTCTAAAGAGCGTCGTGATATCTCTAAAAAGCTGAAAGCCATGGGTGAAGTGAAAAACGGCGAAGCGAAAGCAGAGTAACGTTTTATGGCAGTAGGGGGCACTGCTAAGCAGTGGCCCCTACTGTAGTTTTACCCCACCTGTTACCATCCGCAGTAAATGCTGCTCAGGCCAGTGAGTTGTCAGTTTTTTCTGTGCCAGCATCCATTTGATGTAATCAACATCATGACGTTTTCTGTCCAGCATCAGACCCACCACGCTGCCGCTGTGCGCAACATTCACCCCGTATAAATCACATTCTTCTACCAGCGCCAATAGCGAATCGAAATCTGGTTTTGGCAACAACATTTGGCTGGCGATTGCGCTAAGCGTGGCCGCCTCTCCCATTCGATAGGGATTTTGACTAATACAGGCTTCCTGTACTTTTTCCCATGCGCGTTTAAGCGCGGGAGCACCTGCCTGTAGCCCGGGTTGGCGGGGAATGCGGTGATAATCCGCGGTACGTAGTGTTTCCGGGCTTTCCAGAACCAGCAGGTCAAGCTGGGGCTGTGCTTCACAGGGAATTTGCGTAGAGGCGTCGTTATGATCGAAAAGGGTTAACTGACGGAAAACGGTGCTGTCGGTAGGTTCAAGAGAAACGCAAAGCTGCGCCAGTGTAGGTTCATCTAGCTGATGACCCAGAAAATGAGCGGTGGCGAGCGCGGTGGCGGCAATATCCGCGGTGCTACTGGCCATTCCTTTCGCAATGGGAATCGTTGACTGGATATCTATTCGAATATCCTGACTGATATGCGCCGGGTAGTGCCAATGCTGCAATAACCGGTCAACCATCGCTCGCGACAGTGGGCGTTCATCCACTTGTGGTGAACCAGAGCTGACCTCGACGGTGCTATACCATTCAACCGGGCAGGAGACCAGTTTCTCACTGCCCAGAATCCAGCCCTGGATAAGTTCTCCGCACGATGCGGGACATTGCGCAACAGCCACGTCTTCACCTTTGTGATCAGCAATCCTCGGCGCATAGTGTCATGGCGATCGCGCTATTACCATGATTTGCCGCAATTTGCGGTGCGGCAGGATTAAGCAGGAATGCCCAATGTCACAGTTTCTGATATCGCTATACGCATAACATCCTGCGCGATCATCAACTCTTCATTGGTATTTATAACGGCCACTTTGACCAGCGCAGTTTCAGTTTGAATAAAGGTTGCGTTGCGCTGATTTTTTTCATCATCAACGGCCAGACCTAAGAAATTCAGATTGTGACAAATCGCAGCGCGTGCTCGGGCTGAGTTTTCACCAATTCCACCCGTAAATACCAAAGCATCCAGACCGCCCATCTGCATAATATAACTGCCTATGGTGGCACGAATTCGTTCTGCAAACAGCGTAAGCGCGAGTGCAGCCTGTGAGTTGCCTTCGTCTGCGGCGCGTTCAACATCACGGTAGTCTGATGAGATACCGGAAACGCCAAGTAATCCCGATTCATTGTTGAGGAGTTGGCTAAGTTGCTGCGGTGTTTTGCCTTCACGCAGGGCAATCCACGGCAAAATAGACGGGTCAATATCTCCGCTGCGCGTACCCATCATCACGCCTGATTGTGGTGTAAAGCCCATCGAGGTATTCACCGATTTGCCACCTTTGATGGCACAGATGCTGCTGCCATTACCAAGATGACAGCATACGACGCGCAGTGCGCTGAGCGGGACGCCCAGCTTTTCAGCCAACGCGGTACTGACGTATTTGTGGCTGGTACCATGAAAACCGTAACGCCGAATTCCCAGCTCTGAGTAATAGCGCCAGGGCAGAGGATAAACAAAAGACGGCTCAGTCAGCGTTTGATGAAAAGCAGTGTCAAAAACTGCGACGGCGGGTGCTTCGGGTAATAGCTGACGAAAAACGGCAATCCCCAGTGCATTAACCGGGTTATGCAGTGGTGCCAGTTCTGCAAGACGCTCGATTTCGGCCAGTGTTTCATCGTTGACGAGGGCGGAGTCTTTAAAAGACTCACCACCATGTGCGACGCGATGACCGACGCCATCGATCTCTTCCAGACTCTTGATGATGTTCAGGCTAAGCAGTTTTTCCAGTAACAGCGTTACTGCTTCACGGTGATCGGCAACGGGTAACGTCTCCTGCCATTTCTGTACGGGTGTTTTAAGCGTGACCTGCGCGTCAGACATCCCGATACGTTCAATCAGTCCCTGGCAGATCATTTCACCCTGCGGCATCGCCAGTAACTGAAACTTAAGTGAAGAGCTACCCGCGTTTATGGCCATTATTTTGTGAGACATGACGGTTCCTTTGCATTCAGAAAAATGAACATCTCATCGACCCCGGTATTCTCCAGCGCGCTGGTGATAAACACGTTCTGCGCTCCTGCCTGAACCAACCAGCTTTCTACGAGTGAAATCCTCTGAGGGTTAGCTAAATCGGCTTTGGTAACGAGGCCGATAACAGGTCTGTTCATTGGGCCAGTAAAGCCGGGAGAAAAAGGTGACCATGGGGCGTCGGCATTCAGTACCAGAGCGATAATGTCGGCTTCGCAGGCGCTGGCCAGTAACGCACTGTACAGGCAGCGGTTCTCAAGATATTCACCCGGCGTGTCTATTGTCGTTGGCGACCAGACAATCGCCTGAGTTTTCTGGTAATGAAGTGCTTCTCCACGCAGACATTGTGTGAGTGAGGTTTTACCGCACTGGCTGGGGCCAATTAGCATGATGCGTTTCATGTGGTTACGTCCGGGTAATAGGGCACGCAGTAAAACGCATCATTTCGCCAAGCGTTCTGGTTACCTGTTTCAACGCGTACTCAACGGCTGAAACATCACCCGTCAGTACGACTGCACCGGTAAAACGATCGAGAAAACCAATCTCTACCGCACCAGATTTCGTGGCGATATCACAGGCGATAATCGAGGCTTCACTGGGCGTAATGGTTAAAATACCAATGGCCGAGACTGAATCCTGCAACCCCAGTTTTTTGAATAAATCTTTACCTGGATTAGCAATAAGATGCGCCAGCGTGACCTGCTTGCCGGGTACGTATTCCTGGATCATGCGATCCGTCGGCGGTTGTCTGTCCATTATCCCTCCACTATTTGCCGCCACATGCTTTCATGCGGGCGTGGTATGACGGAGCGATAAACCAGCAGACCTTTTTCCCCGGCGCTTTCGCTGGCGACTGTCACGGCGTTATTGACATCGGAAACATCGCCCGCGACAACCATGTAGCATTTACCACCAATACCGAATGCCATATGTACCCGTACCAGCGTGACATTGGACGCTTTAACTGCACGATCGGCGGCACAGATACAAGCCGCTACGCTCCAGGTTTCAACAATCCCGACGGCCTGATGCTTATCCACACTGTTAAGACCGCTAATTGCCGGGAGAACGCTGGCATGAATGTTTGGGAGCACCAGACTGTCGACGAGCATATCGCCTGCAAGGGACGTCCCCGTTGCAATGGCCTGCTGCACTGCGCCTACGTCACCCCCGAGCATCAGTAAAAACTTTCCAGGGCAGATGGTTTTGCTGACCAGCAAATTCACATTCGCGCTTTTTAGCATCGCATCACCGGCTTCCATCCCTTTGGCGATGCTGGTGAGTTCTAAAATCCCTATAGCCTGAGACATGATTAACCTCTTATTACCTTGATGGATTGCCCGGTTATCTCGCTGACAAGACCGTCAATACTGGCGTGGACAGGTGCGCCTAACGCGCCTTCGGGTACATCAGCAACACATTGGCCACGAACAACACGCTCACCTTTTTGCACGCAGGGGATAGCGCTGGCGCCAATATGCTGGCGTAACAGCAGTGTTGTTTCGTCTGTGGTGTAATCTGCCTCAGACAAGGGCGCGTCGTGGTACCAGTCGCTGAGGCCAAGTTTGGTGATGAGTCGTTTAACCGGAATCAAACGGTACTTCGCCATTTCGTCTTCAGGATTTAGTGGTCCCTCATAACGATGATTAAGCGCCCGTAGTTCACGTTTGAGCATACGGTTGATGCGCATCGGCGAAATGCCTACCGGACAAGCCACACTTTCACAGACATTGCATTCTGAACAGGTCAGGGCAGTGAGCAGCAGCTGCGGGGTGGCTGCCTGTTGGTAGTTCACTGCGCGAACCAGCAGATGCGGTGATAGTTCATGACCGATTAAGTGTCTTGGGCATAAATCAGTGCACAGACGACATTGCTCGCAAACGGTTTTTGCAACCGCAAGCACGGTGCGTTCGTCCTGCATTCGTCGTTGGATCAGCGCATGGGATTTAGGCAATACCAGTAGCCCCCCGGTGGTCTTGCTCACGGGAGTATCCAGCGAAGTAATCAGGCCACCCATCATCGGACCGCCGTTGATAAAACCTGGATCGTCAACGGTGGTGCCACCCGCCAGTGCCAGGACTTCGCGTAAAGACATACCGATGGGAACAGTCAGTGTTAACGGTCTGGCGACCGCACCGTTGACGGTCAGCGTGCGACGGGTAACGGGGTACTGCTGTTCAACCGCTCTGGCGATATTGAGCACGGTCTGGACGTTATTGACCACCACGCCTACGCTAACGGGCAGCGCGGCTGGAGGAACCCGTCGTCCCGTTGCCATCCAGATGGTCAGCACCTCGTCACCGGCCGGATACACATCGGGTAAAATATGTAACCTGATGTTGGTCGGTAAAAGTGGTGTTAACGCATTGATAGCCTTTTGATATTTTTCTTTGAGGGCAATAATGCCTGTATTGGCCCCTGTTGCTGTCATGGCATACTGAACGCCACGTATCAGCCTCGCCGCTTGCACCGCCATTAATTGTTGATCGACTTTCAGCATTGGCTCGCATTCTGCGGCGTTCACCAGAAACGTATCAACCTGCGCCTGGAGTTTAACGTGTGCAGGAAACCCTGCACCACCGGCCCCAACCACGCCTGCTGCACGCACGCGATCGCGTATCGTTTGTGCGTCATAAAGAACATGTTCTGCCGTCATGGCTGTATTCATAATAATTCCTCAAGCAGTTCCTGAATGGCACTGGCATCGGCTACGCGGGGATTGGTTTGCAACGTGACATCAGCCAGCGCGGCCTGAACCATCGCCGGTATACGTTGCGACCAGGTATGCTTCTCGTCTTTCAGTGCATCAATAAATGCCGGTAATGCGCACTGTTTTTTGAGTTGTTCAATATGATGAATAAGTGCATTGAGTGCCGCCGTATCATTCGCACTATCCGGGCATAAATGGCAGGCTTTCGCAAAACGGGCGTAGCGCTTTGCCGCCCGTGGGTCGCGTGCATTAAACTGAATGACACAAGTGAGTAACAGTGCGTTAGCCAGCCCATGGGGTAAGTGAAACTGACCACCGAGCTGATGGGCAATGGCGTGATTGATACCCAGCCCCGCCTGGCTAAATGCCATCCCTGCCAATGTAGATGCATTGTGCATTTTCCCCCGAGTTGCCAGGCAATCGCCTTTGCTAACCGCAACAGGCAGGTACTGGAAGACAATTTGCGCGGCTTTTTCCGCCAGCGCATCCGTGAAGTCACTGGCTTTTATCGATACATAGGCTTCCAGCGCATGTGTCAGGACATCCATACCGGTATTCGCAGTAATGGCAGGAGGGACGCTGACAACCAGCGTAGGATCAAGAATGGCCATGTCAGGGTAAAGGGCGTTATTAAATAGTGGATATTTAATACCTTTCTCCGGATCGCTGATCACGCAGGCGCTGGTTACTTCCGAGCCTGTACCGCTGGTGGTGGGAATGGCCACACAGGTTTCAATTTCAATACCAAACTGACGGCTGAACCAGACGATAGCTTTGGCGGCGTCAAGTGCGGAGCCACCACCAAAGCCAATCACCACATCCGGTTGCAGGGACTGCATTTGTGCAATCCCCTGGACTACCGTACCAATGGTTGGGTCGGGGGTGATATCACTGAAAATGCTGATGCGATTATCCGCGGGCAGCGTATTTTGCAGCTTTTCAATCAGGGGAGAACGTGCGAGAAAACCGTCGCAGATAATCCAGATATGTTTATTGGAGAAACGCTTAAGCACATCCAGACTTCCCTGGCCGCTGAACAATCGTGTTTGCAGTGAAAAGCTATTCATAACGGCCTCATTAGCGAATAGAAAAACCGTTGGTGAGCACGCAACGACGAGAGCGTGCGAAAGTTCGCGCTGACGTCGTGCCTTCACCAGTAGGGGTAGCGATAGTAAAGGTGGTAAAACCTTCACCACCGACACCAATACCGGCGTAAGAGGGGCCATTTTTCACAAAGATAGAGGTCTGAAGGGTGCGGGCAGCAAGATTCAGACGTGACACGTTTTGTGAATGCATGATGGCAGTGTGATGCAGTCCCTCTTCAACTTTCAGTGCCAACGCCAGTGCACTGTCAAAATCCTTTACGCTCACGATGGGCAGCATTGGCATCAACTGTTCGCTGGTGACCCATGGATCGTCAGCATTGACGATGCCAATCAACAGGCGAGGTGTTTTTGCCGGAACCGGTATGTCCGCAGCTTCAAGCAGGGCTGCTGGACTCTTTCCAACCAGTTTTTTATTGGCTATGCCTTCAGGCAGACAGGCGGCGCGCAGTTTGTTGATGTCTTCGTTGTGCAGAAGTAACGCGCCAAAAGACTGCATTTGTTGGACCAGTCGTTCAGCAACAGCATCGACAACAATCAGGCTTTTCTCAGCAATACAGGGCAGGTTGTAATCAAACGATGCACCGTTGATGATATCTTCAGCTGCTTTAACCAGGTCAGCAGTTTCATCAACAATACAGGGCGGGTTTCCTGCGCCAGCCCCAATAACTTTCTTCCCGCTTTTCATACCCATAGCAACAATGCCAGGGCCGCCGGTAATCGCCAGAACTGCGATTTTAGGGTGAGCCATCATCTGCTGGGTAGCTTCAAAAGTAGGTTCTGTGACCGTGACGACAAGATTCCTAATCCCGCAGCAGCGGAAGGCAATATCTTCAATCATGGCAATCAGTTTCAGTGATACCGCTTTTGCACCAGGGTGCGGGCTGAAGTAAACACTGTTTCCCGCGGCCAGCATACTGATGCTGTTATTGATGATGGTTTCCGTGGGGTTCGTACTTGGCGCAACGGAGCCAATCACCCCAAATGGAGAATACTCAAACAACACCATGCCACCGTCACCGGTAAGTGCAGTGGTGGTAAGGTCTTCGATGCCAGGGGTGTTATCCAGCGCAGCTTTATTTTTAAGAAACTTATCCTCTTTGTTACCCATACCCGTTTCTGTTGCGCTTTCAGCGGCCAAAGAAGCCAGATGAGGCGTCAGCTCTTCCCGAAGGGCGCTAATGATGGCGCTGCGGGTTTTTAGCGGACATTGCTGATAGCGCAGAAAAGCCTGATGAGCAGCATCGATGGCTTCACCGACGGACGGAAAGATACCCTTGCCTTTAACGTCTGTTTTTGCCGGGGCGAGTTGCTCAGTCAAAATGTTGCGGATAAGGGTTTCAAGTTCTGAAGTATTCATTGATGTGTTCTCACGTTAATCGCCGCAATGGCCGTTTCTGCAATGTCCATATCCTGCTCAACGCTTCCTCCGCTGATGCCAAGACCCCCAAGGAGTAAACCTTCGCGCCATAATGCGTAGCCGCCTCCAAAGGTGACGATTTTTCCCTGCATATGGCTTTCCAGACCGTAAAGTGCGGCGCCCGGCTGAACCGCGGACGTCAGTTCGTGCGTGGCAGTTTTCATTGCGACGGCGGTCCAGGCTTTTTTCGGTGCCAGCTCACTACTGACGAGCAAGGCATCTGGCATGCGCCAGGTCACTGTAGGCGTACCATTGGTATCCACTATGCTGACAACAACAGGGACCTGGAGCTCTTCAGCGCGCGTTACTGCCGCGCGTGTCAGTTGATGGAGTTCGTGAAAAGACAAAGACATAGTCGACTCCCTGGTGACTGCTGTGCGAGTGGCCGCAAGATAGCGCTCCGCCACTTTCTGGATAATGTCGTTTTGATGGGCGTCATGATCTTCTGCGCGTGCAAGCGCATATAAACAGTCAGACAGGCGGTTGATATAACGCATCAGTACGTGTCTGACGGAGATTTCGGTGGAGAGCTCGACCAGTCGCCTCTCTGCGCGGCGAGCCAGCGTGCGGGCAAAGTGCAGACGACTGGCGGCTTCGCAGCGGCCAGGTAAAATAAAGCTGCGCAGGGGCGGCATTCTTCCCATTGCGGTATCGATGGCGGCTTCCAGAGCCGCAATTTCTTCCGAGCTGATGTATCGCTGATCGGGTGTGGGCTGTTCGCTTTCGCTGGCCAGTTCGGCACTGAACCAAAACAACTGCAGCTGAATATTTTCAAGTAACAGGCGGTGTTGTGGGTTTTTCACCGCACAAACGCACAGGCTCAGCGTCGCATTCAGTTCGTCCAGCGTACCGTAAGCCTCGACGCGTGGGTGCGTTTTGCTCACGCGTTGCCCGGTAAAGAGGGCAGTTGTGCCGGCATCGCCAGTGCGGGTATAAATCGCCATAGTTCCTCCTAACGAGAAAGCGTGTCGACGATGCCGACGATCGCCAAATCGATGGCCTCATTGGGACCGGAAAAAACGTGTCTGGCACTGGAACCACTGCTGAGTAATACCAGTTCGCCCGTTCCTGCACCGACTGAGTCAACCGCGACTTCATCTCCGGTAGCGGGGGAGGCGGGGAGCTCTCCGTCAGTGCTTACCCGGCGTACCAGCAACAGTTTTTTCCCCACCAGCGATGGTGATTTTTGCGTAGAAACCACAACACCTGTAACCCTTGCCAGATACATGGTTCACTCCTGCTTAATTAATTGAACATTTCGCGTACTAACCGCTTCCCGAGCCAGTGCCGTCACGACACAGCGACGACGCAACACCAGGATGCCACCGTTAAGTTGGGCAACATCGGCATAACTTAAGAGCGTTTCAGGATGCAGCATGACGATGTGCCCCAGTTCATTACTGAACTCCAGCGGCAGTCGCGTGAGCTTTTTCACGGGGAGTGCCGGTAGCAGCCGATGCTGTAGAGTGATTTTTACGCGAAGCCCGCATGCCAGCGCCTCGTGGATTGTTACCGCCGCGACACTGGACGGAATGCAATCTGCAATTTTCTCCAGTAAAGGCAGGTCTGCCTGCAGGAGGTGTAGTGACGAGTACTGACAACATAATGTCCGGGAATCGATTTCCCGTAACTGTGCGACGCTCAGCGTGATGGTACTTTCCGCGCGTTTTTTGAGCCGGGAAACAACTTCCTCAATGATGCGTTGCAGCAGTTCGTTGTTCATCGTGGGGTCACCAATGTGGCAAATGCCTGCGGATTATCAGCGCCTGCTGCATTGGCTTCGTCTGTATCGATATGCATCTCAAGGCGCATATCCGGTGAAACGCGTACGGCGACATTATCGAAAATCAGTCGGCGTTCATCGCCATTGATAGCCACGGAGACTTTATCTCCATGAGATACGCGCAGTATCAGCGCATCCAGCGGCGACATATGGATATGTCGCTGAGCAACTATAACCCCGGAGGGTAAGTCCAGTTCAGCAAAGGGGCTGATAAGACGAATGCCAGGCGTTCCCTGAATATTACCGGACATGCGTAGCGGTGCTGCGATGCCTAATGTGCGGGCGTCGGTACGCGATATCTCCACCTGGCTAGTACTCCGCAGTGGACCAAGCAGACGCACATTCTTTAACTGACCTTTCGGTCCGACCAGTGTGACGGTCTGGTCTGCGGCATATTGTCCGGGCTGCAACAGGCCCTTTTTCTCGCTAATCGGCTGATTAGGGAACAGCCGAGTGTAGTCCTCGGCGCAAAGATGGATGTGGCGGTTCGAAATCCCGAGAGGAATAGGGCGTTCACGCATTTCATCCAGTACTTTACTGACCGTTGTTTCCAGTTGCTGTTTATCCATTACGCTTCACCTCGTTTGCCTGAATGCAGGCAGAGAGCGCGTGGCTCGCCTTTCTGGCGAGGGCAGGCAGGGTCAAGACACAGATTGCAGCTAATCAACTCTGCCTGTTGCGCTGCTCCAGGTAATGCAATTTCTGTAGCCATCTCTTCTTGCTCTTGCGATACATCAGGTATCGCTGCTGGCGTTGGCGTTGGCTGCACGGGGACACAGTGGGAAAGAATGCCTTCTCCGGGTCTTGAAATGACCCTGTGCGCGACCAGTCCATTTTGCCGTTCTGCTAAACTGGCACCGGTGGATATAGCCGCCTGAACGGAGGCCACATCCCCGATGATTTTGATCACCGTCCAGCCTGAGCCGTTGGTTTTTTCGAGGCCCACCAGCGTGATGGAAGCGGCTTTCGCCATGACGTCCGCGCAACTGATGGCTAATGCCAGACCACTAACTTCAAGTAATCCCAGTGATTGCTTCACGCTGTGCTCCTTGTTTACGGCGATTTATGCGGATTTAGGTAAAATGGCTTCAACGTCGCTGTGTGGACGTGGGATAACGTGACAGGATTTCACCTCTCCAACAGCGCTCGCTGCTGCGCTTCCTGCATCTACTGCCGCTTTTACGGCACCGACATCCCCGCGGACCATCACGGTGATAAGTCCTGAGCCGATTTTTTCGTAGCCAACCAACTGCACATTTGCGGATTTCACCATGGCATCAGCGGCTTCAATAGCGCCGACGAGCCCTTTTGTTTCAACCAGTCCCAGTGCGTTATTCATACTGCTTTTCTCCTGTGGATTATGAGTGGCAGTCCCGGAAGGGGATGCCTTTTACCAGTCGCGCAGCGTTATTACCGATGCTCCGGCGAGCGTGGCTATTTTGTTGATACGTCAGCGTAAAAAGTGGCGCTGAGGTGGGTAGATTCTTATAGTGCACAACCAGCTTTTCCCGGCTGCATCCAATGCCGACCAGCAACGGTGACTGACAAGCGGCCAGCCATGCGTTGTGGGTAATGTCAGTCGAGTGGGTCTGTTGAATCACGAAGGGGATACCTTCTTCTTCAATGCCCAGCAGAACGTCATTCCAGATGTTTGCGCAGTCACCCATGGCGAAGATCACAATAGCGGGTACAGTGAGGTTACTTTCCATGAGCGAATGCCTTGTACCAGGAGAGAATTAACCCCGTCGCAACTGCGTTGCGCGGACCTTCCGAGCCCCGAATATTGCCGCGACCCGCGACCAGGCGATAATGAGCCAGCGCATCAGTAACCAGTTGCGGAACTTCGAAGTCCAGCGAGGAACCTCCAACCAAAACGACAAAGGGGATGTCCCGAATATTCCCGGTCGGGCTAACCTGTCGCAGCGCCCTCAGCGCGTTGGTAACAAAAACACGCTCTTTAGCGCTGCGACGAATAGCACGCACTTTTTCCAACGCCAGATCGCCGGGCAGTGGCACCAGTTCATCAGGTTTTACAACGCATACGCGAGCGAAAACGGCAGGAGGGAGAGGCGTAGGGAAGAACTGAACGCTGCCATCTTCGTGACGCAGGTGGAACAAGCTCTCTACTTTCGCCAGCGGGTACTTCTTGATCTCTTCCGCCAAATAGCGGTCATCCAGACCCAGTTCACGGGCAATAATCATCGTGACCATATCGCCTGCGCCCGCCAGGTGTGTGGCAATAATGTCGCCCTTAGGATTAATGATAGAGGCGTCAGTAGACCCGGCCCCAAGATCCAGAATAGCCAGTGGACGTGTGGTACCCGGTGTGGTTAAGGCACCCAGAATAGCGGCTTCGGCTTCAGCACCACCAACCTGCACATCAATGTTGAGTTTTTGCGTGATTTCCTGGGCAATCATCGCCATTTGCAGACGATCTGATTTCACCATAGAAGCAATACCAACGGCCTGTTCCAGTGAAAACTCGCCGGCAAGTCCCCCGGTCACGCTGACTGGAACTGAAGTATCAACTGCCAACAGATCCTGAATAAAGATTTCATGGCTGGGTTTGTTGGTTAATTCAGCCATTGTCTGGCGAACGTGCTCCAGCATGCCGCCAATATTGGTTCCCGCCTCTCCGGTGACGTTATCCAGCTTCGGGCATTCACCAACCGCTTTCATAATCGCGTCGGCACCTGCCGCGACGTCGACGCGTACGGTTCGTCCTTGCGATTGCAGTTCCAGGTTCCCGGCAGGGATTGCACGAGCCTTCACATCACCTGATGGCGTTTTCACCACTACCGCAGAGCGGTTGCCAATCAGCGCGCGGGCCATGGGGACAATGTTTTTGGTCTCTTCTGCGCTAAGGCCAAAGACAGTCGCGATTCCGTACGGGTTAGAAAGGGTTTCGATAACCTTGCCTGGAACAGCGACCTCAATAGCGGCCAGCATGCCCAGCGGGATACGATCGATATGGCGGACCTCATCAACGATGGGCAGAGGCGTATTCAGCCGGTTGCTAACCAGCACACCGTCATCCTGTTGCAAAATAACGCCAGTCAACTGGTATCCGGCGCGTGCGGAAGCGTTAATCATCGTGGCGACATCGGCAAAATCGAAAGCCGATGAAACGACCAGGATATAAGGCGTATCCGCCGGACGGCTCAGGAGCTCTTCCGGCGTAATGGTTACACCAACGCCTAACCCGACACCGCCAGGCGTTTTGGGGTTGTGACCGATCATGGTGGATTCTGTGATGATGGTTTCGGTGATGGTTTCCATCGCCACGTCACCGATAACCGGTGTGGCTTCGTTAATACGGATGAGCGAAATATCGCTGACATTAATGCCGGCATTTTTTGCCGCCTGTGCAAGTGCCTCCTGAATACCAAACACATTACGCAATGTGCCTTTAATTCCGGTGGTTTCCGCCAGTGCGCTGCCGGAAATACTTAGTACGCCAGTCTCATCCAGGGTTGCCAGTGCAACTTCCGTTGATGAGTTGCCTATATCAATGCCAGCTATATATCGCATCGTTTCACCCTGATGTTAGTCGTCGCCTTTAAGTTTCTTGCGCTCTACATACAGCGCTGCTGCTTCACGAACGAACGCGGCACAGATCTTCGCCTGATAGCGACTCTCCAGATCGTCGGCGATGGCCATCAACTCGTCTTTCGTTGAGCGATAAGGCCGTAACGCGTTGTAGATCTCAAGAATGCGGTCGTCAGGTACAGCAGTCAGTTCGGCTGCACGTTCGAAGTTCATCGCCAGTCTGTCACGGCCGGCGTCTTTGGCGATGTCCGCCTGAATACGCAGCGTTTCAGGTGTGATACGCATATCCTGCGCGGTCACTTTATTGCTCAGAACATTTTCGAGCGTGAAGTCATCCAACGTTTTGTTGGTTGCGGTTTTGACCCACTCAGGATGTTTATTCGCCAGCGGGTAATCCGTGACTTTTGCGGTATGTGCTGAAGCTGCTGCCGTAACGGGAGAGGTTGTTTCTCCTTGCAGGCTGTTCATCCGGCTCAACACATCCCGAACCATCGATTCAATTGCGTCGGTATTCATGGAGTTATCCTTTATCAAAGCGCCACGCGCAGTTCCTGCGGGTTTTTGCCCGTTACGACGTATTTGGTCTCTTTAATGTGCAAAATGGCTGATTTCGCCTGATACTTCGGACGCGCCATTTGGTCATTTAGCGTCGGGACTGGTTGCGGAGACTCACGCTTGGCGTAACGCGCGGCGTTCTTACCAATCTGGCGGTAGGTTTCCAGCGTCAGCAGCGGTGCCTGTGGGAACAACTCCAGGTTAGAAAGCGGCGGTAACCCTTGCTGGTGGATAACCGTGGTGCCTTTGGACTGGATGCCAATTGAGATCCCGGAACCACTCAGGCGGTTACCTTCCACAGCCACAAACGCAACATCGGAAGATTTAAAGCAACGGATTACGCGTGCTTTAATTCCCTCTTCTTCAATACCGGCTATCACTTCGCGCAAAATATTTTTGTGCGGAATACCGACGATATTGACGGTTTGTGAGAGACCAAACGCCGGACCTACGGCAATAATGACTTCGTCCTGCTGCTGACCTTGTTTGGCTTCGCCAATTTCGGTCAGAAAGCCGTCGCCCTGTACCGTTGCAGCCTGTGGCGCACTGGTCGCGGCCGATGCGCGAAAAGAGACGGGTTTATCGCTGGTCTGCATTTCAGCCAGCACATCCTCAATTATCTGACGCAGCAGTTTTTCATTGATTTCCATTGTTCACCCCTTAGCCAAGCTCGTTGGGATCAAGTGCGCCAGGGATGTTTTTAATTTCTTCCCAGCGTTCGCCTTGCAGGCGATAACCTGTTGCCGGACCGGCATAATCGTTGACGTCATTCACTGCGGAAAGCACTTGTCCGTCGCCGACGATAATGGCGGAGGTATGCAGATAGTCTCCGGTTAACTTGGCTTTTTGGATGTTGAGCATGTCTTGAGCAACATCGGTAAACCCACCCTGAGCAAGGGCTTTCACCACTTCCAGGCCGTTACGGTTTTTATTGATGATCTCTTGCGCAAATTTGATGTCTTCAACGATGTTACGCTCGGGCATATCTTTTGAACCGTGGGCGTAGGTTGCGGCCTCGACTTCTTCGTCGGTGATTGGCGGTAATCCCATCCCGGCGAATACGGCCTGCAGTGCGCGAGCCGCTTTATTGCGAATGGCGATAACGTCTTCTTCACGCACCGGACGCAAACCACCGTCGACTTTCAGATCGCGCTGGATGACGTTGTAATCGTCAAAATCTTCGGCATCCTCGTTGGAACCGGCGAACATGTTGTCGTAGTTCGGAACAGCGGAATAACCAGATGAAATGAAATCTGTACCCGGCAAGAATTGCATCAGCAGACGAGCAGTACGACGCATATCGGAGTGGGTGAAGGTCTGGTCGTTACTGGAGGCGCATTCCAGATCCAGTGACGAGCAGATCAGGTTTTCCGCCAGTACCGCGCGAATGCCTGATGGCACGGCAGACGGTACGCCGATGCAGCTTACGGAACCGTTTTGCAAACCCTGAACGCCAGCCGCCTTGGTGATGTAAATGCAGCGTGCTTCCAGATAAAGCATCGATTTGCCTTCGGCGTAGCCCATCTGAACTTCTGAACCGGAGCCAGAAGTGAAGCGCATTTTCAGGCCACGTGAGGCGTAAGAAGAGGCTAAGAAACCTTTCGACCATGGCGTATCGTCACCATCGGTGAAGACCGGTTCGGTGCCGTAAACGGAAATGGTTTCGGCGTAGCAAGTGTGGCCCAACATACCGAGCTTCAGCTCGGTGGCTTCTTCCAGGGAGCACTGCGTCAGTACGCCCGGACGACCAACCTGAGAGCCGACCAATAGCGCGATGGCGTTGAACGGCGCGTAGCGTGCTACCGCAACCGTGGTTTCTTGTTCGTCAAACCCACGCCATGCGCCTTCGGCGGCATCGGCAGCAATCTGTACCGGGTTGTCTTTAACGTTAGTCACGTGCGCTTGTTGAGAAGGGGTTCGGCGGGCACGCATTTTCTGCATTGCCATCATCATCTCAACGACGTTCATGTGCGAAACCACTTCCACAATTTTCGCTGGCGTCATTGCAGTGGTCAGAGGAACAATGTCCATACGCTTGACGTTAGGGTCGCAAAGCATATTGGCGAGTTTAACCGAGTCCATCGCCATCACCTCTTCAGCGCGGGCCAGGTTAATGCCGTAGCGCGCGATGAAGTGGTCAATCAGATCAAATTCACTGACGGATTTGCCGTCCAGTTCAGTGACGATACCGTTGACGATTTTAATCGACGGCTTAGGGTCGTTCGGGCTTTCCATCGCAATGAAGCCTTCTTCGATCCACTCCTTAACGAAGCCGTCCTGATTCACAGGGCGTTTCGCCAGTGCTTCAAATCTTTTCGATCTCATGAATCAGCCTCACTGATATCAGATATAGGACGGACGGTCGTTTTTGGGTTCTGAGCCCAGGGTCGCCAGCACGGTTTTACCGATCTCACGGGCTGAGATAACGGCCTGACGCACAGCCCCAGAGTCACCGGAAATGACCAGAATGGCTTCGTTGCTGAAACTGGTGCCATGAGCGGGAGAACTGTAGGCCACCACTTCAACATTGGCGGATTTCAGCGCCGTATCGGCCATCAGTACACCAACGGAGGCAGGGGCACCGACGATAACGCCACAGGCACGACCAATTGGTGCTCCGAAGGCTTTTTCCAGCGCGTAACTGGCGCGCGCCGTGTATTGCATTTCGATATGTCCGGCTTCGTTGGCATATACATCGCCAAAGGTGCGATCCAGTTCTTTCAGCGCAACTTCAATCCCGCGTTTCACGTCAGAAACGTCGTTACCGCCTAAGATAATCAGCGAGCCATGACCTGCGCCGCCTTTGGTATCACGAGGAAGTTCAATGCTGACGACTTCAGTATTTGTGGCTTTTACCGCTTCATCGGCGGCCATGATGTGTGGGCCTGCGCCTGTGCGCGCGCCGAGGATACCGATGGAGCGATAGCGCTTTTCAAGTTTCATCGCGTCCAGTAAGGCACTGTCTACGTTGGCGATCACCAGACCGACGGTGTCGCCAATCGCAGTACCGACAAACTCCGTTAAACTGCAGCTCTTCTCTGCCATAGCCGTTTCTCGTGTTGGGTGAGTATTTTCAGGGATAGCCTGTTGTTCTGGCGTTGCCACACGAGCAATCACCTGCGCCATGATCTGTTCAACCAGCTCATTGCTGCTCATTAGCTAATTCCCTTCGGTAAGATTTTTTCGACATCGGTGTGAGGGCGTGGGATCACATGTACGGCTTTCACTTCTCCCACGTTGCGTGCGGCGGCGGCACCGGCATCTGTTGCTGCTTTAACCGCGCCGACATCACCGCGAACAATGACTGTTACCAGCCCTGAACCAATTTTTTCGTAGCCGACCAGCATCACATTGGCTGATTTCACCATTGCGTCTGCGGCCTCTATGGCTGCAGTTAAGCCTTTGGTTTCTACCATTCCTAACGCTTCTTGTTGCATAAAGACCTCGCCTGGGTTGTCCCGATTTTCATGACTATAAAAAGAAGCGAGGAAAAAGAATGGCTGACTTGAAAGTGTGAGTGAAAAAATAGTGAGGATATGGTGATATAAAATTGCTATTATTTATCGTAATATGTTGTTTTTAAAAGCTTTATTTAATGTTGCCAATATGACAAATTAGTTATGTTAATTCCATATTTACACTTTTTGAGGTGACAAGATAAATATCATTTGCTATGCGATGAAAATGAAATTGTGATGATTGTTTGAAAATTAAAATCTGCCATAAGCAATATTTTATTATTTTATAAATATGCATTTAATAAGAATTCGGCCCATTCGGCGGCGTGTTTTTATAAAGATGATGACAAGAATTTGCTATCACAACACGATTTTGACGCACATACAGCCTTCAGGTTGCCAACAATTTGCCGACACCGCTTTTTATAGTAAGTCTCGAAGTATTCTACGAGCCAGCAAGGAGACCGCTGGTAAAGACACGAACTCTGCTTAGAAGGTGTCACAATGAACGATTCACTAAAAGCGCAATGCATTGCCGAGTTTTTGGGTACCGGGCTATTTTTGTTTTTTGGCATTGGATGCCTGAGCGCCCTGAAAGTAGCCGGTGCCAGTTTAGGGTTGTGGGAAATCTGCATTATATGGGGGCTGGGGATCTCACTGGCAGTTTATCTGACTGCAGGGATCTCGGGTGCACATCTCAATCCCGCTATCACCATCGCACTATGGCTGTTTGCCTGTTTTCCTGGCCGTAAAGTGTTGCCATACTCCATTGCTCAGGTGGCTGGTGCCTTTGGTGGCGCTCTGCTCGCCTATTTGTTGTATGGCAGTTTGTTTATCGAGTACGAAACCGCCCACCACATGGTGCGGGGCAGCCTCGAAAGTTTGCAGCTTGCCAGCATATTTAGTACTTATCCTGCCGCTGCACTCAGCGTCTGGCAGGCTGCACTGGTGGAAGTTGTGATTACCTCCATTCTGATGGGAATGATCATGGCGCTCACCGATGATGGCAATGGGATTCCCCGGGGGCCGTTAGCACCACTACTGATCGGTATTCTGGTTGCTGTTCTTGGGGCTTCTACCGGGCCGCTTACCGGATTTGCCATGAATCCGGCTCGTGATTTTGGGCCTAAATTGTTCGCATGGATGGCGGGCTGGGGGGATGTCGCGATGACTGGGGGGCGTGATATTCCTTACTTTATTGTCCCGATCGTGGCACCTATCATTGGTGCTTGTGCGGGGGCAGCAATTTATCGTTACTTTATTGGCAAAAACTTACCGTGTAATAGCTGTAAGCTGGAGGAAAATGAGCGTTAGCTTCACGGAAAATGTTTATTTTTGAAATGTAATAACTGTTTTCGTGATCAGGTTTCCTGAACCGCTTAAAAAGTCTCCCAAGAATGGGAGACTTTTGTTATGTTCGAATACGCCTTTTATCATTGCTTTGGATAGTGAGATGAAAAGCGGATGTAAATAACATGTTTTATTTATAACAATAAATTAACTGAGAGGTTTTATCATGATTTCTGCGAGTGCCCTGAACTCAGAACTCATTAATAAAATCGCACAGGATTTTGCGCAGGCCACCAGTCTGGCTGTTGTGGTTGTCAATATTCACGGTGATGAAATTTCTGAGCTTTTTAATTTCACCCCTTTTTGCCAGTTGATGCGCCAGCATCCTCAACATAGTACGCGATGTCGTATGAGCGATCGCTGTGGGGGACTGGAAGCTTCAAAATCCGATCAACCTTGCATTTATCGCTGCCATGCCGGACTTACCGACTTCTCCATTCCGCTGGTCATTGCGGGACATCTGGTAGGGTTTGTCTTATGTGGTCAGGTGCGCTTAAGTAATGACGTGGGGCTGGTGGATATTCTGAACGTGGACGACCGTTGGCAAGCCGATCCTGAACTGGTGAGTGAATTTCGTAATGTACCGGAAATGGACTATTCGCGGGTTATTGCCTCTGCTGATTTGCTAAAGCTCATTGTAGAAAATTGTCTTAAAAAACAACTGAATTTCGTCGTAATTAAAGACAATCCGCAACAGTCAGAGCCGGTGCGGGCTAATCGTAGTCCGAACCCTCATGACAGTAAAATGAAGAAAGCCTTGCGTTATATTGATGCGCATTTATCGGACGAGCTTCGCCTGGAAGATGTTGCCTCTCATGTTTATCTCAGCCCTTACTATTTCAGCAAATTGTTCAAAAAATATCAGGGGATAGGATTTAACGCATGGGTAAATCAACAGCGAATGGCGAGTGCCAAAGAGTTACTTTGTCATAGCGACTGGAGCATTGCCAGTATCGCGCGAAATTTAGGCTTCTCACAAACCAGTTATTTTTGCAAAGTTTTCCGTCAAACGTACCAGGTTACGCCGCAGGCTTTCCGTCAGCAAATAAATGTCATCTCATCTGAAGAGACAGCTTAAATAGCAATAATTTGCTATTGCCGATTTTTGATATCGTATGCTATGTCAGTCATTATAAAATGAAAAATAACTACAGCAGTCAATAAATTGTCATAGCGCAACAAAATAATAGTATTTGAGGGATAAACTGCACCAGTTTTTATTTTTGTGATGAGATACAGTGTCTGTGTGAAAGACTTTCTTTATTCTTTAATGACGCTTTCATTCAAAAAATGAACATATGAATAAACGGGTTGAGGCCATAACATTGGTTGAATGTACCCGGCAAGATATTAAATTGAATTATTGTCATGAGGTCGTGAATTTGCCTCAAGACACAGAGCCAAATTAAATCGGCTCTTGAACTGACAGGTTTGCCACATTTGTGGTAGGGAAGGGGGTGAGAATCCCCCGCAGCCCCCGCTGCTGTGATGCTGACGACCCCGTATAGACCACTGATCGCAAGATTGGGAAGGACGGGCGAGGACGACGCTAAGCCAGAAGACCTGCCTGTCGGTGACTACCAACAACTTCGGTGGGAAGTGGGTTGCGCAGATGCATACAGTCGAGAGACTGGGTATCTATACACCCCTACCACCCTGAACAGGATCAGGGTATGGCGGCCAGTTTTCACGCATTTGTTCTTGCAGGTACCGGTAGCGGCTGTGGCAAAACCACGGTGACGCTGGGCTTGTTGAGCCTGATGAAAAAGCGCGGTTTACGCGTCCAGCCATGCAAAGTCGGTCCTGATTACCTTGATACTGGCTGGCACACCGCGGTATGCGGCACGGCTTCCCGCAATCTTGATAGCTTCATGCTACCCACCTCTACACTGAATGCCTTATTTTGCGAGCAGATGCAGCACGCGGATATTGCCGTTATCGAAGGCGTTATGGGGTTATATGACGGCTATGGCACAGACCCTGATTACTGCAGTACTGCGGCGATGGCGAAACAGTTGGGCTGCCCGGTCATCTTGCTGGTTGACGGTAAGGCGGTTTCCACTTCGATAGCCGCCACGGTGATGGGATTCCAGCATTTTGATCCCAGTCTGAACATTGCAGGCGTGATTGTTAATCGGGTCAACAGCGAAACACATTACCAGCTACTCAAAGTTGCGGTTGAGCGTTATTGCTCCGTGCCTGTATTGGGCTATGTTCCTCGCATGGAGGGCGTCGCGCTCCCTGAGCGTCATCTGGGTCTGGTTACCGCTCGTGAGTCAGTTATCAACCAGCAACCGTGGCAGGATTTTGCCGCGATGCTGGAACAGACGCTGGATATCGACGCGCTGCTGGCCTTAAGTGCGTCAGACAACCTTCCTGTTGGTGAATGGCCCGCCCTGCCTGCTGCAGACGCAGGCGCAGGGTTAACGCTGGCCATTGCTGATGACGAGGCGTTCAACTTTTATTATCCGGATAACATTACGTTACTGGCGCGTACGGGCCTCAACATTGTTCGTTTTAGCCCGCTGCACGATACCTGTTTACCGGACTGCCAGATGATCTGGTTAGGCGGTGGGTATCCGGAACTGCATGCTGCGGCCCTGGCCCGTAATGTCACCATGCTGGAGCAATTGCGAGCGGCACATCAGCGTGGCGTCGCTATTTATGCTGAGTGCGGAGGGTTGATGTATCTCGGTAGCTCGCTGGAGGACAGCAACGGCGATCGCTGGCTAATGGCGGATATCATTCCTGGGCACAGCAAAATGGGCAAACGACTGACCCGGTTTGGCTACTGCGAGGCACAAGCCACACAGCAAACATTGCTGGCAACGACCGGTGAAGTTCTGCGCGGGCATGAATTCCACTATTCCGATTTTACCCCTGAAACTCCGGCGGTGATGAGTTGCCGCAAGGTGCGTGATGGCAAAACGCTGCAGGCCTGGTCAGGCGGATGGCAGGTCGGAAATACCTTCGCCAGCTACCTGCACGTTCATTTTGCCCAGCGCCCCGAAATGCTCAATCACTGGCTGGCCGCTGCGAGGAACGCGCTATGACGATACTTGCATGGTGCGTTGCCTGGCTGCTGGATTTTATCATTGGCGATCCGCAGAACTGGCCTCACCCGGTGCGCTGGATTGGCAACCTTATCTCCGCAGTCCAGCGAGTCATTCGGCGTTATTGCCATCGTGATAGCACGCTGAGAATCGGCGGTGCCGTGATGTGGATCGTGGTGGTCGGTGTGACATGGGGCGTTTCCTGGGGAGTGCTGAGGCTGGCGAATTCCATTCATCCGTGGCTGGGATGGGGCGTAGAGGTGTGGATGATCTTTACCGTGCTGGCGGGGCGTTGTCTGGCGAATGCTGCGCTGGATGTTGAGCGTCCATTGCGTGCCAATAATCTCGCCGAAAGTCGGGAAAAACTTTCCTGGATTGTGGGACGTGATACCTCACAGCTGCAACCAAAACAGATCAACCGCGCCGTGGTGGAAACCGTGGCGGAAAACACCGTTGACGGCATCATCGCGCCGCTGTTCTTTCTCTTACTGGGCGGTGCGCCGCTGGCGATGGCCTACAAAGCGGTGAATACCCTCGATTCAATGGTGGGGTACAAACATGAAAAGTACCGTGCTATCGGCATGGTCAGCGCCCGTCTGGACGATGTCGCTAACTTTATTCCGGCAAGACTGAGCTGGTTGTTGCTGGGTGTGGCGGCGTTTTTATGCCGCCAGGACGGCGCACGGGCTTTGCAGATTGGCTGGCGTGATCGCTACAACCATAGCAGCCCAAACTGCGCGTGGTCGGAAGCTGCTGTGGCCGGCGCATTAGGTATTCGCCTCGGGGGACCCAATGACTACTTTGGCGAACGCGTTGAGAAACCGTGGATTGGCGATCAACAACGAGACATTTCTGTAGACGACATTTCCCAAACGATTCGATTGATGTGGGTAGCATCGACCCTGGCACTGGCGCTTTTTATTGCGCTGCGCTGGCTGTGGGTCGGTGTCGCCTGAGGACAACAAAATGCACTATATCCAGCAACCTCAAGCGATTGAGGCCAAAAGTTTCGACATCATTGGTGAGATTATCAGTGAAACCCGCCCGGATTATCAGTTTGCCAGTCCGTTGCATGAAGCCATCATCAAGCGGGTGATCCACACAACCGCGGATTTCGACTGGCTGGACATTCTGTGGTTTTCCAGCGGTGTACTGGAACAGTTTTGCGCAGCATTGAGTCGCCCGAGCGTGATTTATACCGATACCACGATGGCGCTTTCCGGGATCAACAAAACCCTGCTGGCAAAATTCGGTGGCGAATGCCGCTGTTACATCAGCGACCCACGTGTGGTGCGGGCAGCAAAAGAACAGGGGATCACGCGTTCAATGGCTGCAGTCGACATTGCCGTGAAGGAAGAAGGCGAAAAACTGTTTGTCTTTGGCAACGCGCCAACCGCGTTGTTCCGACTGCTGGAACATGATGCACCTGTCAGCGGTGTGGTTGGCGTACCGGTAGGATTTGTTGGCGCGGCGGAGTCGAAGGACGCACTGACACAAAGTCATCTGCCCGCCATTGCCGCATTAGGTCGCAAAGGTGGCAGTAACGTCGCTGCCGCTATCGTCAACGCCATGCTTTATCACATGCAGGGGGCGCGATGAGCGACCAGTCCTTCGATACGCCAGTGTGGCACAACGGTAAAGCGCTGCGTAAAGGGTACACCACGGGATCGTGTGCGACGGCGGCGGCAAAAGTCGCTGCGTTGATGGTGCTGCGCCAGCATCTGATCCATCAGGTTTCCATTGTGACGCCTTCCGGGGTGACGTTATGCCTGAACGTGGAATCACCGCATATCGAAGGGCAACAGGCGATTGCCGCCATCCGCAAAGATGGTGGTGATGATGTGGACGCCACGCATGGGATGCTGATCTTTGCCCGCGTGACGTTAGACGATAGCAAAGAAATTGTCTTACAGGGCGGTGAAGGTGTCGGGACGGTGACCCGTAAAGGGATTGGTTTGCCGGTAGGCAGTTCGGCGATTAACCGGACACCACGTCAGACCATTGAGTCCGCAGTACGTGAAGCGATTGGACCAAATCGCGGGGCAAACATTGAGATTTTTGCGCCTGAAGGTGAAGAACGGGCGCAAAAAACCTACAACTCACGCCTGGGGATTCTGGGCGGTATTTCGATCATTGGAACCACGGGCATTGTTACGCCGATGTCGGAAGAGAGCTGGAAACGTTCGCTATCGCTGGAGCTGGAGATCAAACGCGCGGCAGGACTGGATCGCGTCGTACTGGTACCGGGTAACCACGGTGAACGTTTTGTGCGTGAACAAATGGGGATCGACACACAGGTTGTAGTCACTATGAGCAACTTTGTCGGTTACATGATTGAAGAAGCGGTGCGCCTGGGATTCCGCCAGATCGTGCTGGTTGGCCACCCTGGCAAACTTATCAAAATCGCGGCAGGGATCTTCCATACCCACAGTCATATCGCTGATGCCCGCATGGAAACGCTGGTGGCTCACCTCGCATTACTTGGCGCGCCGTTGGAACTGCTGACGCTGGTCAGCGACTGTGACACGACCGAAGCTGCGATGGAACATATCGAAGCATACGGTTTTCAACACATTTACAACCATTTGGCGAAGCGTATTTGTATGCGCGTCTTGCAAACCCTGCGTTTTACGAAAAATCCCCCGACCTGCGACGCCATCATGTTCTCTTTTGATAATCAGGTCCTCGGCAGCAATCGTCCGGTCGCGGAGATCGCAGAGGAGATGGAATGTTAACTGTTGTTGGGATGGGACCCGCTGGGTTGCATTTGATGACGCCGGTGGCGCGCGACGCGGTTGCAAAGGCCGATGTGCTGGTCGGTGGTAAGCGGCATCTGCAGCAGTTCCCGGATTTTGCCGGTGAACGGTTTGCTCTTGGCGCCAATATTCCGGATCTATTGAACTGGATAAGCGAACATCAGGCGCGAAACGTGGTGGTACTGGCCTCAGGCGACCCGCTGTTCTACGGCATTGGCACGCGGATGGTGGCGCATTTTGGTATTGAAAATGTGCGCATTATTCCCGGTATTAGCGCCGTTCAGTATCTGTGCGCACAAGCTGGTATTGATATGAACGACATGTGGCTCACCAGTAGTCACGGTCGCAGTGTCTGTTTTGATGAACTGGCGCGACACAACAAGGTTGCGATGGTGACTGATGCGCTGTGTGGCCCGCGTGAAATTGCACAGCAGTTGGTGGCCAGAGGCAAAGGACATCGCTGGATGGTGATTGGTGAAAACCTGGCGATGGACAATGAGCGTATCCACTGCCTGCCTGTGAGCAAAATTACAGCCGACTATGACATGAATGCAGTGGTGATCCTCGATGAAAGATGAGCTTTTTCTACGTGGAGAGAAAGTGCCGATGACCAAAGAAGCGGTACGTGCACTCGCCCTCTCAAAACTTGAATTACACCGCGCCAGCCATCTGATTGATATCGGCGCGGGAACCGGCAGCGTGTCGATTGAGGCGGCGTTGCAATATCCGGGGCTGCGTATCACGGCGATCGAGCGTAATCCGGATGCACTCAGGCTGCTGGACGAAAACCGTCAGCATTTTGCCTGTGCAAACATCGATATTTTTCCCGGTATCGCGCCGATGACGATTGCGGAAAAAGCCGATGCCATTTTCATGGGCGGTAGCGGCGGCCATCTGACCGATCTGATCGACTGGTCAATGCGTCAGTTACATCCCGCAGGGCGACTGGTGATGACATTTATCCTTCAGGAAAACCTGAACACCGCTCTGGCTCATCTGGACCACCTTGGCATTCAGGGTGTGGATTGCCTGCAACTGCAGGTTTCCTCACTTGCCACGCTGGGTAGTGGTCACTATTTCAAACCGAATAACCCCGTATTTGTTATCGCCTGTCAGAAGGAAGGAACCCATGTCTGAGATTTTTGATCCCCGTAGTGTGTGGTTTGTTGGCGCAGGTCCTGGCGATCGCGAGCTGATTACCCTCAAAGGTTACCGGTTGCTCCAGCAGGCACAGGTGGTTATCTATGCCGGATCGCTGATTAACACTGAATTACTGGAATATTGCCCGGCCGGAGCGGAATGT
This sequence comes from Citrobacter sp. Igbk 16, assembly GCF_028069755.1. Classification (NCBI taxonomy): domain Bacteria; kingdom Pseudomonadati; phylum Pseudomonadota; class Gammaproteobacteria; order Enterobacterales; family Enterobacteriaceae; genus Citrobacter; species Citrobacter sp. Igbk 16. The sequence goes on along the minus strand of NZ_JANEWJ010000004.1, from coordinate 143,168 downwards.
CATGACAGCGCCGAACTGCATCTGGAGCAGATCCTTGATCTGATGGAAGCGGGTGTGAAAGCCGGTAAAACCGTCGTGCGTCTGCAAACCGGTGATGTTTCCTTGTATGGCTCTGTGCGTGAGCAAGGCGAAGAGCTGACCAAACGCGGGATCGACTGGCAGGTGGTGCCTGGCGTTAGCGCATTCCTGGGTGCGGCTGCGGAGTTGGGCGTCGAGTATACCGTACCGGAAGTGTCGCAGAGTCTCATCATTACCCGTCTGGAAGGTCGCACGCCGGTACCGGAACGTGAACAACTGGAGTCGTTTGCCAGCCACCAGACATCGATGGCGATTTATCTTTCCGTCCAACGTATCCACCGGGTTGCTGAGCGTCTGATTGAAGGCGGTTACCCGGCGGCCACGCCAGTGGCGGTGATCTACAAGGCAACCTGGCCGGAAAGTCAGACCGTGCGCGGTACCCTGGCAGATATTGGCGACAAAGTTCGCGACGCAGGGATCCGTAAAACGGCGCTCATTCTGGTCGGTAACTTCCTGGGCTCGGAGTATCACTACTCCAAACTCTATGCGGCGGATTTTAGCCATGAATACCGTAAAGCCTGAATCACTCGCGCTATTTTGCCTGACCCCCGGCGGCGTTGTGCTTGCTAAACGTCTGGCGGCGATGCTGCCGGTAACCTGTTTCACCAGTGAAAAACTGCTGGAGGAGGGATTTATTCCTTTCGACAACGGTTTTGCTAACACCGCGCGCGATGCGTTTGCGAATTACTCAGCGCTGATTTTTATCGGTGCAACCGGCATTGCCGTGCGTGTGCTGGCCCCGCTGGTCAACGACAAATTTTGCGATCCGGCGGTGGTGGTCATTGATGAACGTGCCCAGCATGTCATTAGCCTGCTCTCCGGCCATGCGGGGGGCGCTAATGCACTGGCGCGTTATCTGGCGGGAATGCTGGGGGCCGACCCGGTCATTACCACCGCGACGGATGTTAACGATATGGCGGCGCTGGACACACTGGCGTTCCAGTTAAATGCCCGCATGAATGATTTCCGCTCGGCGGTCAAAATCGTTAACCAGATGCTGGTCAGCAACAAACGGGTTGGTCTGTGGTGGGACGACGAACTGGCACAGGACGTCAGCCATTGCGACCGCCGTGGATTTATCACGGTGACCGATCTCAATCAGCTGCCTGAACTGGATGCGCTGATTTGTATTACCTTGCGCAACAATCTGCCTGAACTGCCCGTTGTGCACTGGAAGCTGGTACCGCAGCGAGTGGTTGCCGGAATTGGCTGTCGTCGGGATACGCCGTTCCCACTGTTAGCTGCGCTGCTGGCACGCCAACTCGAAGCCCAACGCTTCGACCCACTGGCGTTAAAAGCAATTGGCAGCATCACGCTGAAAAAAGACGAACAGGGGCTTATCCAACTGGCCTCCTGTTGCCGCGTGCCTTTCGAAACCTTTACCGCTGACGCGCTGCGTGAGCATGAACACCGTTTTCCGGCCTCATCGTTTGTTCGCAAAACGGTGGGGACAGGAAGCGTTTCCGGTCCTGCAGCCTGGCTGCTGAGCCACGGACAACTGTTAGGCGAAACCCTGCGCGAACAGGGCGTCACGATCACTTTGGGAGTTTCACACTGATGTTAAGCGTAATTGGAATTGGACCAGGCTCGCAGGCAATGATGACCATGGAAGCCGTTGAAGCTCTCCAGGCGGCGGAAATCATTGTTGGCTATAAAACCTACACCCATCTGGTAAAGGCGTTCACCGGCGATAAGCAGGTGATCAAAACCGGGATGTGCAAAGAGATTGAACGTTGCCAGGCCGCAATCGAACTGGCACAGGCTGGCCACAACGTGGCGCTGATTAGCAGCGGCGACGCCGGGATTTACGGTATGGCCGGGTTGGTGCTTGAGCTGGTCAGCAAGCAAAAACTGGATGTTGAGGTTCGGCTGATCCCTGGGATGACGGCAAGTATTGCCGCCGCCTCATTGCTTGGCGCACCGCTGATGCACGATTTTTGCCATATCAGCCTGAGTGACCTGTTAACGCCGTGGCCGGTAATTGAAAAACGTATTATTGCTGCCGGTGAAGCTGACTTCGTTATCTGTTTCTACAACCCGCGCAGTCGCGGTCGTGAAGGTCATTTGGCGCGTGCATTTGAACTGCTTTCCGCCAGCAAGAGCGCACAAACACCCGTAGGTATCGTGAAGTCGGCCGGTCGTAAAAAACAGGAAAAATGGCTGACTACGCTCGGTGATATGGATTTTGAACCGGTGGATATGACCAGTCTGGTGATTGTCGGCAACAAAACCACCTATGTACAGGATGGGCTGATGATTACACCACGGGGTTATGTGCTGTGAATTACGGTGATGTGCTGGTTATGGGCGGCACCAGCGATGCGCGCATGCTATGCCAGCAACTGGATGCGGCAAATGTCGCTTACACCCTGTCGGTGGCGACGCCGACAGGTAAGCAACTGGCAGGTGACATCAAAGGTCAGGTTCGCTGCGGGCGTCTGGAACGCGAACAAATGATTGCCTGGTTGCAGGAAAACCGGACGCGCTGGGTGATTGATGCGTCACATCCTTATGCCGAGGTGGTGAGCCGCAACATCATGAACGCCTGTGAAGCGGCCGGCGTGTTGTTGAGCCGCTATCAGCGACCTGAACAGTTGAGTGATTTAACTCACCCGCATCTGCACATCGTACAGAGCATCCAGCAAGCATGTGAAACAGCACGTCGTTTTGGCGAACGCGTGTTGCTGACAACCGGCAGTAAAGATTTGGCTATCTGGCGTGCAGGCTTGCCTGAAAAAACGCTGCTGGCACGCGTACTGCCTGTGCCAGAGGTGATTCAACAGTGCGCGGATCTGGGGTTTGGTGTGGGCGAAATCTTCGCACTGTGTGGGCCGTTTAGCGCCGAGTTCAATGCCGCGTTTTATCGCCAGTGTCGGGCGGATGTGATGATCACCAAAGCGTCAGGCGCGGAAGGGGGTTATCAGGAAAAAGTTCAGCCCTGTCTGGATGCAGGTATTCCCTGCATCGTGATTACACGCCCGGCACCGTTGGTGACGGGAGAAGAATTACTGGAAAGTCAGGCCGCATTTGGGGCGCGTTTAACGCGCTGGCTGGCCGCTGCTTAAGGAGTAAGAGATGAAAAAGGCGCTTCTGGTGGTCAGCTTTGGCACCAGCTATCACGACACCTGCGAGAAGAATATTGTGGCCTGCGAGCGCGATCTTGCGGCCAGTTGTCCCGACCGTGATCTGTTCAGGGCATTTACCTCCGGGATGATCATCCGCAAGCTCAAACAGCGGGACGGCATTGAGATCGACACGCCACTGCAGGCGCTGCAAAAGCTGGCGGAGCAGGGATATCAGGATGTGGCTATTCAGTCGCTGCACATCATTAATGGTGACGAATACGAGAAAATTGTTCGTGAAGTCCAAAGTATGCGCCCGCTGTTTTCACGTCTGACTCTAGGGGTGCCATTGTTGAGCAGTCACGATGATTACGCACAACTGATGCTGGCGCTGCAACAGCAGATGCCGAAGTTAAGTGAGCGCGAAAAAGTCGTGTTTATGGGCCACGGTGCCAGTCATCACGCCTTTGCTGCTTATGCCTGTCTCGATCACATGATGACAGCGCAGCGCTTCCCGGCTCGCGTAGGTGCAGTAGAAAGCTACCCGGAAGTTGAGGTGCTGATCGAAAGCTTAGGTCAGGAAGGCGTGACGGCGGTTCATCTTATGCCGCTAATGCTGGTTGCAGGCGACCACGCTATCAATGATATGGCCTCTGATGAAGAGGACTCGTGGAAAACGTTGTTTAACGCAGCAGGCATTCCGGCTACGCCATGGCTCAGCGGTCTGGGTGAGAATCCGGCGGTTCGTGCCATGTTTGTCGCGCATTTACAGCAAGCGCTGAGCGTAGCGCTGGAGGAAGCAGCATGAGTGGCAAATTGTATGCACTGAGCACCGGGCCCGGTGCTGCCGATCTGGTCACCGTGCGTGCAGCACGCACCCTTGGGACGCTGGATATTCTCTATGCGCCGGCCGGGCGTAAAGGTGGCGATAGTCTGGCGTTGTCGATCGTACGTGAGTATATCGGTCAGCAAACTGAAGTTCGCTGCTGCCATTTCCCGATGAGTGCCGATAGTGCTGAAAAAGAGGCTGTCTGGGATGAAGTCGCCGCTGCGTTGGTACAGGAAGTGGAAGCGGGCAAGCAGGTTGGTTTTATTACCCTCGGCGATGCCATGTTATTCAGTACCTGGATCTTTTTACTCCAGCGTATTGGTCATCCAGACTGGTTAGAAATTGTCCCCGGCGTCACCTCGTTTGCCGCGATTGCAGCACGTTCAAAAACGCCGCTTGCCATGGAGCAACAGTCCCTGGCGGTGGTCTCCTGTACCGCGCCGGAAAGTGAAATCCAGCACGCATTAACACAGCATGACAGCCTGGTGTTGATGAAGGTGTACGGTCGTTTTGCTCGCATCAAAGCGCTGTTGCAACAAGAAGGTTTGCTGGACTGCGCATTGATGATGTCTGAAGCCACGCTGCCAGGTGAGCAGTGCTGGCGCCATCTGAATGAAGTGAGCGACGATCAGCCGCTACCTTATTTCTCAACCATTCTGGTTAATAAACAGTGGGAGTATGCACAATGAAGCTTGAACAACAGCTCAAACAGCTGTCTTTCAGCGGGTTAGCTGCGGCACTATTACTGATGATTGTTCCTGAGCAGGCGTTTGCGATGCACATTATGGAAGGCTTTTTGCCACCGATGTGGGCGCTGGCCTGGTGGCTGCTGTTTCTGCCTTGTCTGTGGTACGGGTTAGTGCGTCTGCGCCAGATCGTGCAGGAAGATAACCACCAGAAAGTCCTGTTGGCCCTGTGCGGCGCCTTCATTTTTGTCCTGTCGGCGCTAAAAATACCTTCCGTTACCGGGAGCTGCTCACATCCGACAGGGGTGGGGCTGGCGGTTATCCTGTTCGGACCGGGTGTGGTGGCGATTCTGGGGGCAATCGTCTTGCTGTTCCAGGCGCTGTTACTGGCCCACGGCGGTTTGACAACGCTTGGCGCGAACGGGATGTCGATGGCGGTAATCGGCCCGGTTGTTGGATATATGGTGTGGAAGTTGGCCTGTCGCGCGGGGTTGCGTCGTGATGTTTGCGTCTTCCTGTGCGCCATGCTGGCAGACCTCGTGACCTATTTCGTCACCTCTGTGCAGTTGGGTGTCGCCTTCCCGGATCCCTCTGCGGGGGCGATGGGATCAATTATCAAATTCATGGGTATTTTCTGTCTGACGCAGGTTCCAATTGCGATCGCAGAGGGGCTGCTAACCGTGATGATTTATGACCAGTTAACCAAACGCCAGTTGATTACCGCACAAGGACATTAACGATGAAAAAGACGCTGATTTTATTAGGGATGGTCGTTGCGCTGGTGGTCCTGCCGTTTTTCATCAACCATGGTGGAGAATACGGTGGTTCGGACGGTGAAGCGGAAAGCCAGATTCAGGCTATCGCGCCACATTATGAGCCGTGGTTCCAGCCATTGTATGAACCTGCAAGTGGCGAAATTGAAAGCCTGCTGTTTACGCTACAGGGTTCGCTGGGGGCTGCCGTGATTTTCTATATCCTGGGTTATACCAAGGGCAGGCAGCGCCGTGATGACCGGGCTTGACAGACTCAGCTACCAGAGCCGCTGGTTTCATGTTTCACCGCAGCGAAAATTCTTGCTCTGGCTGGTGATGATGGTTCTGGCCTTTACTCTGCCCCCATTGGGGCAGGGTATCGAGATGTTGCTGATAGCGGCGCTCAGTTGCTGGCTGCTGCGGGTTTCTTTCTGGCGCTGGTGTCGTTGGATGGCGTTACCGTTTGGCTTTTTGCTGGTGGGCGTCGTGACGATTTTGTTTAGCGTCAGCCGCGACCCGCATACCTTACTGGCCAGCATGCCCGTGGGCAGTTTCTGGCTGGGGATCACCGCATCGGGCATACACACGGCCAATGAGACGTTCTGGCGAAGCCTTGCGGCGCTGGCTGCAACGTTCTGGCTGGTGCTGAATTTACCGTTTCCGCAGTTAATTATCCTGCTCAAACGTGCACATGTCCCACGGCTGATGACCGAGCTTATTCTGCTGACCTGGCGATTTATTTTTATCCTGTTAGACGAGGCACTCGCCATTCATCGCGCACAAACGCTGCGTTTTGGTTATCGTAGCTTGCCGTTGGGCTATCGCTCTTTGGCGATGCTGGTGGGATTATTGTTTACCCGCGTGTTGATCCGTTATCAGCAAATGACCACCACACTGGATATCAAACTGTATCAGGGTGATTTTCACCTGTAAGGAAAAGTATGCTTGCCACCTCAGCGCTTTGGTTTCGCTACCAGGATGACCCGATTCTCAAAGGGCTAACGCTGGACTTTTCTCAACATGCCGTCACCGGACTGGTGGGGGCCAATGGCTGCGGGAAGTCCACGCTGTTTATGAACCTGAGCGGTTTACTGCGCCCACAACAGGGGGCGGTGATGTGGCAAGGAAAACCACTGGATTACAGCAAGCGCGGCCTGCTGGCGCTACGTCAGCAGGTGGCAACGGTATTTCAGGACCCCGATCAGCAAATCTTTTATACCGATATCGACAGTGACATCGCGTTTAGCCTGCGTAATCTGGGCGTGGACGAGGCTGAAATTACCCGTCGGGTGGACGATGCCTTAACGCTGGTCGATGCTCAACATTTTCGCCATCAGCCCATTCAGTGTCTCAGCCACGGACAAAAAAAGCGCGTGGCGATTGCGGGGGCGCTGGTGCTGCAAGCGCAGTATTTGTTACTGGATGAACCCACCGCCGGTCTCGACCCATCAGGGCGTACGCAGATGATCGAGATTATCAAACGCATCGTGGCGCAAGGAAATCATGTGGTTATTTCCAGCCATGATATCGATCTCATCTATGAAGTCAGCGATGCGGTGTACGTTTTACGTCGCGGAGAAGTGCTGACGCACGGTACGCCGGGTGACGTGTTCGCCCGTACCGATCTTATTGAACAAGCTGGGTTAACTCCGCCATGGTTGGTGAAATTGCACACCGAGCTGGGTTTCCCGCTGTGTAAAACAGAGGCTGAATTTTTTAGCTGTATGCGAAAGAACGCGCTGAAGGAGGCGTCATGACGCAGGCAATAATGTTGCAGGGAACGGCATCTGATGTTGGCAAAAGCGTACTCGTCGCCGGGCTGTGTCGTATTTTTTATCAGGATGGACTGCGTACCGCGCCGTTCAAATCGCAGAACATGGCGTTGAACTCTGGCATTACGCCGGAGGGAAAGGAGATGGGGCGTGCGCAAATATTTCAGGCGGAGGCGGCAGGGATAACGCCGGATGTGCGTATGAACCCTGTGCTACTTAAACCGACCAGCGATCGTAAAGCACAGGTCGTGTTGATGGGCAAAGTGGCAACCGATATGGATGCGGTCAGTTACCACGAGTACAAACCGCGGCTGCGTGAACAGATTATTTCAGTTTATAACAGTCTGGCGCAGGAGTTTGACGTTGTCGTGCTGGAAGGGGCGGGCAGCCCGGCAGAAATCAACCTGCGCGATCGCGATATCGTCAATATGGGGATGGCGGAGATGGCGCGCTGCCCGGTCGTTCTGGTGGCGGATATCGATCGCGGAGGGGTATTTGCCTCCATTTACGGCACACTGGCGCTGCTGCACGACCATGAACGCGCCAGAGTCAAAGGGGTCATCATCAACAAGTTTCGCGGTGATGTGGCGTTGTTGCACTCCGGCATTGAACAAATTGAGGCGCTGACCGGCGTTCCGGTGTTGGGCGTGATGCCATGGCTGGATGTAGACCTCGAAGACGAGGATGGCGTCGCACTGCAAAAAGGGAAGTACGTACGCACAGATAAGCGAGATATTGAGATAGCCGTAGTCCAACTGCCACATATCTCAAACTTTACTGACTTCAACGCGCTTGCCGCTCAACCGGATGTTCGTGTGCGCTATGTGCGCCACCCGGAGGAGTTGGCGGGAGCCGATCTGGTGATTCTGCCGGGCAGTAAAAATACGCTGGGCGATCTGGTCTGGTTACGTGAGAGCGGTATAGCCCACGGCGTGTTGCAATTACACCGTCAGCGTGTACCGGTAATCGGAATTTGCGGTGGCTATCAGATGCTCGGGGACACCATCATTGATGATGTTGAGTCAGGGCTCGGCACGCTGCCGGGGCTCGGGCTGCTGAATATCGTGACCCATTTTGCCCAGCATAAAACGACGACCCAGGTGGCAGGGGTGATGTCTTCCACGCTGCCGGACTGGCTGGCGGGTGTTGCGGAGCTATCCGTACGCGGCTATGAAATTCATATGGGTGAAACGCAATTAACAGATGACTGCCAGCCCGTCATGACGCTGCATAAAAACGGTGGTGCTATGGCTGACGGTGCGGTGAGCTCAGATGGACTGGTATTGGGTACCTATCTGCACGGTCTGTTTGACAGTGATGAATTCACCCGTGCGCTGGTCAACGGCCTGCGTGAACGCAAAGGGCTAACCGCGCTGGATTCCACTTTCCAATACGCGCAATATAAATCGCAGCAGTTTGATCTGCTGGCGGATGCGATGCGACAACACATCGATATTGAGAAAATTTATACCATCATGCAGCAGCACCGGGAGCCCGTATGATGATTCTGGTGACGGGCGGTGCCCGCAGCGGAAAAAGTCGACATGCGGAAGCGTTAATTGCCGATTCCCCGCAGGTGCTGTATATCGCCACATCGCAGATTTTTGATGAGGAGATGGCAGCACGTATTCAGCACCATCGCGATGGGCGTCCCGCACACTGGCGTACTGCTGAGCGTTGGCAACATCTTGATGAGCTGATCACGGCGGCGAACGATCCGCAGGAAGCCATTCTGCTGGAGTGCATCACCACGATGGTGACCAACCAGTTGTTTGCGCTGGGCGGTGACAGCGATCCTGACGGCTGGGATTACGCAGCGATGGAACGCGCCATTGAGACGGAGATCCGTACGCTGATTGAGGCCTGTCAACGCTGTCCGGCTACAGTTGTTTTGGTGACAAACGAAGTGGGGATGGGGATCGTTCCGGAGAACCGTCTGGCGCGGCATTTCCGCGATATTGCCGGACGTGTTAACCAACGCCTGGCGGCGGCAGCGGATGAGGTCTGGCTGGTGGTATCAGGAATTGGAGTCAAAATTAAATGAGTAAGTTGTTCTGGGCAATGCTCTCTTTTATCAGTCGGTTGCCCGTTCCAACGCGCTGGTCGCAAGGGCTGGATTTTGAGCATTATTCACGCGGTATCGTCATGTTCCCCCTTATAGGTGTTGTGCTGGGGGGACTGACGGGGCTGGTCTTTATGGTGCTGCAACCCTGGTGTGGTATTCCTCTGGCCGCCCTGTTTGCCGTGCTGGCGCTGGCGCTGCTGACCGGCGGTTTTCACCTTGATGGACTGGCGGATACCTGTGACGGCATTTTTTCTGCACGTCGACGCGAGCGGATGCTGGAAATCATGCGCGACAGTCGGCTCGGGACTCATGGCGGACTGGCACTGATCTTCGTGCTACTGGCCAAAGTGCTGGTGGTGAGCGAACTGGCGCTGCGCGGGACGCCGATGCTGGCGGCGCTGGCTGCAGCCTGCGTCGCTGGGCGGGGTAGCGCTGTTTTGCTGATGTATCGACACCGTTATGCCCGCGAAGAGGGGCTGGGAAATGTCTTTATTGGCAAAGTGAGTGGGCGACAAACCTGTGTCACGTTGGGGTTCACGGCGATCCTTGCGGCTGTCCTGCTTCCTGGCATGCGCGGTGTGGCAGCACTGGTCGTTACGTTGGTGGCGATCTTCATTCTTGGGCAGTTATTAAAACGCACGTTAGGTGGGCAAACCGGCGATACGCTGGGTGCGGCCATTGAACTTGGCGAGTTGGTTTTCCTGCTGGCTCTGCTTTGAGTCAGTCAACATACTGGAACCCTTATGCAGACTTTATCCTCTTTACTTCACGCGATCCCTTCACCCGATAGCGCTGCAATGTTGCGCGCGCAGCAACATATTGATGGCCTGCTTAAGCCGCCGGGAAGCCTTGGGCGACTCGAATCTCTCGCTGTGCAACTGGCCGGTATGCCAGGCCTGAAAGGCGTGCCGCATGTCGGGGGGAAAGCGATGCTGGTGATGTGCGCCGACCACGGCGTGTGGGATGAAGGTGTTGCTGTTTCGCCTAAGATCGTGACGGCGATTCAGGCGGCTAATATGACGCATGGAACGACCGGCGTCTGCGTGCTGGCCGCTCAGGCTGGTGCAAAGGTGCATGTGATTGATGTGGGAATTGACGCTGAACTCATTCCTGGCGTAGTGAACATGCGCGTAGCGCGCGGTTGCGGCAATATTGCACAAGGGCCGGCAATGCGCCGCTCACAGGCAGAAGAGTTGCTGCTGGAAGTGATTCGGTATACCCGAGAGCTGGCGGATGATGGTGTGACGTTGTTTGGCGTCGGTGAGCTTGGCATGGCAAACACCACGCCTGCGGCTGCGATTGTCAGTGTGTTAACCGGTAGCGATGCAGAGGATGTGGTGGGTATTGGTGCTAACCTTCCGCTCTCAAGGGTAGGAAATAAGGTCGATGTTGTTCGCCGGGCCATTGCCGTCAACCAGCCGGACAGCCGTGATGGTATTGATGTGCTGGCAAAAGTAGGTGGTTTTGATCTTGTCGGTATGGCGGGGGTGATGTTAGGTGCGGCGTCTTGCGGTCTGCCGGTCATCCTGGATGGTTTCCTGTCTTATTCGGCGGCACTGGCTGCTTGTCAGATAGCGCCGGAGATTAAACCTTATCTGATCCCGTCGCATTTCTCCGCCGAAAAGGGCGCTCGTACTGCACTGGCGCACCTGGAACTGGAGCCGTATCTCAACATGGGAATGCGTTTAGGCGAAGGCAGTGGTGCCGCGCTGGCGATGCCCATTGTTGAAGCTGCCTGCGCGATGTATAGCAATATGGGGCAGTTAGCTGCCAGTAATATTGTATTACCGGATGGCAAAGAAGCGTAGCCGCTCACGACCCCCGCTTTATGGCGGGGCTTTTTATGTGCATTCTCGTCGTAACCCCCTAAAACAGACAAAAAAGCTATACTTAACGGATATATGTTGCGACGAAGGAAAGGAAAAAGATGCGTCGTGTAAAACTGCTGTGTGCTTTTGTTATGCTGCTCGCGAGTCAGGGATCGCAGGCGGTGAGCTACCCATTGCCTCCTGAGGGCAGCCGTCTGGTGGGAAGCCCTCTGACGATAACAATTCCCGCTGGTAACACTCAGCCCCTGGAGGCTTTTGCCGCACAGTATGGACAGGGATTGAGCAACATGCTCGAAGCCAATCCTGGTGTGGATGTATTTCTGCCGAAGCCGGGTTCCACACTGGTGGTGCCACAACAATTAATATTGCCTGATACCGTACGTGAAGGCATCGTCATCAACGTCGCAGAAATGCGGCTCTACTATTACCCTGAGGGTGCTAATACGGTAGAGGTGTTACCTATTGGTATTGGGCAGGCCGGAAGAGAAACTCCGCGCAACTGGGTCACGGCGGTCGAACGTAAACAGGAAGCACCAAGCTGGACGCCCACGGCAAATACCCGGCGGGAGTATGCTGCTCGTGGGGAAAGCTTACCGGCGTTTGTGCCTGCCGGGCCAGACAATCCGATGGGATTGTACGCTATCTATATCGGCAGGTTGTACGCCATTCATGGTACTAATGCCAACTTCGGTATTGGGCTACGCGTGAGCCAGGGCTGTATCCGTCTGCGTAATGACGACATCAAATACCTGTTTGATACTGTGCCGGTTGGCACGCGTGTTCAGATTATTGACCGACCGATAAAATTCAGCACCGAGCCAGACGGTAGCCATTGGGTTGAAGTTCATGAACCGCTGTCCCGCAATCGCTCCGAATATGAATCTGACAGAAAGGTTCCGCTGCCCGTCACCCCCGTTTTGCGTACTTTTATCAGCGGGAATGACGTGGATGTAAATCGTGGGAATCAGGCACTGGAACGCCGTTCCGGGATGCCGGTGAATATCAGTCTGATGCAGACACATTAGCGATGTCACCACGCGGCTCTTTCTTAGCCCTGGCTATGGTGGGCCGCCTTTTTAAGCTGATACTGACCCATTTTCACAAAACCGATATGGTCCGCCATCAACTGAGCTTCATGCTCGCTGTGGGTAACCAGCAGTGCGGTCTGGCCGGCAGCCCGTAAAATATCCCGAACCTCATTACCAAGGCGTTCGCGTGTGCGCTTATCCAGGCTGGAGAAGGGCTCATCCAGCAGTAAAATTTCTGGGTGTGGCGCCAGCGCGCGGGCTAACGCGATGCGCTGCTGCTGCCCACCAGAAAGCTCATGAGGGTAATGGTTAGCATGACTGTGCAATTCCACCATTTTCAACAGCTCCGTCACTCTGGCCTGTTGCACTTCACGTGGCATACGCCGTAAACCGAAGGCCACGTTTTGTTGTGCGGTCAGATGGGGAAATAAGGCGTATTCCTGAAAGACCATGCCGACATGACGTTTTTCCGGCGGCAAATGAACGCCGGGGCCAGCGATACGGCGCTCTGAGACATAGATCTCTCCACACTGCAGTCGTTCAAAACCGGCAACTGCACGCAATACCGTTGTTTTCCCACAGCCTGAAGCGCCAAGCAGACAAGCAATTTCCCCTTTGCGTACCGACATTGAGAATCCGGTCAGGACCGGTTGCTGGCTGTTGCCGTAGGCAACGTGCACGTCCTGGAGTCGTAATGCGATTTCTGACATTGTTGCTCTCTTAACCACGGCGAGTCATCTGGTGACGCACCAACAATATAACGGGCAGTGTACCTGCTAAAACAATCAGCAGCGCGGCAATCGCGCCTTCTTCATAGGTTCCGCGGGCGGCTTCTGCATACAGCAGAGTGGCCAGTGTTTCGAAATTTACCGGGCGCAACAGCAGCGTTGTTGGCAGTTCTTTCATCGCATCGGCAAAAACCAGCAATGCACTGCTCACTAATGCCGGACGCAGTAACGGAAAATGAACGCGGGCAAATGTTCCGGCACCGTTTTCGCCGAGCAAGCGTGAAGCCTGTTCGAGTGACGGCGGAATGCGGCCCAGACCGGAGTCCAGTGCACCGATGGCAATTGCCTGGAAGCGCATCGCGCAGCAAATGACCAACAAAATACCGGCAGACATCAGCGGTAACCCGCGAATATCCAGTAAGTCGGCCAGCCAACGATCGACAGCCATCGCTGGGGGCAAAAAACCAATCGCCAGAATCGTTCCGGGCACCGCATAACCGAGGGAGGCCAGACGCATCACGCCACGACGAAAGCCTGGCATCGCGTTGTCTGCCGCGCTATGGCGTGCGCTCCAGGCTACCAGCAAGCTGACGCAAATCACCACCAGCGTGGTGCCTGCTGCCAGCAAGAGCGTATTTTGTAATGCTGAAAGCAACGAGGCGGACAGTGGGCTCGTGTCCCCTAAGCGTTTGGCACTTTCCCACATCAAAAAGAGAACCGGGGCCACAAAGCCCAATATAACGGGTAGCGAAATGACAGCGCCAAGTAGCCAGCCACGCCAGCCGTGCACGCGAGTAGGTTGGATTTCCCGCAGGCTGCGGCTGCTGAATCCTTGCTTTCTGCGTCCGTAAAATTCCAGCGTCAGAATGAAGAAGATAAACATCAGCATCATGCAGGCGATTTGTGCAGCGGCGGATAAATCAGAGCGAGAGATCCACGTAGTGTAGACGGTAACGGTTAGCGTTTGTACGCCGAGGAACTCCGATGCACCAATATCGTTGAGCGTTTCCAGAAGTGCCAGGCTGATGCCGACAGCCAGTGCCGGGCGCGCCATTGGCAGGGCGACACGGAAGAACGTCCCGGTAGCGCTACATCCCAGCGTGCGGGCAGCCTCCAGTAAATGGGCCGGCTGACTGATAAAGGTGGCGCGGGTCGTCAGATAGACGTAAGGGTAGAGCACTAAACCGAGCAAAATAATCGCGCCGGCAAGCGAGCGCAAATCCGGTAGCCGGAACTGTCGTGGACTGTCAAAGCCCAGCAGGAAGCGGATAAAGGTTTGCAGAGGGCCGATCGGATGCAGCAGATCGAGCCAGGCAAAGGCGACGATGTAGGTTGGCATCGCCAGCGGCAGCAGCAACGCCCAACTGAGGATCTTACGTCCAGGAAAGTCCCATGCTGTGACGGCCCAGGCGCTGCCTACGCCAATCACGCCAACCAACACGGCAACACCGGCTAACAGCAGCACGGTATTTTTTAATGCTGCAGGTAGCACAAACGTAATGAGATTGTCCCAGTGCGATAAATCCGACTGGGTAGCTTGCCAGATAAGCGCAATGATGGGAGTCAGGACGCCAAGCGCAATGCAAAGCGCCCCAAGGTGCAACGGCGTTAATAATGACTGCGGCCCGGAAACCAGGCCGCGTAACGTCGGAAACTGCAGAAGTTTATTGATCGAATCCAACTTTATCTACCAGCAGACTTGCTTGTTTACGGTATTTCACGATTTCGGTTAGCGGAATTTTATCGACGTCGATCTCACCAATTGTCGCGTTGATCACTGGGTCGAGAGTGACACCTTTCAGTACCGGGTATTCGAAGTTCGCTTTCGCGTACTGTTGCTGGGCAGGTGCGGAAACCAGATATTCCATCAGCTTAACGGCATCGGCTTTATTGGGGGCATAGCGTGCTACTGCAGCGCCGCTGATATTGACGTGCGTGCCACCATTTTCAAAGGTTGGTTTAACGACTTTAATTGCATCGCCCCACTGACGTGCATCGCTGCCTTCTTTGGCATTTTTCATATGGCCGACGTAATAGGAGTTCGCCAGGCCAATATCGCAAATACCCCCGAGGATATCGCGGGCAACGTCACGGTCGCCGCCAGTCGCTTTACGTGCCAGATTCGCTTTCACGCCACGCAGCCATTCTTCCGTTTTTGCTTCACCGTGATGCGCGATCATGGCGGCAATCAATGCAGTGTTATACGGGTGTTGTCCGGAACGGATACAGACTTTACCTTTGTACTCAGGGTTGGCGAGTTGCTCGTAATGCCAGTTATCGATTGGCATTGACTTCTCGGCGTACAACACACGCGCACGCATTGACAGCGCAAACCACTGGTTATCTGCACCGCGGAGATTGGCCGGAATCGCCGCTTTCAGTGCTTCTGACTCCACGGGTTGTGTCACACCCGCCTCGACTAAATCGATAAGGTTCCCGGCGTCAACGGTCATCAGCAGATCGGCAGGGGAGTTTTTACCTTCCGCTTTAACACGCTCAAGCATGCCATCCTTGATATAGACCGTACTGACTTTTATACCGCTGGTTTTCGTCCAGCTATCAAGCAGGGGCTGAATCAGGCCCGGTTCACGGGTGGTATACAGCGTTAACGCATCCTGGGCGAAAGCCGGCAGGCTGACAGAGAGGATCAGAGCAGAAGCAAGCGTGATACGGCGCAGTCCAGTGCGAGGCAGAGCATTCATCGTTTATATCCCAGCGTAATTGGAACGTACAGTGACCCGAGCAGGGGCTCATTTTTTTGCCTGCGTACAATAAATGATAATCACTAGCAATTACAATCATTGCAAAGTGTAAATAATTTACATTTACATAACTTTAATCAACGGTGTGAAGTGCCTGTCCCTGTTATGGATAAGATATTTAGCATCCATGAATACACAGGTTTGCCGTCTGCCTGGCGTTACCAGATGCAATCACTTAAGCCTGTGTAATAAACGAGACAAAGCGATTAAGTACCCGGCTGACTTCGCGGCTTTTTAGCCATATCATCATGGTGTTCACTTTACCTATCTGTGGCGTAATCGTATGGCTGCGGATAGGGAAGTTATTCTCATACTGTCTGACAACACTCTCCGGCAACAGCGCAATCCCCATCCCGGCACTCACACAGCCAAGGATCGCCTGAAAAGAGCCAAATTCCAGAGGATCGGCGTAATCGACCCCCTGTAGGTGCAGCCATTCTCCCAGGCGGGAGCGATAGTTACATCCTTTAACAAAGACCAGCGGTCTTGTCACCTGGAGGTCAGCACCAGTAATGACATTCTGGTGCTCTGCCGCCGTTACCAGTACCAGCGTTTCCTGACATAACACGTGTGATTGCAGGGGCGAATTTTCCATATGCAGCCCCTGATGATCGGCAACGAATGCGATTTCCAGTTCATTGTTCAGAATGTGTTGCACCAACGCCTCAGTAGGGGAGGTTTTCAGGTTTAACTCAATGGAAGGGATTTCGCGGTGGAAATTCGCCAGGATCGAAGGGAGACGTACTGCTGCGGTCGTTTCCATTGCACCAATACGCAATGGCCCTGCCACTTTTGTTCCCAGCATCGACAATTCCGCTTCCTCTAGCAACGCCAGAATTTTGTTGGCGTAGCGCAGAAGCAGCTCGCCCTCAGGGGTAATGTAGAGTCGATTTTTCTCGCGCACAAACAGAGAGACATCAAGGCTGGCTTCCAGCTGTTTAAGGCGGGTTGTAACATTCGAAGAAACGCAGTGCAGACTGCGTGCAGCAGCGGATATGGAGCCCGTTTCCGCCACCGTTTTAAACAAATTCAGAGAGGTACTGTTCATAGAAGCATCACTCAAAGTGAATGTTTTCGTCATTTTTATTAACTTTTTATTATCATTTCCTTGTGTAAGATAACAATCAAACTTAATTCGTCTTTTGAGGCCAAAATATGGATCTCGATCACAGTGCTATTGGCCTCCGTCAGTTGCGTACTGCTGTATTTGGTATGATCGTCTTGACCTTAGGCATGGGCATTGGGCGCTTTTTATATACGCCTATGCTCCCGGTTATGCTTCATGAAGGACTGCTCACTTTTTCACAATTATCGATAATTGCCAGCGCCAACTACGCAGGTTACCTTGTTGGCAGCCTCCTTTTTTCTTTTGGTATTTTTAGCGCGGTCAATAAATTAAGAGTGTCGTTACTGGCCTCAGCACTACTTACCGTCATGCTGATTTTTTTGATGGCAAAAGTGACCCAGCCAGAAATTGTTTTGTTAATCAGGTTCCTCGCCGGTGTGGCAAGCGCGGGAATGATGATATTTGGTTCAATGCTGGTCCTGCAGCATACCCATAACCCTTTTGTTATCGCCTCTTTGTTTTCGGGCGTAGGAATGGGCATATTTATCGGCAATGAATATGTCATTGCTGGCGTATCCTACGCCTTAAATTCACATGTGTTGTGGATTGGCGCAGCCATCGTTTCAGCGATACTTTTCGTCATACTGACGATGCTTTTGCCGAAAGATAAACATATGATCCCCCCAGTAAAAGCTGCCGCAGGCGCGGAGTCGGATATCCAGTGGTGGAATTTAGCCTTACTGTATGGCCTGGCGGGGTTCGGTTATATCATTGTCGCCACGTATTTGCCGTTAATGGCCCGGAGTGTTGGCAACACTTTTTTAGCCGACCATATCTGGTCTATTGTCGGTCTTGCCGTTATTCCTGGCTGCTATGGCTGGCTATGGGCTGCTCGCAAATGGAATATATTATCCTGCCTGAGCGTTAACTTAAGTGTGCAAGCGATCTGCGTAGTCATGGCCATATTTATTAACTCGCCACTGCTGTTAACCATTAGCTGTATTGGATTTGGTGGCACATTTATGGGTACAAGCTCGTTAGTCATGCCGATGGCTAGAAAAATAAGCGCACCCCAAAAGATTAATCTCCTCGGTCTTGTTACGCTGACATATGGGGTGGGGCAGATCCTTGGCCCATTAGTCGTCAGTGTCTTTCAGAATAATAAAAATGGAATGACTTACTCCATATTGCTGGGGGCCGCCTCGTTATTTATCGCCGCAGCGATGAGTTATTTACAATACAACAAAGTTAAATATTCTGGTTATTTTAGAAAATAATGACAATAGTTATACTTCAGCTAGTGTCCTTAATAGTTCTTCCGGCAGAACTCGTTTTCAAAAGCATTATGACTCTGTTCTGCCGTTTAACGTGTGTGCTGTTCTATCTGTGCGCATTTCCCATAATTATCTGGTTTACAGGAGTTTCTATGCCCTACGTAAATATTAAGATCACCAAAGAAGGTGCTACCGATAAACAAAAGAAACAGCTGATGGAAGGTGTAACTCAGTTACTGGTGGATGTGCTTAACAAAAATCCCAATACAACTATTGTGGTTATTGACGAAGTCGAAACCGATAACTGGGGGATTGGAGGCGTACCGGTGACTGAATTGCGTAAAAAAGCCAGTAAAGGGTGAATCTGATGGCGGGGAACGTGGGTTCCACGCCCGATATCAGTTTGTGATTGAGCAATCGGCCTGGAGAGGGCGTCGATGAGAGTATTGGCAGGTATTATCCTCTGTTTTCTTGTCGGGCAGGGATTCACGTTCTGTAATGTTCCACTGGGTATGATGTTTGGTGCCCTCTTTACCGTAATTACACTTAAGCGGGTTGGGATCTCCGTAGCCTCAATGCCGGGGAGTATAACGGTTATCCAGCTTTCTCTCGGTATCTCAATCGGGATGATGTTTAGGGATTTTTCATATGGTGAACATCATCAGCTCCGTCTTTTTTTTGCTCTGTTATTACTCTGCTTATCTTTACAATTTACCTTGAGCTACTTCTGGTGTGTGCGGCGGTTGGGTTGGAGTAAAGAAGAGGCGCTTTTGGGTGCGGTGCCCGGAGCGATGGCGGCGGTACTGGCGCTGGCCTCCCATATTAAGACTCCGCCACAAAAGATTGTTATCTCGCATTCTCTGCGTCTCATTACCCTGACGTTTCTGGCCGGCTATTTCACCCGTGGCGCATCCACAGATGTTCTGGCATCGACTCCAGCCGTTTTTTTCTCCGGCCACAATCTGCTGTGGTTAGCGGGAATGGTAGTAGCAGGATATATAACGGGGAAATTCCTGGCGCGCTTACATTTTCCGGCGCCCTATATGATCACCTCGCTGATCTGCGCGGCGGCGTTGCACACGTTATCCTCGCAACCGCTCACTTTTCCCGATCTTTTTAACCAGCTTAGCATGGTGTTAATGGGGATCGTGCTGGGGCACCATTTTACGACGTTTTCGATGGCTGAATTTGGTCGTCATCTCTGGTCATCGGTTCAGCTTGTCTTGATAGGGGTAGGGGTGACGGTATTCATGGCATCTATCACCGCGCGTTTGCTGGACTATCCTTTCCCGGTGTTAATGCTCTCCTGGGTGCCTGGCAGCGTGGAATCGATGTCATTTGCAGCGCTGGCGTTAAAAGCAGACGCGAGTTTTGTTATGGCTAACCATATTATTCGTATGCTGCTGATTCATACCGTACCTGCAATGGTTCTATTTCGAAAAAGACAGATGAGAGTAGATTAACAATCTGCAGACGAAAGCCAGCCTGGCCTGATGCTTTAATATGCGTAAACCTAATCCATGCTTAATTCTTGACGTGTTGAGTTCAAGTGATAATTTCTCAAAAATAGCTTTGAGAGCAAACGCTTTCTCGCTGCGAATCAATAGTGGCATCAGAGATTCAAGCGAAATCATGCCCGCTTTATCGCACAGTGCCAGACGCCAGGGTTTGTGCCCTTTGAGTTCATCAAGTTTACGATAACCCGCCACTTCCCATGCGGAGATCAGTTTGGTTGCCATTACCGGATACACCAGTGACAGTGCGCGATAGAATTCATCCAGCTTATCCAGCCATCGATAGTAGTCCGCACTGCGGCGATGACTCATCAGAGCCCGCCAGTGAGTCAGTACCTCTTCCGTCTCAATTTTTCGCTTCAGTTGTTCCTGCCAGAGATAGCCGATAGCAGGTTCAAACATTTCCCGATGTTTCCTGATGAAGCGTTTACGCAAAATGTCACATCAGTTACCTTCGGGGTAATGTTGTTGATACTGCGTTGTAACCTGTTGTGCCCGGATGACCCGTTGCCATTGTTTCCGGAGTGTTGCGATATCAGCTCAAAGGTTAATCAGGTTCTCTTCCTGCTGCACATCGGGTTCGTCATGCATGTGCAGTTCCAGCTGGGCCAGATTGTCTGGCTGATGTGACAGCATTTCTCCTGCATCAGCCAGAGCGGCTAACTGGCGATGGGGCAGGGAAGAAAGACTGAAATGCTGAAAGTCCTCCGGTGCAGCAGGATTCATTTGTTTCAGCCATGCCGGGTATTTTCCCTCGAACAGGCGGGCCAGATGACGCTTTATCCCTCAGTACATCCGGGATGTGAGGTAACAGCAGTTCGACGGCTGACTCCATTTTACTGATACCCCACTGCGTAACCGGAAAACCATCGTCACGTAATCGCTATACCAGTTGGGTTTGTGACAGCACAACAGCAGAAGTGCGCTGATAGAACTCTCTGGCGCGACAGACTCCAGGCGTACGTTCGATGAATGTCAGTGAACCACGCATTTCATTTTCAAGCCATGCCACCCTGGCAGGGTCTATCTTAATTGACTGCGGAAAATGGCCTTCGTTCATCCATGCGTAGATTTGTGAGCGGTGGAGTCCGGTTCTGGCCTCAACCTGTTTTATGCGCAGTAAATGTTACGGTGCCATCAGTCTCTCCGGTTCAGTCGGATGGGGAGAGCTTTATTACTCGGCAGTCAGCGCTGAAAAAAAGAATTAAATGAATTTCCAGTATGGGAATTAAAGTAAGGTGTTGCATATTTGATTTTGTATTCGCTGGGTGAATGTTTTTTTGCTGCTGAAAAGCAGTAACGAGAGACATGGCAATGTAAGGTGTGATTTGCATACATCATGTAAATGTAAAAGGCATTTTTATCGTGATTCCAGAATTATTTATTTTTCAGGAAAGAGTTTTGTTGCTGAAGAAAAAGTGTATGCAAATAATTAATTACTATTGTGAATATTTCAGGGTCTTATTCTTAAAAATTAATTGGTCTTATTTTGGACTGTGCTGCTTTTATTCAGATATGGCGCGGCTTTGCGTCACATTTGTTCAGGTATGAACACTCTTTTTATTTTTTTCAACATTGAAATATTTCCTGTGAGGAATATTCTTTTCCGGAAGTTCAGCTTCCATTCTGTGCACAGGCAGCCTTTTTAGCTGAAATCGCATGTTGTTTGCCTCCCTGGTCTCGTTCTGTTTGTTGTGCCTGCCATCGTCCTTTTCTTTGGGGTAAAATTCTGAATAATTGCTTAGTTTAAGGTTATTGATCTTAATCATCAGTATTTTGCAGTGACTTAATCCATAATGCGATTTATAAAAGCGTGTCAGTGATGACAGCTGAACATCTGATAGGAAGAAGGTGGATATGGCAAGTTCGTTTCAGAATGAGATACCGAAAGCACGCGTTAACATCAAACTGGACCTGCATGCAGATAATGGGCAGAAGAAGGTGGAACTGCCGCTGAAATTACTGGTTACGGGGGATTTCAGTAATGGTCTGGAGCAGCGTCCGTTGTCTGAACGGGAAGAAGTGGATATTAATAAGAATAATTTCAACAGTGTGTTAGCGAAATTTAATCCGTCGGTAAATATTGCTGTCAAGAATACTCTGGCCGGAGATAAAAGCGAAGAAAATATCCGGCTTACTTTTAAAAATATAAAAGATTTTGAACCGGAGCAGGTAGCCAGACAGATCCCACAAATGAAGGCACTTCTCGCCATGCGCAGCCTGTTGCGCGATCTCAAATCTAACCTTTTCGATAACTTCACGTTCCGCAAAGAGCTGCAGACGATTCTACGTGACCCGGCGTTGAGTAATGAACTGCGTGGCGAAATCGCCGCGCTTGCGCCAAAAGGCTGACGGATAAAATAAGGAAGATGCTGATGTCTGTACAGAATGAAAATGCCTCGTCTGCAGGCGAAACCGTTGTGCTGGAACGTCCGGAAGCAGGGGGCGTTTACGCTTCTTTATTTGAAAAAATCAACCTGAAACCGGCTTCACACCTGAGTGATATCAAGACCTGGCTGGATGAGGCAGCGATGGCGGAAGCAGATGCGAACGAGCGTATCACCGCTGGGGTGCAGGTCTTTATGGACTGCATCCGCAAATCGAGCCCGCAGGCCGGTGGTGCCGTGAAGGATCTGCCGATCCATCTTTACGATTTGGACACCGGCAACCAGGTGAAAATTCCCTCTGAGGTGATGATCCCGGAAACCCGCGAGTTTGAATTCGCTAATCTTGGCTTTATTCCGCTCTCTTACTACAAAAACCGCGATTACGCGTGCTTCTTCTCGGCGAACTCCACCCAGAAACCGGTGCTCTATGACACTGCGGATGCGACCGCCAACAGTCGTATTAACGCGCGTCTGCCGTATATCTTCCTGCTGTCGCGTATCGCCCATTACCTGAAACTTATTCAGCGCGAAAACATCGGCACCATCAAGGACCGTCGTCTGCTGGAACTGGAACTCAACACTTGGGTGCGCAGTCTGGTGACCGAGATGACCGATCCGGGCGACGAACTGCAGGCATCTCATCCGCTGCGCGATGCGAAAGTGGTGGTTGAGGATATCGAGGACAACCCGGGTTTCTTCCGCGTGAAACTGTACGCAGTGCCGCACTTCCAGGTGGAAGGGATGGACGTGAATCTGTCACTGGTGTCGCAGATGCCGAAGGCGAAAGCGTAAGGCGGAGGCGCGATGAAGACAGTACGACCACTGTGGGGGCGGGGCCAGATGGTCTCGCCGCAGCATTTTCAGCAACAGGCGGCGCTTGCCACCTTGTCTGCAGAGAGCATTGCGCGGATGGGGGCGATGAATCCCTGGGGAATACAGAATGCGGAATTTGATACTGCGCTGCTGAAACAGGGGAAACTGAAGGCCAGTCATCTGTGCGTGCGTTTTGCCGATGGCACGCTTATCGATACCGACAATTCCGATCCTCTGCCATCCGTCCTTACGTTGACCGATCGCAGCGAACTGACGGTGGTGTTGGCATTGCCCCATGAACATGAAAATGGCGGCAACTGCCTGCAACCGGAGGAAAAAGCGGAACGTCCGGTGCGCTGGCGTCTCGGTTGGCGGGAGGTGCGTAACCGTTATGGTGACGACAGCCGCCAGATGGCGGTGATGCAGCCGGAACTGACTCTGCGCCCGGCGGATGAGAATAACGGTAATTACCAGACCGTCCCGGTAGCCCGCCTGTTTCGTGACAGCCAGGGGAACTGGTCGCAGGACAGTGCCTTTATCCCGCCACTGCTTGGCGTGCAGGCGAGCCCCTGGCTGACGGAACAACTGGAACAACTGACAGAGCAGCTACGCAACCGGCTGAAACGCCTGATGGCGATGCGTCGCGAGAGTAACGAGCGGATGGCCGACTTTGCGGTGGCGGATGTGTCACTGTTCTGGCTGCTGAATGCGCTCAACAGCGCGGAGCCGGTGCTGGGCCATTTCATGCTTCATCCACAGGTGCATCCCGAACGTCTGTACCAGGCGCTGGCGGGACTGGCGGGCAGTCTGCTGACCTTTTCCCTTGAGCATACCACTGCCGATATACCGGTATACCGCCATGAGCATCTGACGGAGGTCTTTCCGCCGCTGTTTGCCCTGCTGGAGGTGCTGCTGGAAGCCAGCCTGCCGTCCAGGGTGGTGGCGATTGCGCTTGAGCGTGACGACCGGCGCAAGCGCTGGCACGCCCGACTGCACGACCCGAGATTACGGGAAGAGGCCGATTTTTATCTCTCGGTACGTTCTGCATTGCCGGTGGCACAACTGCTGGAGCAGTTTCCGGCGCAGTGCCGGACCGGCAGCCCGGACGAGGTTGACCGTATCGTCAACAGCTCTGAGCGGGGCGTACCGCTGAAGGCCATGACGCATGTTCCGGCGGCCATTCCGCTGCGGCTGGAGAATCAGTATTTTACCCTGGATATGACCCACCCGGCGGCGCAGGCGATGCTGGCGGAAGGGCATTGCGTGTTTTATGTGCCCGGTCTGCTGGGCGAGCCGGAGCTTGAGCTGTGGGCGGTGCTGCGTTCATGAAAACGGATATTGATACTGACACCCTGCTGGCAGATGCCTGGCTGACGGTCACCGAGCTGAGTTATGGGGCAAAGCTCGCTGAAGGCGAAGGGGACGTGCTGTGGCAACGCTGCGTGGACGACATTGAACGGGTGATGAAACAGCTCGAACAGGCGGATGTCAGCGAGGCCAGCCGTCAGCACATTCTCTATGCCTGGTGTGCGCTGCTGGATGAAACCGCCAAGGGGCGTGAAGGTGAGGATGATGCCTGTATCGTCTGGTATGACCGCCCGCTACAGGTGAAATACTTTGGCTCTATGGATGCGGGCGACGAACTGTACGAGCGGATGCGTCAGGTTTTGCGCGAGCCCACGCCGGATATGGCGGTACTCACCTGTTTTCACCGGGTGCTGATGCTGGGTTTTAAAGGCAGTTGTTCGCTGAAAGACCCGACTCGCGAGCAGCTTGTCCGGGCGCTTGCAGAACGCGTGCCGCCGTTTGATTTTGTGCAGGACAGGCCGTTGCTGGCTCCAGTTTCAGGAAGTCACGGGCTGCGTGAATGGCTACGCCACTGGCCGGTGTGCATCGGGCTGTCCGCCATTTTGGTGGCGGTGCTGTGGCTGGGGTTGAATCACTGGCTTGACGGGCTGGTGACCTCGTTGCTGCTGGGAGCCGGAAAATGAGTCTGCGCGGGTCGCGTCTGTTATGGCTGTGGGGCGGGCTGCTCGCCGCCCTGCTGTGTCTGCTTTTCCTGCCGCTGACTGCCGGTGAACGCGGTTTTGCCATTCTGCTGATAATGACAGTTGTGATTGCCGGTCTGGTTTCTGCCGGGCGTCGTCCGGGTGGATTACCGGAGGGTGAGCTCGGGCTGAACGACCTGCCGGAAGCGCCGTACCGTCTGCCTGTGGTGCTGGTCTGTGGCGACACGCCTGACTGGCCGGGGGAGGGTGCGGTTTACCGTACCGCGCAGGGCTGCTGGCTGAGAGTTTCCACTGCGCAGCTGCAACAGACGGTACGCCATCTGCTCCAGGAGCGTCCGGAACTGGCTGCGCAACTGGCTGTGATGGTCTGTGTCTGCCCGCAGCAGCATGACGACGAGGCGGTGCTGACGGCACGGCTGCACGAGCTGCGCTGGCAGCTTGCGCAGGTACGACGCGATACCGGGATAAATATCCCTCTGCTGCTGACCGCGTTGGTCGCTGGTGCGTCGGTTACGGAGACGCTGTGGCAGTTGCTGCGGGCGGAGGAAGCGCCACAGGTCTGGCAGGCAGATGAGGCTCCGTGCAGCGTCAGTCGCTGGATATCGCAGGATGATACCGCCTCCCGCACAAGTGCTCAGGTACGGATAAACGCTCAAGCCCGTTTTATCGCGGAGGTGGTATTACCGGCGCTGACTGCAGAATCGCCGGATATGCCGTCAGCTGTGCCTGCGATGGTGCTGTACCACCAGACACCGTCAGTTGCCGTACCAGTAATGCCGGACTCTCTGTGGTCGCGCTGGCTGGCCCGCCATACCACCCTGACGTCGCTTCCGGGGTGGCTGCCCGGTTCATCATCACCGGACGATACGCCATTCCCGGATTTTATTCTGCCACTCCTGCCGCAGGGTGGCGGCATCACGCCGCGCAGCCGTTTCCTGCACCGGGCGTTCTGCCTGTTCACCTTCGCCGTGCTGGGTGCCCTGTGCAGCAGCGCGTGGAACAACCGCCAGTTGCTACACCGGCTCTCCTTTGATGTTGCGCAGTATTACCGGATTGCGATGACGGACGCCGCCCCTAAGGCAAACGCGGTGGCAGTGCTGCGTAATGACGCGGCATTGCTCAATGACTGGTCGCGTAACGGCGAGCCGCTGCGTTACGGGCTGGGTCTGTACCGGGGAGAACGGCTGCGTCCGGCGGTGCTCGCAGCGATTAAGACTTATGTGCTACCGCCACCACCTCCTCCGGTGATTAAGCAGGTAGTACAGAGGCCGCAGACGGTGCGCCTCGACAGCATGTCGCTGTTCGATACCGGAAAATGGCAACTGAAACCCGGCTCCACCAGAGTGCTGGTGAATGCGCTGGTCGGCATTAAGGCGAAGCCCGGCTGGCTGATTGTAGTGAGCGGACACACCGACAACACCGGCGATGACAAATTCAACCAGCAACTTTCCCTGAAACGCGCCGAATCGGTGCGTGACTGGATGCGCGACACCGGTGATGTGCCGGAGAGTTGTTTTGCGGTACAGGGCTATGGAGAAAGTCGTCCTGCCGCCACCAATGACACTGTGGAAGGCCGGGCTCTGAACCGCCGTGTCGAAATCAGTCTGGTGCCGCAGGCGGACGCCTGTATGGCCCCGGCTCCACATAGCGTCGCCGTCAACGGCGACATCAATAAAAAGTAACCGAGGACTTAAGTATGGCAATTCCTATTTATCTATGGCTGAAAGACGATGGTGGTGCGGACATTAAAGGGTCTGTGGACGTCAAGGATCGTGAAGGCAGCATTGAAGTCGTTGAGCAGGAACATGATCTGTACATCCCGACCGACAACAACACCGGCAAGCTGACCGGTACGCGTATCCACACGCCGTTCCTGTTCACCAAAGAGATCGACTCCTCCAGCCCGTATCTCTACAAGGCGGTGACCACCGGTCAGACCCTGAAGTCCGCCGAATTCAAGTGGTACAAAATCAACGATGCCGGGCAGGAAGCTGAGTATTTCAACGTCAAACTGGAAAACGTCAAGGTGGTGAGGGTGAATGCGGTGATGCACGACATCAAGGACCCGTCGAAAGAGAAGCACAACCATCTGGAACAGATTGATCTGCGCTACGAAAAAATCACCTGGACTTACAAAGACGGCAACATCATTCATTCCGATAGCTGGAACGAACGCGCCACGGCGTAAGCGGACAGCGGGCAGGGTTTTCTTTGCCCGCTTTCTTTATCTGCTCTTTGCATAACGCCTGTACAGCGGACGTTACGCAAAGCCATTACAGCATTTTTGTTATTCACCTTATGGGCATCGGTTAACGGCCACGGGCGGTAGCGTGCCTGAACACGACCAGACAAGAGAAATCAACATGGAACACCATTCAGCCGTTCTGTTACGACGTCTTAACCCTTACTGCGCGAAGGCGCTGGAGGCGGCGGCATCGTTGTGCCAGACCCGGGCCCATGCTTCAATCCTGCCGGAACACTGGTTGCTTAAACTGCTGGAACTGGGGGAAGGCGACGTGACGGTTATCGCCCGCCGTTACGAGTGGGATATGGAGCCAATATGGCAGGATTTGCTGACCTTTCTGGAGCGGCTGCCGCGTTCTGTGCGCAGTCGTCCTGAACTGTCGGACAGGCTGGAAAAACTGCTCCGGCAGGCGTGGCTGTATGCTTCCGTGGAGGCGCATCCCCAAATCCGGGGTATTCATCTGTTGATGGCTGTCGTGGAGAGTCCGGTATTGTTGCAGTGCGACGGATTATGGCCGTTGACCAGCACGGGGATAGCGCAACTGGAGCGTCTGCGTGGACTGCTGGATGCTCAGTCGGATGAAAATGAACTAGGGAACTTGACCGGCGATGTGGCTTTTGTCGGTCGTGCCGCTGAACCGCCGTCCGACAATGCTGAACCGGAAAGCCCGGAACTGGCGGTGCTCAACCGTTTTACGCAGGATATTACCGCCCGTGCCCGCGAGGGGAAAATCGACCCGGTGTTTGGCCGCGATAACGAAATCCGCCAGATGGTGGATATTCTTTCCCGCCGAAGAAAGAACAACCCGATTCTGGTGGGCGAACCCGGCGTCGGCAAGACCGCCCTTGTCGAAGGGCTGGCAATCAGAATTGCAGAAGGCAACGTTCCGGACGCGTTAAAAACGGTGAGTGTGCGTACCCTCGACCTTGGCCTGCTGCAGGCAGGTGCGGGTGTCAAAGGTGAATTCGAGCAGCGGCTGAAAAACATTATTGAGGCGGTGCAGCAGTCGCCCACGCCAGTGCTGCTGTTCATTGACGAAGCCCACACCATCATCGGCGCGGGCAACCAGGCAGGCGGCGCGGATGCGGCCAACCTGCTGAAACCGGCGCTGGCGCGCGGTGAACTGCGCACCATCGCCGCGACCACCTGGAGTGAGTACAAACAGTACTTCGAGCGCGACGCCGCGCTGGAACGCCGCTTCCAGATGGTGAAAGTGGATGAGCCGGATGATGACACCGCCTGCCTGATGCTTCGTGGGCTGAAGTCCCGTTATGCAGAGCATCACGGCGTGCATATCAGCGATGAGGCGGTTAGGGCTGCGGTCACTCTCTCCAGACGTTACCTCACCGGACGCCAGTTGCCGGACAAATCAGTGGACCTGCTGGACACCGCATCGGCCCGCGTGCGGATGAGCCTTGATACCGTGCCGGAGCCGCTGACCCGCCAGAAAGCGCAGATGACTGCCCTGGAGATGGAAAAACAGGCACTGCTGGAAGATATTGCGGTGGGCAACGCTGCCCACGGTGAGCGTCTGGCGGCCATCGAGCAGGAGGAAAACCGCATTGTACTGCAACTCGATGCGCTGGAAACACAGTACGGCGAAGAGCGGAAACTGACAGAATCCCTGCTCGCCTGCCGCGCGGATATCTCCCGCCAGGTGGAAATCGCAGACCTGCAAAATCAGCTGACTGCCATTCAGCAGAATAACCCGCTGCTGGGCCTCGACGTTGATGCGCGCACCGTCGCCACCGTTATCGCCGACTGGACCGGCGTGCCGCTCTCCTCACTGATGAAGGATGAACAGACGGAACTGCTGAGCCTCGAACAGAACCTCGGCAAACGGGTGGTGGGGCAGGATACTGCCCTGAACGCCATCGCACAGCGTCTGCGAGCCAGTAAAACCGGCCTTGCGCCGGAGAATGGCCCGCAGGGCGTGTTTCTGCTGACCGGCCCGAGCGGCACCGGTAAAACTGAAACCGCGCTGGCGCTGGCCGACGAACTGTTCGGCGGCGAAAAAGCCCTGATTACCATTAACCTTTCCGAGTACCAGGAGCCGCACACCGTCAGCCAGCTAAAGGGCTCCCCTCCGGGGTACGTCGGTTACGGACAGGGCGGCATTCTCACCGAAGCGGTGCGCAAACGCCCGTACAGCGTGGTGCTACTGGATGAAGTGGAAAAGGCGCACCGTGACGTGATGAATCTGTTTTATCAGGTCTTTGACCGGGGCTTTATGCGCGACGGCGAAGGGCGGGAAATCGACTTCCGTAATACCGTGATTCTGATGACCTCCAATCTTGGCAGTGACCACCTGATGCAACTCACCGGTGAGCAGTCAGAAGCGACAGAAGCGGACCTGCATGAACTGCTGCGCCCGGTCCTGCGCGACCATTTCCAGCCCGCGTTGCTGGCGCGCTTCCAGACGGTGATTTATCGCCCGCTGGGACAGGCGGCGATGCGCACTATCGTACAGATGAAGCTGAATCAGGTCAGTCAACGTCTGGCGCGCCACTACGGTATGAAGACCGATATCCGTGAGAGCCTGTACGATGCACTGACCGCTGCCTGCCTGCTGCCGGATACCGGGGCGCGCAACATCGACAGCCTGCTGAACCAGCAGATTTTGCCTGTTTTAAGTCAGCAACTGTTAAGCCATATGGCGGCCGGGCAGAAACCGCAGCACCTGACTCTCGGCTGGGACGACAACGAGGGCATTGTGCTGGCCCTGGACGAAGGAGAAATAATCCATGAGTGACGCAAAATCCCTGATGTTCAGTCACAGCCATAATCTGCTGAAAGTACGCGGCTGCGAATCATTACTGGATGTACTGTGCTTTGAAGGCCACGAAGCGTTAAGCAAACCGTTTAAGTACACCATTGAATTCACCAGTACGGACAAGGCAGTCACCCCGCAGCAGATGCTGATGCAGGATGCGTCGCTGACTCTGGTGGCCCCCGTTGACCAGGGTTACGGCATAAAGGTACAGCAGCCGGTACGCACGCTTCAGGGTGTGGTCACCGGCTTTGAGCGGCTGTCCACCTCGAAGGATGAAACTCATTATTCACTGACCCTGCAGCCGCGTCTGGCGCTGCTCTCCCGCAGCCATCAGAACCGGATTTACCAGGATATGTCGGTGCCGGATATTGTCGAGCACATCCTCCGAACCCGTCACGATATGCGCGGCGAGGATTTTGTCTTCACCCTGGCAAACGAGTATCCGCGCCGCGAGCAGGTGATGCAGTACGGCGAGGACGACCTGACCTTTATCTCCCGCCTGCTGGCGGAGGTGGGTATCTGGTACAAAATCACCGCCGACACCCGGCTGAATATCGATGTGGTGGAATTTTACGACGACCAGCGTTATTTCGAACAAGGGACGTCTCTGCCGTCAGTGCCGCCCTCCGGTCAGCATGACAGCGGCAGGGAATCGGTGTGGGCGCTGGAGAGCCATCATAACGTGGTGGAGCAGTCGGTGTTTACCCGCGACTATAACTACCGTAATGCGCCGGAAGACATGAACCTCAGCGTCGATGTCAGCCGGGGCGACAGCACCGCCTATGGCGAGGCATATCACTGGGCGGACAACTACCTGACGCCGGGGAACAGCGACCAGCGCGACCCGGAGCCGGAGAGCGGGGCGTTTTACGCCCGTATTCGTCATGAGCGCTATCTGAACCGCCAGACGCAGCTGAATGGCGAAACCAACTGTGCAACGCTGGCGCCTGGCCAGGAGCTGAAGGTGACGGGCGGCGAGGAGGTCACTGACACCTTCCGTCAGGGCGTGGTCATCACGAAAATCCACAGCCGCGCCCGCCGTGACCGCAGCTTTGAAGTGACTTTTCACGCGATTCCGTATTCGGAAGATTACTGCTTCCGCCCGGAACCGGGCGACAAACCGAAAATGGCCGGTACGCTTCCGGCCAGAGTGACCAGTACTAAAACCAACGATATCTACGGCCATATCGACCGCGACGGGCGCTATAAAGTCAATTTGCTGTTTGACCGCGACCACTGGCAGCCGGGCGAGGAGAGCCTGTGGGTGCGCCAGTCCCGTCCCTACGCCGGGGACACCTACGGCCTGCACCTGCCGCTGCTGGCGGGCACCGAGGTGGCGATAGCCTTTGAGCAGGGTGACCCGGACCGTCCGTATATCGCGGGTGTGCTGCACGATTCGGCGCACGGCGACCACGTTACGATTTACAACTACAAACGTAACGTGCTGAGAACTCCGGCGAACAACAAAATCCGCCTCGATGACACGCGCGGGAAGGAGCATATCAAGGTCAGTACGGAGTACGGCGGCAAGAGCCAGCTGAACCTCGGCCATCTGGTGGACAGCGAGAAGAAACAGCGCGGTGAGGGGGCGGAGTTGCGCACCGATGACTGGGTGGCTGTTCGTGGTGGAAAAGGGCTCCTGGTGACAGCGCAAGCCCAGCCTAAAGTGGCTGGTCAGCAACTGAGTATGGATGAGATTAAGCAACAACTCTCCGATGCGTTGTCACTTGCAGAGTCGCTGTCGGGGTTGTTACAAACGGCGCAGCTTGACCCACTGGATAACAGTACCCAGCAGAATTTTCTGCAACAAAATATCGATACCCTTAAGCAACCTGTAATCGTTGCAGGAGCGCCTGGCGGAATTGCGCTTTCCACTCCTCAGCATATTCAGTTCAGTGCTAATGGTAGCCAGATAATGACGGCGGGAGGCAATACAGAAGTATCCTCCTTGCGACGAATGGTGCTTGCAGCAAAACGCGGCCTGGTGGCATTTGTTCATGAAATGGGTATGAAACTGGTCGCTGCGGCAGGAAGAGTGACCATTCAGGCGCAGACCGACGCGATGGAAATGACGGCGATGAAGGGTATCACCATCACCAGCACGCAGGATGAAATCATTATCTCCGCACAGAAAAAGATCACTCTTCAGT
The DNA here is from genome assembly GCF_028069755.1 of Citrobacter sp. Igbk 16. Taxonomy (NCBI): domain Bacteria; kingdom Pseudomonadati; phylum Pseudomonadota; class Gammaproteobacteria; order Enterobacterales; family Enterobacteriaceae; genus Citrobacter; species Citrobacter sp. Igbk 16. Next base: position 111,346 of record NZ_JANEWJ010000004.1, on the reverse strand, counting down.
GTGGTGGCTCCTACGTGACGATTTCGCCAGACAAAATTGAAAATGGAACTGGTGGGCATTTTTATGTCAAGAGTGCTGACTTTGATTATGCAGGGCCAGCGACCCAACAGGCACCATTCCCTGAGTTTACGGCATGTGAAAATGCCGTAACGGAGGCCTCAAACCATGGTGATGCGACAGTACCGTTAAGCTAAAAGGGATTGGTATGAAAAATGACTTTTTAAGAGACGCACTGCCATTAAGTCAGCATGATTTTGCGATTATTGACAGAGTTCAGCATCCAGATATTGATAAATCATGGCCGGTGCTGAAAATGGTTTCACCCATGCTGAAACCTCAGGCACATCTTTATCCCTGGTTACTGGCATTGAAAGAATTGAATGCTGGTGACTGGAATATGCTTATGACAGAACTGAGGCAGGAACAATCCCCTGAAATACCTCCGTTATGCACTTTACTAATCAAAAGCGATCGCACGGTCTCTGAAATACGTAGTTTGCTTATCAAAGCAATGCATTTTACTGATGAGCATCACCGGCGTCATATTCTTCGATATTACGACCCTCGTGTGTTGTTCCATCTTTCCTGGATGTTTACATGCAGACAATTAATGGAGCTTATTCCTGTCCGACAGGTATCACACTGGACGCTTTGGATTGAAGGTCAATGGCATACTCTGGTATGTCATCCTTCAGAAGTAACTCACACATCCATTGAATATGAAGCAGTTTTTTCTGCTGAACGCTTAAAAAATATAGGGTTAATAAATCGAGTATTGATGGAGATTCCATTTATTACTGATATTGCAGAGCGTCGAAATTGTAGTCAGCGTATTGAAAAATTGGTGAGTCAGGGGCTGAGTCTGGGTCTTACACATGACAATGACCTTATTGCCTTTGCCTGTAGTAGTTTAACCCGCAAGCCCGATTTTTTGCACATTCCGATAATCCAGGAATGGTTAAGATATGCAGAAAAAACGCCTGGCTTTTTTTTCCGGAAGATTAAAAGTCTGAGTGATGCTGAATGGCAGAAACTTCTGTTTCAGCAGGAAAGATAAAAGGAAAATAATTATGAGTGAAAATAATCAGGGGTGTGGTTTTTGTAGTCGTTATGGGTTACCAATTCTACCTGTACGGCCAGGTATTGCAGATAGTCATGATAATATTCCACATTTACCTGAAAATATCTCACCTTCCATCGCTCCTCGTGGTCGTTCTGCATATACAGGGCGTTTATTGAGAGAAGGTTACCTTCATGTCTATGATGAAATGATTAATCGGTGGCAAGATTATTATGTGACGGATGAAGGTTATTATTATCCTTTGCCTGGATGTGGTGATGTGCCACCAAGATTGTTAAGTGGTGAAATGAAGCCATGTATTACTAAGCCAGAGGAGCTGGCAAGAGCTTCATTAATTACGTTACCTGTAATGCCGCCGCCAATGAAAAATGGCGTATTTTGGTTTGGCTGGTCGCAAAACAAGTGGACGCCTGCGGTAAGGACAAAATATGAAGATCCTGCTGTCCGTCAAAAAATGATGCAAAGATTTGATATGGATGGATGGCTAAATAGTGGTTCAGGGGAAAAGCTATTAGCTCTTTCCCAGTTAACTGATGTTGTTGCCGAGTATAGCACAATGTCAGCTTATGCCGAAATTAAGGACTACTCGGCGTCATATTTTCAACCCTTCCCACTTGGCGCGACTAATTTGATTCAGTCCGCTGAGAAATTAATGCCGGGTAAAGGGGCAATTTTAGTGCTTCAGGATCCAGTTGCAATAATGCAGGAGATTTCATCACTACTGTCATATCAAACTACCCGGGACCTTTATGGCAATGAGAAATATGTCTGGAAATATTCTTTAGCTTCCACACTGATTGGCTTAAAGGAGTCGATGACCCGTCAAATGGCACGGGACATGATTGCAGACACAGAGTTCACCTCCATGAGTGAGAAACTCGGAACAAAAACACGTGAAGGTCTGGATATATTGCCTTCCCCGGAACTTGCAAAACAGCGCAATGATGACTTAGATGCCACCCTGAACAGTAAGGTTGAGAAAGAATGGCAGACCTATGCGGCGCATTATGATGAAAAACAGCTTAAACAATTTATTAAGCAATTTAATGAAGAGGTAAATTCCTACGATAAATTAGTCGTCGTTCCGACAACCGAGATGTACCTGGATTGGTTCAAAAGTGAAGTGGCGACTGGCTACTTTAAGTGCAATTTTGACGTGGCCGATATTCAGAGCGGATTCGATTATATACAGACAGTAGGTTATTGTATTGTTGGTATGCAAGATAAAGCATTGACACTGCGCTATTTCACCGAGCAGTTGAAAATGAAGTCTAATGATTACAATAATATTTTGATGCGCGCGCTGGTGTTTAATCAGGATAAACTGTCAGAGCATCTGGGGGCGTTGGTTCAGGATAATAGTAGTTTGTGGGCCCAGCCCTGGAATGGGTTTGCGGATGCTTTTAAAGATACATTTGGCAAGATGCAGGAGGCCGCCGCAGGTTATCTTGGTACCTTTTTGGGGAGCATCATTGGCTGCCTCTCACAAATTTTGCAGACAGCGGCAAAAAGTCAGTTATGTTATCAATTATTTGGCATGATGGCGGTCACTGATCGACGCGCATTTATTCCTGTATCCCGTATAGGGAGTGAAGCTGATTTTATTGAAGACGTTGTCAGAGTGCTGGGCCGAAATGCCGGGATTGCCGGAGACAGTACAGAAGATGTTCTGCGTATGTACGTCAGATGGGAAGTCCGTCGGCTTGGCATTGATGGAATGCCTCTTTCTGGGAACGGTGAGCGTCATTATATCGCCTCCGTTGATATGGATACGTTTAATGAACTGGCTGCACTACCTGAAAGTCAACGTGTGTATCACCTGAATGAATCCTTACGCACTGAAGCTGACGTTGACAGGCTATTATTTGCTCGCTGGCAGAACCATATCAACGCGGGATTCAGTTCAATCAAACAAAGCGTTCCTTTGGCGCTTGGGGTGGTCTCAATGGCATTGCAAACAGCATCGCTATGGGTAAATATGGATTTTAGCCATAAGCCTGTAACCGCAAGTCAGCAGGAAGCCAGAAATCGCTTCTGGGCAGGAACACTGTCATTAACGGGAACAACAGCCGGAACGATAGAGTCGGCAATAATTCGTTTTAATAAACTGGGGGCCGCGTTTCCCGGCTCAGCGGCGGAAAAAATTGCAAAATGGTTTGCTGCATCTGGGCGTTTCCTGGGGGCTGCAGGGGGGCTGGTGGCGGCTTATTATGATGCTGTTCATTTTCAAGAAGAATGGAATAGTAAGCGTAAAGGGTTGGCTTTTTCCTATGGGGCGTCGGCGGTGTCTGGAACTTATTTGGCTTTTGCACCGTTTATTAACTGGAAGTGGTTGGGAAGAGTTCTGGGAAGAATAGGCTGGCGTGTAGGAAGTCGGACATTGATTACTGTTGGAGCAAGTGCTGAAGTTATTGGTCTTACTCTGGGATGGATAATGGTGGCGGTGCTTCTGATTGCAGCATTTTATATTTCCTGGAAACAGACCAATGAATTGCAGCAGTGGCTGGAGAAAACAATGTGGGGAGTAACACCGGAGGGACTTCCCCCTGAGCCTCATCAGACCCTTCAGATTGAAATGCAGAGTCTAAAAGACATTATGCAGGTGGGATAAGATATGGATTATGATGGTCTGATGTTCAAATATGACAAAAACAGATTTCCTGATATAGAGTTAACAGATGATGAAATAAGTAATCAATTACGTCAGAATGAAAAAGTAGACTTGGGTGACAAGAACGTCATGGATGATGCGGCGGTGATTCATCTTAGCTCGGATTATATGGAGGTGGTGGATAAGTGGTATGCGATAAAAGGTTTTTTAACCGTACCATCACTGGCATTACTTGTGCTTTTTGCCATGGGTGTAATTTATATACCCTATAATATGTTTGTTCATTTCTTTTTGCAGCAGGATTATGATGGATGGTTTTATACCATCGGTTTTATTGCTCTTTTTGTGTCAATTCTGGCCTCTTTGCTCTGTTATTTTATGCTCAGAGTTGAATGTTTTCGCTGGACGCATTATCCGGTCAGGTTTGACCGGAAAAACAGGCTGGTGCATGTATTCAGCGTGGACGGGGAGGTTTACAGTGCCCCCTGGGACGACATCTTTTTCACTACCGGTGATTGCGTGACCCATAAATTAACGAAGCGGAAGTATTACGATATTCGCGGACACGTGCTGGCGGAAGATCGCAAAACGGTGCTGAAAACGTTCACGCTGTCGGTTTCCGCTTCGCGGCGTGAAGACCTGTACCGCAACTGGGAATTTGTGCGTCGTTATATGGAAGAGGGACCGGAAGCGGTCGCCAGCGTGCTGAAACTGATGCCGCCAGTGGAGGGGCGTCGGGAAGGAATATTCTTTGGCTACTGGTATCTGATGTTCAGCGCCACCTACGGCGCGCCGTTTTTCGTGGTGCCCTTTCTGATGGCACTGTACCTGACGGCCTGGCCGTTCCGGGTCTTTGCGATGTACACCTGCCGGATCCCGCGCTGGAGTGAGGAGGTGCAGGCCAGATGTGTGATTGCGCCGGACGATCCCTGGGATATCAGCGCCGCACAGAACCCCCGCTCGCTCTGGCGCTGGATGCTGGGAATGGACAAGTCACACAGCATGGTGGATAAAAAACGGGCCATAATGTCTGTGACAAAAGTCTCAGACGCTTCAGATTGAAATGCAGAGTCTGAAAGACATTATGCAGGTGGGATAATAAATGGATTATGATGGGTTAATGATCAAATACAAGTACAGGGCTACACCTGTACTGACTGAAGATGAACTGGCTAATCAATTACATCAGAATGAAAAATTAGACCTGGGTGGCAGGAAGGTCATGGATGATGCGGCGGTGATTCATCTTAGCTCGGGTTATATGGAGGTGGTGGATAAGTGGTATGCGATAAAAGGTTTTTTAACTGTTCCCTCCCTGGCTCTGTTTCTTCTTTTTACCTGGGGTGTATATGATTTTATATCAACAATGATACATGAGTACTTATCCGGGCATCAGAGAGATTTTTTCTTCTGGGGATTTGGCATTGGCGCAGTAATTATTTCGTTTCTTCTGGCATGGTTCTGTTCATTTATGATGAGGGTTGAATGTTTTCGCTGGACGCATTATCCGGTCAGGTTTGACCGGAAAAACAGGCTGGTGCATGTATTCAGCGTAGATAGAGAGGTTTACAGCGCCCCCTGGGACGACATCTTTTTCACCACCGGCGATTGTGTAACCTATAAAGTAATGAAGCGGAAGAATTATGATATTCGCGGACACGTGCTGGCTGAAGATCGCAAAACGGTGCTGAAAACGTTCACGCTGTCGGTTTCCGCGCCGCGGCGTGAAGACCTGTACCGCAACTGGGAATTTGTGCGCCGTTATATGGAAGAAGGGCCGGAAGCGGTCGCCAGCGTGCTGAAACTGATGCCGCCGGTGGAAGGGCGTCGGGAAGGAATATTCTTTGGCTACTGGTATCTGATGTTCAGCGCCACCTACGGCGCACCGTTTTTCGTGGTGCCCTTTCTGATGGCGCTGTACCTGACGGCCTGGCCGTTCCGGGTCTTTGCGATGTACACCTGCCGGCTCCCGCGCTGGAGTGAGGAGGTGCAGGCCAGATGTGTGATTGCGCCGGACGATCCCTGGGATATCAGCGCCGTGCACAACCCCCGCTCGCTCTGGCGCTGGATGCTGGGAATGGACAAGTCGCACAGCATGGTGGATAAAAAACGCGCCATGATGGAGGTGAAGAAATGAAAGGCATCGTTCGTATTGGCGATAAAACAACGCACGGTGGGCAGGTTCTGTCCGGTTCCGGGACTATGAAATTTCAGGGGGTGGGTGTGGCGCGTTTAGGTGACTCGGTCAGTTGTCCCATAGAAGGGCATAGTCCATCATATATTGCGGAAGGCCACCCTACGATGAAAGATAATGGTGTACCCGTTGCGTTTCATAATTATAAATGTACTTGTGGTTGCACATTAATTTCCTCACTAAGCTGTGCTACAACGAGTAAATAATGCCTGTCGATCTTTCTGTGATTCCTCCCGCAACTAAGCGGAGATTACCTCCATCCGTAAAACGATGGTCGGTTATTTTGCTCGTTTTTATTGTTTGTGGTGGGCTTTTTACCTCATTGATGTGGCCTTCACATAGCACAGTGCGAGGCGTATTATTCTGGAATTGTTTTATTAGCTTACCATTTATAATATGGTTGTTTATATTTGGTATTCGCTGGTTAAGCTATTTGACATCCGTATGGCTCACTGATGGCTGGAATCATGAACGTGAAAAAGATATTGAGAATGAAATTCAGCGCGGGCAGCGTTATCTGACATTGGAAGCTGTATGTACGCATTTGCCGCATGTTGTAACGTCTGGTGTCATGACGGATCAGTTTATAATACCCAGGGGAGTTGAGTTACCCACAGTGGTGGATGAAGTCACGCAAATAGTGAGCTATCAATCCAGATTTGGCGATGCCAGGTTGCCTCTATTAATCAGAATAGTCAGGGAGCTAACGTTACTTCTTGAGGACGTAACGTTACAGACAGCGTTAATGAAATGTAAGGCTTCAAAGCGGTTGACTGTGGTTTTACAGATCGATAGTGATATTACATTGGCGCCAGTTACTATTTCAGATATTAAGAAGGAAGTTAAATTACTTGTGCCTGGGTATGCACAAATTTTGTTTTCATCTCAATTTGGGTTGGCCGATATTGATAATTGGCTGGACAATCCTCGAACCATGGATTATCTATTGGTTTTATCAATAAATTTAAGAACAAAATTACATAATGGGGAAGGGGAAGCCGCAGTAGCATTACTTTTACACTCTACACAAGACGATTCACAACTGAAAAATTATATAGCTCATATTCACAGGCCGGAAAAAACAACTTATGCAGGACTAAATGCATCAGTGATGCAGTCATTGTTATGGGGAAAGAGCAATCTCGAAACTATCGAGTATCTATGGTTGTCAGGGATGGGGGCGAAAAATGAAGAGAAAACGCAGGTTGCTAATAATATCGGTTTACCATTGAACGATACAAAGGCGAAATTGATCGATATTGATATGAAGAGCGGTTTTACGGGGAGTGTATCTCCGTGGCTTGCTATTGCTCTGGCTTCTGGAAATCATAGATATCCCTCACCGCAACTGATTGCCAGTATGTCTGAGCACGATGATTTATTGTGGTCGTTGGTCGTTAGGCCTCAAATACAGCTGTAGCTACGAAATTATTTCCTCATGCCATTTAAGTTGTAAGTCATTGCTGATATTTCTCTATCCAGTTATTTTATGTCGGGAGAAAAGGTGAAACGTATTTTACAGGGAATAAAAAACACAACATTTCAGTTGTGGTTTATCTTGTTTATTCTTTTATGCTTGGGGATTGCAGCATGTCTGATACTCAGGAGTGAACCTACTATACTGGGGATTCCTTCAGACTCTATCTGGTTGGAAAGGCTATTTATATTGGCTCTGGCACTGACTGGTGGATTGCTACTTTTTATTATAGTTTTTTTTATTACGACATATTTGTTTGGTAAAAAATCTTACCGCCAGGCTAAATTTCTCATATCTGGGAATAGAACCAATTCAATACAGAATCAGGCTGAGGCAGAATCCTCTACTGTTGCCAGCATTCGGTATTTGAAAGCCCATCTCCGCCGTCGCTATAACCGCTTCTGGCGCAGTAAAGTCCGCCTCCTACTGGTTTGTGGTGAACCTGCGCAAATCGCCGCCATCGCTGCCGGTCTTGCGGAGAAACAGTGGCTGGAGGGCAGCAGTACCGTGCTGATTTACGGCGGAAATTTGTCATCTGTGGTGGATACCGAACGCCTGACCGCCCTGCGTAAACTGCGCCGCAGTCGTCCTCTGGACGGCATCGTGCTGGCGCTGGGCGAGACGCAGGTAACCTCCGGTATGCTGGATAATCACCTGCGTACTCTGGAGCAGGTCGGGGAGGTGCTGCACTGGCAGCCTCCTGTGTACCTGTGGCAGGTGCATGACAGTGACTGGTCGCAGGATACGCGTATTACGCAGACCGTGGGGGCGCTGTTCCCGGCGCGGGCCACGCCGGATGCAGTGGAGCGACAACTCCGCGCTATTCTGCCGTCCCTGCGTGAGCAGGGCATGCAGCAGATGTACGCTGACCCGGCCCATGATTATCTGCTGCGTTTCGGGCGCTCTCTTGAGGAGAAAGGCATTGCCCGCTGGCGCACGCTGCTGACGCCGTGGCTGACGGAGCACCTGAAGCGTGTTCCGCTGCGCGGCCTGATGTTCAGCCCGCCGCTGACAGCAGAACCGGTGACGGATGAAAATCTTCATCCCCATCGCTGGCCCGCCCCGGCGGTGTGGCAGGGCGTGACGGCAGACTGTATTCGTGCGCGCGGTGTGCGGGTGGGGATGCCGTGGCAGCGCACTCTCGGCGTCATCCTGCTGGCGCTGATTGCCCTGTGGGGCACCGGCAGTCTGCTCTCCTTTATGGTCAACCGCCAGCATATTGTGAGCGCCACGGAGCGGGCGCGGCAACTGGTGCAGCACCCGGCTGTTAATGATGAACAACTGATGGCGTTACAGTTACTGCGTAACGATATCGGACGTTTACAGATTCAGAGTGAACACGGTGCGCCCTGGTACCAGAGTTTCGGTCTCGACCACAATGTGCAGCTTGCTGCCGCACTGATGCCCTGGTACACACAGGCGAACAACCGCCTGATACGTGATGCGACAGTGCAGGTGCTGACGCAAAAGCTTAGCGTGCTGGCAAATCTGCCGCCGCGCAGCCCGCAACGGACGACGCTGGCAAAAGCGGGTTACGACCAGTTGAAGGCGTACCTGATGATGGTGCGGCCGGACAAAGCCGACCCGGTGTTTTACGCTCAGGTGATGAAAACAACCGAACCCTCCCGTCCGGGGATGTCCACGGCACTGTGGCAGAGTATTGCGCCGGATTTATGGGGTTTTTACATGCAGAATCTGCCGTCGCAGCCAGCCTGGAAAATCACGCCCGATACCGCGCTGGTAAACCAGGTACGTCAGGTGTTACTCGAACAAATCGGCCAGCGTAATGCCGAAAGTACCCTGTACGAGAACATGCTGACGTCTGTCCGGCGCAACTATGCTGACATGACCCTTGAGGATATGACCCCGCAGACCGACGCCAGCCGTCTGTTCAGCACGCAGGAGTCGGTACCGGGCATGTTCACCCGCCAGGCGTGGGAGGGCGGTATCCAGGACGCGATTGATAAAGCCGTGGCCTCACGGCGCGATGAAATCGACTGGGTGCTGAGCGACAACCGTAAAACCCTCTCCGGCGATGTGTCCCCGGAAGCGCTTAAACAGCGGCTGACGGACCGCTACTTTACTGATTTCGCCGGGGCGTGGCTGGGCTTTCTCAACAGTATCCGGCTGAATCCGGCGCACAATATCGCCGATGTCACCGACCAGTTGACCCTGGCTGGCGATGTCCGCCAGTCGCCGCTGATTGCCCTGATGAACACCCTTGCGTACCAGGGGCAGACCGGACAGCAGAAAGAAGCGATATCTGATTCGCTGGTGAAATCAGCGAAAAATCTGCTGGGTCAGGACGAGAAGCCGGTGATTGACCAGCAGGCCGCCGGGCCGGTCAGCCCGCTGGACGGTACTTTCGGCCCCCTGCTGGCGCTGATGGGGAAAAACAGCGCGCAGAACGTGATGGCAGCAGACAGTACGCTCAGTCTGCAGACATACCTGACACGGCTGACCCGCGTGCGCCTCAGACTCCAGCAGGTGGCGAGTGCCCCTGACCCGCAGGCGATGATGCAGCAGCTGGCGCAGACGGTCTTCCAGGGTAAAAGCGTGGACCTGACCGACACCCGTGAATACGGCAGCCTGGTGGCGGCAAGCCTCGGCGAAGAGTGGAGCGGTTTCGGGCAGACGATGTTTGTTCAGCCGCTGACCCAGGCATGGGAGACGGTGTTACAGCCGTCGGCGGCCAGCCTCAACGACGCGTGGCAGCGCTCGGTTGTCGCTAACTGGCACTCGGCCTTTGACGGGCGTTACCCGTTTGCAGCCGGAAAGAGTGATGCCTCGCTGCCGATGCTGGCGGCGTTTATTCGTCGTGACAGCGGGCGTATCGACCGTTTCCTGACCAGTCAGTTGGGTGGCGTGCTGCATCGGGAGGGCAGTACCTGGGTGGCGGACAGTACGAACAGCCAGGGACTGGCATTCAGCCCGGCATTTCTGAAAGCGATTAATCATCTGAGCGAACTCTCCGATATTCTGTTTACCGACGGCAGCCAGGGTATCAGTTTTGAGATACAGGGGGTGGCAATGCCGGAGATTGTTGAAACGCAACTGACCATAGACGGCCAGACGCTGCATTATTTCAACCAACTTGCCGACTGGCAGAGCTTCCGCTGGCCGGGGGTGATGAACAAGCCCGGCGCGATGCTGACCTGGACCTCAACAGCGGCAGGCGCGCGATTGTTTGCCAACGACAGTGGCTCGTGGGGCGCTATCCGGCTGCTGGAGACGATGAAGCGACAGAAGGAAAACGACGGCCTGTACCGGCTGACCGTGACCGCGCCGGACAACCGGCAACTCCAGTGGCTGCTGCGTACAGAGCTGGGTGATGGCCCGCTCTCACTGCTGAAGCTGCGTAACTTCAGCCTTCCGGCACAAATATTCAGTGTGAATGCGTCCGCAGCAGACAGCGTTGCCGGGGCGTTCAGCGCAACTGACGGGGATGATGACAATGGCGACATTCCATCCGGCACAGTGGGTTCTGGCTGAATACAGCCGCCAGTGTCCCGATGTGTTCAGAAGTGCGGATACGTTCAGAAAGACGGACCCGGACTCACCGTGGCTGACCCGGCAGGTCGCAGAACAAACGAAAACAGAAGAGTGCCCGCAACTTGGCATCCTGTACGCTGCGCTGGAAAGTCGGTTGCCGAAATCCGGGCGTGATGCAGATGCTGCCATTATTCAGGCTGACCTGAAAGGGCTGCTCTCGCGTCTGACGGGACTGGAGACGCCGGCCTTTAACGACTGCACGCCGTTCGCTGACGAGGTGACGCCGAACTGGATACAGCAGCAGGTACTGGATAATCCTGCGGGCTGGCAGGACAACCACACCACCAACTCCACCACAACATCAGGTGACGACGATATCTTGCAACTGGAGCCGGAAGCGCTTGCGCTTGCCGACAGTGAAGGTCCTGACGCGGCGTTGGCCTGGCTGCAGAGCCGTCCCGGCATCACCACGTCGCGAAGCCGCTGGTTACTGCGATTACTGATGGTGCGTATTGCCGAACAGACTGGCAAAAACGAACTGGCCCTGTATCTGCCGGGCGAACTGGATACGTATTTGGCAACCCTGACCCTGACGCAATGGGAGCCGGGACTGCTGTTTGAGGTGAAGGCGAGACGCCTGAAACTGTTGCGGATGAAGGCCGAACGCAGTGAGGAAATGGAATCACTACTGGCCGGACTTATCACTATCGCCCCCTCAAGAGCAGCCGTACTGTGCAACTGATACTTTTTTTCATGCTCTGATATCTGAGATATTCAATGGACGACTTAACCCTGCGTTATTTTGACGCTGAAATGCGCTACCTGCGCGAAGCCGGCGAGGAATTTGCCCGTGCCCATCCTGACCGGGCGGCAAGTTTAAACCTCGACAAAGCTGGCGCCCGCGACCCGTATGTGGAGCGCCTGTTCGAAGGCTTTGCCTTCCTGATGGGCCGCCTGCGGGAAAAACTTGACGATGACCTGCCGGAACTGACCGGCGGGCTGGTGAGTATGCTCTGGCCGCACTACCTGCGCACCATTCCGTCGCTATCCATCGTCGAGTTTTCCGCCGACTGGCGGGAGATGAAAGAGCCGGTGGCGGTGGCGAAGGGCTTTGAGGTGCGTTCGCGCCCTGTTGGTGAAAAACAGACCCGCTGCCGTTATACCACCACGCAGCCGCTGACCCTGCTGCCATTATCGCTCTCCCGCGCGGGTATCGGTACTGAACCGGACGGGCGTTCTGTTATCACACTGCGTTTTGAGTGTGGGCAACTGGCGGACTGGAGCAACATCGATTTAAGCCGCATCCCGCTGTACCTCAATGCCGATGCGCCGCTGGCCTGCGCGCTGCACGAGGCACTAACCCTGAATGTGGCAAAAACGGGTATTCGCTTCCCCGGTGATACTGACCGCAGGGCGCTGGACGCCCGTTTTACCGTCTGCGGTTTCAGTCGGGAGGAAGCGCTGTTGCCGGAAAGCGGCAGCTTCAGCGGCTATCAGCTGTTGCTGGAGTACTTCACCTTCCGCGAGAAATTTATGTCGGTGGCGCTGCGCGGTCTGGAAAGCGTGAACTTTCCGGAAGAGATGCTCTGGTTTGAAATTGATGTGGTGCTGGATACGCAGTGGCAGCATGAGTTTACCTTCTCGGAGAAACATCTGCGACTGCACTGCGCGCCGGTGATTAATCTGTTTTCACTCGAATCTGACCCGCTGCATCTGGACTCGTTACAGACCGAGTACCTGTTACGCCCGATGCGTGTTCAGGACGGGCATACCGAAATTTATTCTGTCGATTCGGTCACCTCGTCGCGCCATTCCGGTCATCAGGTGTATGTGCCGTTCACCAGCTTCCGCCATAAGGGCGGGATGATGCGCGTTGACGCACCGGAATATTACTACCACACCCGCGTAAAACGCGGCCCGTCCGGGCTGCACGACACCTGGCTGATTCTTGGTGGTGAGGCGTTCGATAACCATACCGTGCCGGACGATGAAAAGCTGTCGCTCAGCCTGACCGGCACCAACGGCCAGCTCCCGCGCCGGGCGCTGCAGAGTACACTGCTGGATACGGTGGTGAAGTCCACGGCCTCACGTATTCAGGTGCGTAATCTCTGCGCGCCGACGCTGCCCTGCTATCCGCCGGACCAGGACCGCTTTCACTGGCGGGTGCTGAGCCACCTTGGCAGCAGCTTTCTGTGGATGATGGATAACGCCGAGGTGCTGCGCGGGGCGCTGTCTTTGTATAACTGGACGGGCAGTGAGATGAACATCCGTCGTCTGGCGGCGATTGTCGATGTGAAACACAGCGAAACAGAACGTTTTGTGCAGGGACACTTTCTGCGCGGCGTGCAGATAGAGGTGACTCTCGATGACAACGGCTTTGCCGGTCACGGCGATATCAGTATGTTTGGCGAAATGCTCAACCGCTTCTTTGCGCTGTATACCGATATCCACCTGTTTAACCGCCTGATTGTCATTATTCAGTCTACCGGAGAGCGTCTCGAATGGCAGGAGAACCACAACCGCCGTATTCCCGGCTGAGCCCACGGCTTGAGCGGGATATCCACCGCATCAATTTTTACCGTTTCTGTCAGCTACTGGAAAAAGACCGCCCGGATGCACCGCCGCTCGGCAGCACGATTAATCTGGCGGATGACCCGGTACGCTTTCGTCCACATCCGGGCATGGGCTTTCCGGTCAGTGAACTGAAGGCGGTGGAGTACAACGAAGAGAACCCGGATGCGCCGCCGACGGTGCGCACCACCTTCAATGGACTGTACGGCGTTGATTCGCCACTGCCGACTGCCTGGCTGGATGATATCGCCCAGCAGCGCGAGGGGCATGAAGCGCAGGAAGGGTTTCTCGATATCTTTAACCACCGCATCCTGACGCAGTTTTACCGCATCTGGCGCAAATATTCGTACCCGGCGACGTTTGAACCTGGCGGCAGGGACAACACCTCGCAGAGTCTGCTGGGACTTATCGGACTGGGCATTCCCGGTACTGAGCGGCATATTACCGCGCCGCTGTCGCGCTTTCTTGCTCTGCTCAGCGTGATGCGCCTGCCCGCCCGTACTGAAGAAGGGATTCAGGCGCTGGTGCGGCTGCTGGCACCCCATACACAGACGACGGTGACGCCGCACTGTCCGCGCACGGTTTACATCGATAAGCCGCTGGGTTTTTACGGCGACGAGGATTTTCTGCTCGACGGCTACCAGGTGCTGGGCGATGAAACCACCGAGGTCAGCAGCCAGTTGCTGATTGGCCTGTATACCGAAGACCACGCTGAGGCGCAGGGCTGGCTGCCGGAAGGGCTGATTTATGCAGACTTTCTGGTGCTGCTGCGAGTGTATCTCGGCTGGCGCTATAAAGCGCGTATTCAGCTTACCGTGCCGACGCCGTTGTTACCGGCCCCGGTACTGGGCGAAACCCCCTTTATCCTCGGTATGACCGGGGTGCTGGGCATGGAGGGCGATGAGGTGCCGCCGGACCTGCCTGCGACATTCACCATTGAGGCCGGGGGCTACTGCGGTATGTCGCCTGCCGTCACACCACAAGGAAACCGACGTGTTGCGTACTCTGTTGATTAAACGACTTCCTTTGCTGCTCCTGCCAGCGCTGCTGACCGGCTGTGGCCTGACGCAGAGCGTCAGCGACGGCACATCATCGGCCATGAAATCCATTTTTTACAAACAGGTGAAGACCCTGCATCTGGACGTTACCGCCCGCCAGGCGCTGAACACCGACGGGCAGGAAAATACCTCACTGTCGGAGCCGCTGATGGTGCGCGTCTACCAGCTTGAGGACCGTAAGAGCTTTGATAAAACGGTCTATCAGCAACTGCTGACGCAGGACGATGATACGCCGGGAACGGAAATCCTTGCCAGCCGAAGTCTGGTTGTTAAACCGGGGGATGATGCCAGTCTGGATATGCCGCTGGATGAAAAGGCGCAGTTTGTCGCGGTGGTAGGGCTGTTCCGTCAGCCGGATATGACGAAGAACGACTGGAAGCTGGTACTCGCCCGCGATGACCTCGACCCGGACAACCCGCGCGTCATCGAAGCCGGGCATAACCGCCTGACCCTGCACCCCCTGAAGGACGACTGAGTATGCCTGGACGCCATAACGCCCCCTCACTGTATGAAACCTTCTTTGGCAACTTTGCCGGTGGTCTCGATTTGCATCAGGTCAGTGAGGAAAACCAGGTCATCCTGTCGGTGCTGGACAATATGCAGCGCATCCTTAACTGCCGCGCAGGTACGCTGGCGCACCTGCCGGACTACGGTCTGCCGGATATGACAAAAATCCTCCAGGGGATGCCGGGAACAGCCCATGAACTGATGGAGAAGCTCTCCACTGTGCTGCTGAAATACGAGCCGCGCCTGCAACGCCTGACGGTGGTATTGCTGGAACAAACGCAGCCGGGCGAACTGCGCTACGCCATTGACGCGGAGCTGAAAGGCGTCGGGCTGGTGCGCTACGGCACGGAGTTTATGCCGGAGGGTAAAATCTTAATCCGGCACATGAAACAGCAGCATTACCTGGACGCCCGCGCGGCAATCTAGCTTCTCTCCCTCTGACCGAATCCACCATCATGACAACATTCTCTGAACGCTACCCAGACTTGCCCGCCTTCCGCCGGACTGGAATATTGATTATGGCAATCAGGTTATTCAGCAGGTGATTATATTATGGCCGGAGCAGGCTGGATCACTGGCTGAACGGTGGCAACGGAGAGTCGGTGCCACCGTGCTTCCTCCGGAAAACCTCACTGGCTGGCATTAGGGGGTGACGCAGCTACAACACCTTGCGAACCAACTGAATGTGCTGGGCGAAAAGCGCGGCAAGTATATGACAGTGAGTGAACTTAAATCGGCGGTCTTTTCCATGATGCAGACGTTCAGCAGCGTGGTTCCGGTGGAGTAGCAGCTACGCCTGATGGCACAACCGGATCAAACGTCGCTGGATCTGCAACGTCTGACCGAAAGGCATCTGGAACAACTCACGGCTCGTTATGCGTAGCTTAAACAGAAAGCTCTGGAGTGATTTCGCCCATCGGGATAAAAGTTAATACCATCAATTCGTACAGGGAAATATTGTGTCAGTCAGAGAGCGTTTTTTTAAGAAGATGCAGCAGAATAACAATCGTGCACCGGACAGTAATACATCGGCTGAGGCTGAAATTCAGGCGTTCTGCCAAAGGATGGATGACCTGGCGCAGCAGATAAATGTGTGGTTTGAGGACTCCGGGATTGAGGTCATCATAGCGAAAAAATATCTCCATGACCTGAGTACCGTCGGACTTAGCCTTAACAGTGGCGTATGTCGCTATGAAATTAATACTATCAGATTACGGAACGGGAACCGCAGCGTCAGTATTATTCCAGAGCAGCTCTGCCGGGCGGGGGACAGAGGTTGTGTCACCATGAACGTTGACGCGCCTGGCACTGCCTCTGGAAGACAGTCGTTTTATTTGTGTATGGCACCAGATAGTGGCTGGTTTATTCGCGGGGCCTATCAGGTGTCACACCATAATATTATGATGACGGAAGATGCCTTTTTTTCGGGCTATCGATAGTATTGCCTGAAAAAATAAAGATCAGTAATACATCAGGATTAACGCAGGCAGGATTCGACCCACACGGATTTTATCGCAAAACGTTTCAATCGATTCCTGTTGCTGGCTGACTGAATTACCCAGCAAAGAGTTCTTTTTCAGCCCACATTTATCTTCAATACGACAGCTGACACGCCAGCCCGTTCAAGCATTTTGATATAAACTGCAAAGTACTCCGGTTTGCCGCCGGTATCCGCGTCGTAGATCAATGGTATGGAACACACGTCATAAATTTCGCGAATACCCTGTAATCTGTTACCGGGCGTGAGTATTTCAATGTCCGGCAGGCCGCGCAGCGTGGAGTCTGTCAACGAACTCGACCAGATTGCATCATAGGAAACATCGCCCGGATGTTAATTTCAGTCCGACCCAGTCTGAGAATTCTTTCCTGCGGGGATCAAGGAAACGATCCTGAAGATGCCAGTCATCGGAGCCTAATGCAATGCGGGATTCTTTACTGTTAAAGTGGTATTTGAGATACCAGAGACGTGAACTACCCGGATTGATAAGTAAGTACAATCCATGAGCATCAGTAAGCTTAAAGGGGGATGTGGACGGTTTTGTGTTGCGTATTTTGCTGTCAGTAAGGGGCATGTGGTGGTCACTCCATTATCGAACTGAAATGACCCCAAATTAGACCACCAATTTGTCCCGATGCGGAGAGATAAATCAATACGAAATGAGACAGTTTTCTACGCTAACTCTCTGAACCAAAACGTTATTGAGACATGCTGAGGCGCATAGAAACAAGAATTTGGCTCCTCTGACTGGGATCGCCTTTGCCAGTAACGGGCTAATAAGTAAGCTAAACCTGAATTCCCTGTTTGTCAAGACCACCAGAATGACCACCTTTTTACTACTGACTTTTCCTTCCGTCATGCAAGCCAAGTACAACGAACCAGCATATCATCTATACCATATTTGCCCGCATATCCAGACGTAGCTTAGCGGTGAGATATGAACCAATTCGAAGCAAATCAATCAGCAGCAGACATGAATTTTTAACCATATAAAAATATGGGATTAAGTTTCTGATGTTTGCATAATGTCAGGTAAAATACGCACTTAACTACCATAACGGTTGCGATTGGGCGTAGCATAATAAGTGCTCGTACCACCTTTCGAATACAAGCCGTCTCAGCGAGTATTTCACATAGCCCTCTAACGCTGTGTTTGGTGCGTTAATACGTCCATACCCGATTTTCAAAATGCAGTTGCGCCAGAAGGAATTGAAGACATGCAATCCGAACTAAATCACAACATTCGACATCTTCCATTACCACAAAGTGTCAAAGAAGCCATTACTGCAGCAAGAAAACAGGCCGGTACGTTTTATGCTTTTACCGAAGCAGATACACCACTACTTATTCAATCCCAGGATGGTACGGCGAGCGGTAAAAGCTATAACGTTTTCGCTCAATACATCGAAAGCGTAAATCCAGCAATCAACCCTGGCAATAGTCATCGTAATCTGGTGTTTATCACACCCTTGAAATCACAAATTGACATCCCGGAACAACTCATCGCTCGCGCCCGAGATAAGAAGATTGAATTGTTACCTTATCTTTCGCAAGGGGATATCGCAGATCTTGGTTTTACGTCATGGGTCAAATCTCCTGAAGGGAAAACACCTACAAACCGGGAACGTTATCGTCGCTGGATCAAGCAAGCCAACGAATTGATGTCGGGTGAAATTCAGCTTATTTTTCAACGCCTGAAAGCAGAAGTTGATGCGCGTAATAGTTTGGAAGTACGTCTGGAAACAGAGATTAAAGTAGGGGCAATGTTTGAACAAAAACGTCTGGAGGATGAGTTACGTCTCAATAGTTTTCATTTAGCAGGTCGCTTACAGGAAGCGACTGTGGCGATGCTTAATGTCTTGAATCAGGATCTGACGGTTTTACTTGATGGGGAAGCAACTAATCCTCGATATGCACTGGCTACGGAAATGGTTAAACATCTTTTCCCATTTCAGATTGCACTGTATCGCCGATGTATCCTGCTGGCTACAACGAAAAAGTTCGATGGCAGTGTGCTGTTACTGAAACGCGGTAAAGAAGACGACTATCACCTGAGTTCACAACAACTGGACCACGTTCTGGGCCAAAAAAAAAGCCTCAAAGTAAATCCATTAGGCGAGATTGCTAACCAGACTAATCCACAGCGAATTGAGAGCTTAAAAGAGCAATATTGGATAACCGACGAAGACTCACCTTTTGCACAACGTGATATTCGTTTCACATTAGTTCTAGATGAAGAGCACGAAGCCTACCGTATCTTCCAGCAGAATGTTTGCCAGACATTAATGAACGACGATCAGCAACTTCCTTCGTTACTGGCAATTTTACATCGTGTACTGGAATATGTAGATGAATGTTCTTCAGATGAAAGAGCACCAGGGTATACCCCTCTGAAAAATTATGTCGATGAGATCAACAAAGCCTTATTACAATGTGATTTACGACCTGATTTCGATCTTAAGAAGCTGACCAGACTCTTTAGAAATAGTTTGCTTGATATCGTCGTCGATAGTCGTAATGCTGAGCAGGTTATCGCGTTAATTGGTAATATTTTCAGTTATCAGATTCAGCGATTTTACCGTGAGTCAGATCTTCGTCGTATTCATTTACGTAGTCACGGGCGTCATTCATACACTGAAGTCTATGTTTCTGAAGATGACAAAAAAATTCCAGATGAATTTAACTTATATGAACTGTATCAGACACTGACTGCTCTATTATTAGCCTCTGCCCGGTTGGAAACACCCAAACATGTCTGCGATTTGCTGGCACAGCAGGAGATGGCAAATCAGAATAACCCATTATCAGTTTTCATTCGTAAAGCCCAAAGTATTAAAGGAGATATAGATCATTTATCTTCCAGTGAGCCTCAGAAAGAACAGTTGATAGATGAATTTTTTACCTATTTTCAACCCAAAACATTGTTTTCCCTTTCGCCACGTGAACAGGTAAGAATTGAGGCTGAACAACTGAGGGGGTGGGTATTACTCAAATTTCGGATGGAGTTAATTAAGGAGTTACCCGAAATAGCATTATTACGTGTACTTTATAATACACGTAATACTATTATTTTACTGTCTGCTACAGCAGGATTTCCTGCAACGTATAATGGGCAATACAGCCGCCCGTTTCTGGATAAATACGCCCGTGACTTGAACTATCTCATCAGGCAGCGGGATGTTGATTCTGCCTCGCCCCTGTCGGCGATCCGTGACAACAGAAACCTTCATCGTCCTGTAGCACTGGAGGTATTTGACGATCAGGAACTAGAGTTTTTACCACAAAACGAGGAGTCTGAGTTCAGGAATGCATATCGTTTCTGGCTCAAAATGCTTGAACCATTCTCTACAGCAGTTCAGTTTAATCGCTATCATAAACGAGAATTTCATCGCCAGTTACAGTGTATGTTACTTGCAGCTTATACTGGTCGGCACATTTTATGTATCGGGATCAGTAGCCGTTTTTTTGCGATTATAGGGAATTTTCTTCGTGCCAATAAGTTAAGTGCAAATCCCTATCGTGGGGTTGCCATTCTTGACAATGAAACACGTCGGGGGAATGATTTACCTCGTGTATTTGAAATCACCCCTTTTGCTGAGCGGCATAGATTGCGTGTCGTCATGTTTGATTCAAAACTCAACCGGGAAGATCCGGTAAGAGACTATCTGCAAATTGATCACCAAAATTTAGCAATATGCATGGTTTCCCATTTCCAGGGGGCCGGGACAGGGCTTAATTATTATGTCACTTATCCGGCACCGCCAGAACCCGCAGGAGCAGATTCAGAGCAAATTGACTTTGATGAATTAGCAATGGTCTGCGGTAGCTACTGGAGTCAGATTAATGCAACTCCATCGCGAAACACGCTGGAAAATTATATTACCTTACTCAAGCATTATGCTCATGGAAGTGTGCCTCGTCAGGTTGGTGATTTCGATACGGATCTAGTTGATTCTGATGCGGCCCAATTGCTGAATACTGAACATACCGTCGAGCTTCATAAAATAGCAATGCAAACTATTGGCCGTACGGAACGGCGCGATGCCCAAATGAATGGGATTATTCGTTTACCTTCTGGTGTTCATCATAATGCATTGTGTGTTTTTCGGGATTTGGATCGTCACCCAAATGCACAATCGTTACTTGCTTCCCTGAGTCTGCATAACCACCTATGGTTCAAACGTTCAAAAAAGGATTTATTAAAAGCCAGTTTTTCTTCCGATAGTCAACGTAGCGAATTTGAAAATAAAGTTGCTAAAGCAATAGATATGTATAGCGACTTTGAAGCTGAACTGAAAAATAAAATTCTGCCGCTGGCAAGACAAGGTGATCGAGATGCAATTGAGTTAAATGAAGCATTACGTCACCGGGACAGTTTTACCGATCCTCAGTCATATATAAAGCGTCTTAAACGCAACGCAATTATTAAGAAAAATGCTTACCTTAGCGACTGTGTTAGCCATTTTTATCTGGAGCGTACTGCCGATTTGAAAAATGTAATACTGGCTAAAACCTTAGATGGTTATGGATTAACAGATATTTCAGCTGGAGCAAATCCATACAAACCAGAATATTTTTTACCCCAATATCATGAAGCCATGGCTGAAGAGTCATCCGGAACTGAACAGCGTATTTTTGCGAAGATTCTTGGATTAGATGCCACGGCTTTACAACAACACATCCCCATTCCTTCATTGATGCCACTTCTAGTTGGCAATATTGGTGAATGGCAATTACACCTTGTGCTCCAGGAAATGAAGATTACGCCCATTCCACCACAAGAGCTATCGCACTATCTGGATAATCATTGTTATGAGTTATTTGATGTGTATTGCATTAACAAGAACCGGATTGTTGCAATCGATGTAAAAAACTGGCGAATGCAAGGAAATAACCGACAATTAGCGAAAAAAATGCATAATAACTCATTGGGGAAAGTCAGTGAGTTGCAGAAAATCATTACAGAAAAAACTCAGTTTGATGGTGTTGACGTTGTTTATCTTAATACTCGATATGCTTTAAACAGCCTCAATATTCGTGCCGAACATTCTAACCATAAGGGGATCTGTTATTATAACCTTTTTAAAAATATTTCATCTTATGAAAAAGATAATGGCAAAAATCCTTATGATGCAAAAATAAAATCAGAATTAAGAATAAATCAATACTTACTTAATCTTTTAGGAGTAAATTATGACTGATGTAACTGATAATCAACAGCATAATGAAACGGATGTTGTGATGTCTGTCGAATGGGAGCTTCAGTCTCCAGATTATGCACCTAATGCACGAACACAGCTCTTTGATATCCATGATACTGCAGATATAATGTTGGAAAAACTTCTGCAATTATCCTCGACAAATGATTGGGGAATTGATGTAATCTGCATCAACAAGGTAAAAGAATACTCCATGAAATGGGATGATTTTTTTATTGAATTGCACAGAGAAATTCAAAATTTATTATCCTTAAAACTAGGCGTGAAGAATAACAGGGAGTTTCAGTATCAAACGTTAAAAAAAGCAAACAACTATCTAGTGATGTTTCTTTCACCAGATGCCCGTCCGTATCATCAATGGATTAATGAGTTAAAAATAAAGGGCTTTGATCAATATAAAATTGCTCAAACTGTGCTCGGACTGCGTCTGAAACTACATTTTTTAGATAATGCCGGAAAGTATTTTGATGTGAGTCATGGGGCTTATAACAGCGAAATTTTTCTGGGTGCCGTCGTACAAAAAGAAGAGCCAGATAAGAGAGGAAACTATTACGTCGATGCATTGCAAAGTGACCTCTTTTACAGCCCGGATTATGGCGACCTCACTTTTACCCTGAAAGGGATCTGCTTCAGAGCTAAAGCGGAAGAGCTTGGTCTACTCAGCGATTATGGTCGGATTCTGATTAAGGGTAAAAAATCATTGCAGTTGCTTGAGAAAGTAGATGGTAGAAAATACCGGAAAATGCCCTATATGCGTTTTGCCAGTAAAGCTTATTCTGGCTGCAAAAATCATGCAGAAAATCTGGTTCAGAGCGTGCTCGGTGATATACTGTCTCAGGCTGACATCGCTTTTTCACCACGTGTTTTTTGTGCAACCCACAGTCAGTTAGACTTTTTAACGACCAATATCAAAACACTTCAGCGCCCGTTAGTTATTATAGACAATCTTGATAATGGCGAAGAACCAGAAGCGCACCAACGATTTATTCACTATCTGAAAAAAGAATTAGGTGCAGTAGATATAATTTCACCTCAGGAACTTATTGATCTTGATAAAAATATTAACTATCTGGTGCTGAATCAGTCTAAAAAAATAAATGGGTCCAGCATTTCTCTTGGTGAAGACACCTTTTTAAACTCTACCTGGCAGGCACTGAATGAGGCAAAAGCGGGTAAAAAAAATCTGTTAGATTATTATTCAAGGCTAAAAGTGGATTTCATCCTTGATTTTGAGAAAAATTATCAGCGAGTCTTTCAGGGATGTAATATTGAAGCCATAGAACAGAATAAAAAAGATCCTGTTACCCAAGTGGTTAAAAAAGTTCTTAATCCTGTATCTGTCGCTAAGTTGGAAATGATCCGCAGCGAACTCTGGCTAAAAGAAGCTGTGCTGGTGAGAAAGAAACTTACCGGTTTTAGCATTAACGATGGTGAGTATATTCTTGTCTCAATTCGGTGTTCTTCTTCCGGAAACAGAAGAGGGAATGATTTTTATGGCGTTGCTACGCCCGTAGTATTCAGCCATGGCATAATGAATATCGCAGAGCCGAAAATATATACCGATGAGATCGATTTCCGTAATAATGTTCCAGGGATGAATATCAATTGTATTGATAAATTGCGTGATGATGATTTCTATCTTGTTGATGCAATAAATCAGGTTGTGATTAAGCGATACAATACTGTTCGTATTCCGAGATTATTAGGTTCTGCGGAGCGTTGTTCTCTTCAGGTAGCAGAAGAGAATCATGATAAAATTAATAAATTTGGTGCAGCGGATAAAACATGTTTGCCTTACTACTTAACGCCAAAACCTAAAAGTCATGCTGTCAGTCAGTATCAACAACTCTTTATTGAAAAACGAGGTAACGAAGCATTACTTTTTTGTACTAAAAGCAACCAGCCCAACCAGACTATGGATAGGGCAACATTAGTTTATAATCTGGTGGCGACAACATTTGACGGTAAAGAGGCTGATGTGATGACGCAACCAGCAACTGAATTATTGTTGCGAACTTTAACTTACGATACCACCCGTTATAATGAAGTCAGTCAGACATCTCTTCTGGAAAAAATATCGCGTCTGATGCTGCATAACTAATTTTATCAGCGTTTAATGTGGGTTATTATTGATCGGGCCATGTGTTATGGCCTGAATATTTTTAAACCGGATAATATCGAACCTGTTCGTTCACTGAATCAACTCCGGCAACCTATAAAGCAAACGCCTGGCAGATGGCCAGCCTGCATCCATAAAAATATCCAGACTTTCTATCAAACAGGTACGTCGGTGTTCTTCTTCAAAAATGATTTTATAGTCGGCAAGAAACATCCCCATCATTTTTACCAGCTGTTTCATTCCCATATGATCGTTCTGGAAACCAAACCTTGTTCCGTGACGTAATGCATGGGCCATCAGATCAAAACATTTTGCAGGATCGACAGGAACAAGCGTTTCCAGCAGTTCCAGAAGGTAGTAAATAGTGTGTGGCGTGCTGAAATCACCAATGCGCCGCATGTGCAGTTCAGTTTCGTTTAGAAATCTCTTAAGTTCTTCTTCTGCTAATGGTTTCTCAGGATTATGTTTCCCTTCACAAACAAAGCGAAGTTGCAGACATGCTCCGTCTATAATGGCAAAACAGCGTCTTACGTCTTCCAGTTCGATCTCTGTCAGATCAGTGCGGGGTGAATACTCTTCCAGTTTTTTTCCGGCAGCATCAATAATGCTATAGGCTATATCTAACGCCCGACGTCTGATTCCAATGTCCTTCGGTGTACTCTGTTCGGCATAGCCAAGAACGAATCCATCCCTTAATGTAAATAAAATTTGTTTAAGTTCATGGCTATAAATAGCGGGATCGACCATCCAGCATTGAAGAATATCATATGCTTCCCTGATTTCATGGACTCCCCAAAGAATTGCCAGATCGATGCTAACTATCTTGCGAATGCGGTGCTGACGTTCAGGATCGTTACTAAAACGTCCCAGCAGTTTCTGGATAAGACAGAAAGAACGCGTCGGATCGGTATATAGCAGACGTCTGATTCCATCCCCAGCCATATGCTCTATTATGCCGGTATTGATTTCCTGCTCCACGCGTTCATTCAGGTAATGCCATACGCTCTCCGGAGCAATATCCCACAACCTTAACAGGCGTGTTGATGCCTGAAGACGAACTGCCGGGTGAGGGTCAATCAGCATCCTTTCGATATCAGGTTTCAGTCGGTCATATAGGTCAGGACGTAAAGGAATTATATCCAGGAAAATTCGTGCAGCATCAATCCTCGGTGAAGGAGAGCCCCAGCTAACGCTGTTGGCAAAGTTATCCTCGGTATCTTCATTGACAGTTGGAGATATTGCGCGAGAAGTCATATGCAATAAGTCCAAAAAATGAGGGGTCAGTTCATCTACCTGGTTGTCATTAGCAGGTGGTAATAATTTCTGTTCAACAGCCGCAGCGCAGGCCCGAACAATAACATCCTCCGCAGTTGTGCGCACATAGGTATGAATATTTACAGCATTGAGTTGTTCACGAAGCGGCTCGAGAATGCCAAAAACATCTTCCAGTGATAATTCAGAGGAGAGTGTATTATTTGTCGTTAACCCCAGTGCAGTTTTCGCGGTTTTAACAGCACTGATAAGCATGGCATTGGCTGGCTCATTTCGATCCAGACCTTCGATAAAATCATAAGGTGTACCCGTACTAATGTTGACCGGAGAAATATCGAAAAGCCTTTTATTACCTGATATTTCATCATCCTCCTGCGTGTTTTTCAGAAAGTCCCGAGCGGCTTCATTAGAAAGATTCTCTGATCCAATCGCGTTGAAAAGGCGATATAACAGTCGTTTCTTTGCTTCTTCCGGATAAATATAGTCAGAGAAATTATACTGGAATGCTGCATTCTCCAGCATTTGCCGTTCCTCCAGTGGACGCCGGGCAATTCCTTTGCTGACCAAATCGATAGCATCTTTACGAGTATCTTCGTTCCGGATAAACGCTTCCTGCGCTGCAATGGGCCAGAGAAAATCAACCAGGCTATCATTACGTTCATTTGCCGCCAGAAAGAGCCTGGCCCAGAAGATTGCCAGTGAGGCTTTTTGACGAATAAGTTCTGCGAGAACTAACACGTCTGGTTCAGCCGCGCTTTTCAAATGCTGAAATAGTTTCTTAACCAGTACTTCTCCGTCATGCGCGTGTTCGCCTGTAGGATTGTACGCCCAGATGTGGCTGTGATCGGCTTTAAGAGAGATATCATTCCCGGAAATGGATAAATGCATCACAGGGGAATCGACAGGATGGTTCCGGGCAACGTATCCATTTAAAGCGTTGACGGCAGCATCAACAGCCTGTTCGGGATGTTGTTCGAGAAAATGGGAGAAAAACTCACCGAGGGAATAACGAGCCGATTCATAGTCCTGTCGGGCGTTTGATCTCAGAGGCAGAATTCGGCTGTTCCCCAGCGTTGTTTCCCGTTCTTCGGTGACATCGTAGCGATAGACAAACTCGAATACTTTGGCAACAAACTCAGGTGCACGATCTGCGATTTTCTTGATGTTGTAACAGAGTATGGGTATTTCCTCTGAACCAAAACGCTGGAGACGTTCGACGGAAATAATTTGCTCCAGTAAACGGCAAGATGAATCAACATCGGTATTGATCGTTTCTGCAACGAGAGGTATAGCACTTCTGACAAAATAGCCCGGCTCACTCTGCTTAAGGCCATAAGAAAGCACGGCGCGGCAGGCTGTACCCAGAATATTGCGTAGATCAGGATCAGTCACCTGCTTAGTAAGCGGATGCAGCAAAAATCGCAACGTCTCCGCGACTTTATTGATGTCAGGCGTTAAAGCAGAGACCAGATATACCCACGGAAGCAGAGCCACTTCTTTTTCATCTTCAAACCGAATTGCCAGCGCCCCACAGAGATGACTGAGCGTGGAAATAACGTTCTGATCGTCCATTCCCACACGTTTAGCGAGCCAGAGCAGGTCGTGTTGTGCAACAGGATATTCAGCCGCAATTCGGCCTGTTGAACTACGGATAATGGGATCGCCATCGCTATCATTAACCAGATGACTGACCGCTTGCCAGAAACCGTGATGATCTTCGTTATAATCCCAGATTTCCTGGAGCACAAAACCCAGTGCGGGAGAAAGCAACAACCCCTGAGCCTGCTGCTTAGGGAAACGCAAGGTTCCCGCAATGAGTGCGTCCGGATCGAATGATATTTTTGCCGCAGCATAGTCAAAGAGCAGATGATGACGAAACTGTACCCAGCGATCGTTAGCCTCCCTGACGACAACGCCTTCACGAGAGAGTATATCAATCATATCGGCATCTGCGCCCGTCAACAGGGATGGAGCCCTGAGTGAACGTGTGGCAATCATATGATCAACCAGAGCCTTAAGACACTGCCGGGCGTTCAGCCCATGTTTCTCAACGCGGTACTGCCAGTAGAGTTTTAATAATTCGCTCTGGGATGAAATACGACTCAGATTAATATCCGCATATTGCGAAACCAGGTCGGCCAGCAATCGTGTATTAAACGGTACTTTTGCTAAATCGCGAAGCCTGTCAGAAAGCTGCTTAAGTGCTGCTGTCAGCGCCGAAGATTGTTCCAGTAACTGACTGAATTCGTTATCTGACCAGCGTGGAATAACAATATGGCGAACCGTAGAAAACTGCGTATCGGCACGTTCCGTCACTGGAGGATGACCCTTAAACAGATCGCGAAGCTTCACCCCCATACGTAAATCGAAACTGCGAATGGAGGCAATAACGCGCCATCGCCCCTTTTGATTCAGTACCTGTTCAATTAGGGGACGAAAAACAGCCTCACCTTTCCCCCCACGGGTCGCATCCAGTGCATCAATAATCAGCCAGCCGTGAGACGTACCATCCCATGCTTCAAGCACTTCAGTCAGACAATGATCTAGCCGGAGTTCACGACTTAGTCCTTCTAGTGACTCAACCGAATAGTGATCAACCGCCAGTTCAAGAACATCGTCCCCACGATTGCGCAGGCTACGGGCCAGCGCATTCAGTACGCCACTTTTACCGGCTCCGGGTTCACCAATAATTAATAGCGAGCCGGACTGTATAGCCTGCTCAACTGCATCCTGGCATTCCCTGCGCAAAGTAAGCGGTTGGCCGGAGGGATTATCGATGGTTTCATACTGCTGCAAGACATTAGCAACGTGCTGAGAATGGCGGATAAGTTGATGGATATCCGCCTGATATTGTGGCGGTGCGGTCAGTTTAATTCCTTTTCCTGCCAGCATGTTACGTAATAATAATGCATCACAGCCACCACGTCGGGACATCATCTCCCCACAGGTGGTGACGAGAATACTCAGGGCTGCTGCTGAGTCAGTTTCTCTGGCAAGGCTGCGGCTAAGTCGCATCTGAAGTGTTGATGCGATATTTTCAACATCAACAACGTGAACGACAATCAGACGGGCAAGTTCGGCTAACAGATCTGATGGCCGGGGCTCCGTGGTACTTCGGCCCCATGCGGTCAACACACAGCGTTCGAAAATATCAGACGCTGATTTCTGTTTCCTGTTCATAGCTCCGCGGCTTTGCTGGGAAAGATGGCGTAACGCGGCGGAAAGAACGGTCCGAACAGTCGCTGATGCTTTGGTGCTTACGGCTAAAATTAGCCGATCTTTCTCTGGCGACAGAGGGCGGTTCCACGCCAGAGAACCATCACCATCCCGACAGGTTAACCAGTGTCGGACGAACTGTTCAATTGTCCGGTAAAAAGGACTCTTTTCATTGTCTGAAAGTGGGACGGTTGTTTTTGCCTGAATTGCGAGAAATCCGCCCACAGACGTTGTCACAAGAATATCATCAACTGGCGCTTCAGTTTCGAAACGAAGCCGAACAGGTGTTGCATCTCCTAACGCGAATGATGTATCTAGTCTGTCATTACTCAGGATCTGAGCGGAAAAAAATGCTCCTAATTGTTGTTGAAATACAATACCGCTACTGGTCGCTGCGCCGCCACCGTTTGAGGGGCTATTAAGATTCGTATCAGACAAAATCCACCTTCATATAATGAATGTCGTACTGGTGATCATTTTACGGACTAGCGGTTGGTAAAACAAAGAGATAAAAATATCAACCTGTGTAAAATGGTCATTGCCACACACTGGTATCTCAAATGAGATCTCTTGCCGCCCATTACCAATCGCGATATCCAATCCCGAAATGTTAAAGACGACATACGATGCTCCCTGTGCTCGGCTATACCGAAATGGTGAACTGTAAACCTGTCACAGGGCGCTGTCCCTATGGTTACGATCTCCATTCAAGCACACCCGTTATTTGCTGTTCCCTTCAATCGCTCGAGTGCTGATATTTCCCCGGTGCTAGCCGGATACGGAAGCTGCGCCGCATTTTGTTTATCCGCTCTGTCATAATCCTTTGAACCGCAAAAGCAGTTTTCTATTATCGACCTTCTTACTACCAACTAAGCTCCCGCCTGCACGAAATGCATCATGACCTGAAAGAAGCGCCTCATTTATCAGGATGGTCGCCGTTTTACCAGCAATATCACCTATGAAAACTGGCGGATCTGACTTAGGACGCATTAAGGCCTCCTTCACGCTTAGCCACACTAGGGAAATTATCATGAATTTGACTAAAAATTGTGCGTCCACTGCCATTGATGTTATATTAAAATATAATATTTGGAGGTGCTCTATGTATACAACTCGCCTTAAAAAGGTCGGCGGATCCATCATGCTGGCGGTTCCTCCTGCCGTGCTGAAAACGCTGGAGCTGTCGACGGACAGTGAAGTGGGCATGACCATTGATAATGGCTGCCTGATTATTGAACCCCAGAAACGGCCCCGTTATTCGCTTGAAGAACTGCTGGCGCAGTGCGTTCAGCATGCCGAAATGAGCGAAGAAGATAGGGAATGGATTGATGCGCCTGCGGTGGGCAAGGAGATCCTGTAAATGGACAGAGGGGAAATCTGGCTCGTTTCACTAGACCCGATTGCCGGGCATGAACAAAGCGGAAGGCGTCCAGTGTTGATTGTTTCTCCGGCGTCCTTTAATCAGTTTACCCGGCTACCAGTGGTTGTTCCCGTGACCAACGGCGGAAACTTTGCTCGTGCAGCAGGGTTTGCTGTTTCACTGGATGGCGCAGGAACAAAAACAACGGGGGTCATTCGTTGTGACCAGCCGAGGACCATTGATATGGAAGCCCGGAACGGCAAGCGTCTGGAACGAATACCTGACGTTATCGTGAATGAAGTGCTGGCCAGACTGGAGGCTATTCTGAGCTGAGGCTTTAGGTTTAGAAGGCAAACGCAGAAAAGCAAAAAGCCCGCTCGAAAGCAGGCTTCTTAAATATGGCTCCTCTGACTGGACTCGAACCAGTGACATACGGATTAACAGTCCGCCGTTCTACCGACTGAACTACAGAGGAATCGTTGTGGAGGCTTATCTTAGCGGCGAAAAAACTTTTGTCAAACCCCAATTCCTACATTGGGGATCAATTGATGCTTCTCTCGACAGTTTGTTGCATTTACAGACATTTTAAATGGAAAAAACTTTGCAGCTTTTTTGATTCTCCCTCATCATTTGAAATGAGGTTTCAACTTTCTTCATTAAGGTCCACTTTGAACGTCTCCGCAGCCTTACGCCAGGTCGCATCCCGCACGCCCTGGTATGCCAAACGCAAGCGTTATAAAGTTCTCTTTTGGCGCGAAATTACCCCGCTTGCTGTCCCCATTTTTCTGGAAAACACCTGTGTACTCTTGATGGGAGTACTGAGCACCTTCCTGGTGAGTTGGTTGGGTAAAGAAGCGATGGCAGGCGTCGGGCTTGCCGATAGTTTCAACATGGTCATCATGGCATTTTTCGCCGCCATCGACCTTGGCACGACGGTGGTGGTTGCTTTTAGTCTCGGAAAGCGCGATCGCCGACGCGCCAGAGCCGCAGCCAGACAATCACTGGTGATCATGACGATATTTGCTGTCGTACTGGCGGCGGTGATTCACTATTTCGGTAAGCAGATTATTGATGTCGTTGCAGGAGAAGCCACCCCTGATGTAAAAGCGCTGGCGCTAACCTATCTGGAATTAACAGTGCTCAGCTACCCTGCTGCTGCAATTGCGTTAATTGGCAGCGGCGCACTGCGCGGTGCCGGAAATACCAAAATACCGTTATTGATTAACGGTGGTATGAATATCCTGAACATTATCATCAGTAGCATCCTGATTTACGGCATTTTTTCCTGGCAAGGGCTGGGATTCGTCGGCGCAGGTCTGGGGTTGACGATTTCACGTTACATTGGTGCCATCGCCATTATATGGGTGCTGATGATTGGATTTAACCCAGCACTGCGCATTCCCCTGAAGAGCTATTTTAAGCCGCTGAATCTTGCCATCATCTGGGAAGTCATGGGGATTGGTATTCCTGCCAGTATAGAGTCAGTCCTGTTTAACGGTGGCAAGTTACTTACGCAGATGTTTGTTTCAGGTATGGGTACCAGCGTAATTGCCGGTAACTTCATTGCCTTTTCGATAGCGGCACTGATCAACCTGCCGGGAAACGCTTTAGGTTCCGCGTCTACCATCATTACTGGCAGACGTCTGGGAAATGGACAGATTGCTCAGGCGGAAATCCAGTTGCGGCATGTATTCTGGCTCTCCACAATCGGATTAACCGCCATCGCCTGGTTAACCGCCCCGTTTGCTGGCGTGATGGCTTCGTTTTATACCCACGATCAGGATGTAAAAGAGGTCATTGTCATCCTGATTTGGCTGAACGCGGCATTTATGCCGATATGGGCAGCATCATGGGTTCTTCCTGCTGGATTTAAAGGTGCACGTGACGCCCGTTTCGCTATGTGGGTCTCCATGTTGGGGATGTGGGGCTGTCGTGTTGTCGCCGGCTACACCCTCGGGATCGTATTAGGATGGGGTGTCGTAGGCGTCTGGATGGGGATGTTCTTCGACTGGGCAGTACGGGCCGCGTTATTTTACTGGCGCATGGTCACAGGCCGTTGGCTGTGGAAATACCCACGTCCTGAACGTGAAAAGTGTATAAAACAACCGTCTGCGTCTGAATAAGCGACGAAATGAAGAATATTTCAGCAAACGATCGCAAATATCCATTCAGGCTTTGACAACGCAGACAGGCATCGCTAATATTCGCCCCGTTCACACGATTCCTCTGTAGTTCAGTCGGTAGAACGGCGGACTGTTAATCCGTATGTCACTGGTTCGAGTCCAGTCAGAGGAGCCATATTTAAGAAGCCCGCTTAAGGAAACTTGAGCGGGCTTTTTGCTTTTTAGCTTTTCGGTAAATCCACCTGACATGCAGGTGGATACTTTACAGACTGGGTATTATCAGAACTGGTAGCTGGCGGTGAGGCTGACGTTACGCGGCTCACCATAGACGATAGAGCCTTCGACATTGGTATCGTAGGTTTTATCGAACAGGTTGTTGATGTTGCCCTGGATGGCGAAGTTCTTCGTTACCTGGTAGCGAGTGAATAAATCCACCAGCGCGTAGCTTCCCTGTTCTGCACGGAACGTGCCGTATGGCGTCACGGTATCGCTATACACGCGATTCTGCCAGTTAACTCCGCCCCCCACGGTCAGTGCCGGCAGGGCAGGCAGGTTATAACGGGTGAACAATTTTACCGTAGTACGCGGCAGGTTCGGATTGACGGCATTGCCTTCGTTGTCATCCGCAACGTACCGCGTTGCGCCGAAAGTCATCTGCCAGTTATCCGTGATCGCACCGTTTACTTCGAATTCAACGCCTTTGCTGACCGTTCCATCCATCGCTTTATAGGCGGTGTCGCCATTGCTACCGGCGATTGGTACGCCGGTTGATTGCGCTACGTTATCCTGCTCAATGCGGAATACAGCGAGGGTGGTGGTTAAACGGCTGTTCATCCAGTCTGATTTCAGACCAACCTCGTAGTTGTTGCCGGTAATCGGGGCGAGATATTTACCGGAACTGTCGCGTTTGTTTTGCGGCTGGAAGATAGAGGTATAGCTGGCGTAAGTGGACCAGTTATCATCGATGTCATAAACCAGACCCGCATAGGGCGTAGTGTGGTTTTGTTCCATGCTGTAGGTCAGGGTATCGATACGCCAGTTGGTATAACGCGCGCCGACGATCAAATGCAATGGGTCGGCCAGCGAAATGCGTGTCGCGGCATACAGCGATTTCATGTGCGTGGTATCGTCCTGGGCCAGCGATTGTGGATTCCAGTTGGTTTCCGGGAAGTTACCGTCGTAGGTATAGAAGCTACCTATTTCGTTAGGGAATACATTTGCCCACGAGCTTTCATAACGGTTATTTTGCTTGCTGTAACTGCCGCCCAGCATCAGGTTATGCTGACGACCAAACAGGTCGTAGCCACCATCGGCAAAGAGATCGACGGCATCGACTTTACGTTTCCCGCTGTTCCAGCCTGTTCCACCAACGTAATCATAGCCCGGTCCATAGTTGCCATAGGGACCAATCAGTGTGCCGTCAGCTTTATTAACGTAAGCGTCGACGTACATCATCTTGCTGTCGAACTTGACCTCGGAGTGTGTGGCATTCAGGGTTGTTTGCCAGGTATCCGCGAAACGCTGTTTGAGTGTCACGAAGACTTTGTTGATGTCCTTGTCATTGTAGGTCCAGTCCGGCGAGGTACTGCGCGAGCGGTCGTAGTTGTTTTTGCTGCCATCGGTATTCCAGCGCGGCAAGCCGCCCCAGGTTGGACTGTTGATATCAATACGCTGGTATTCGTAACCTGCCGACAGGCTGGTGGTGTCGCCCAGATCGGCATCGACAATCCCCGAGAAAAACATTTTTTCATTGTTGTAGCGGTCAAGCCAGGAATCGTTATTTTGATAACCTGCCACGATGCGAGCGCGCACGTTGCCGTCTGCCGTCAATGGGCTTTGCAAATCCGTCACATAGCGTTGCTTATTCCAACTGCCGTATTCCGCGGAGACATTCCCCGTGAACTCGCGGCTGGTTGCATGTTTACGGATCATGTTAATCGATGCCGAAGGATTCCCCGTGCCGGTCATTAAGCCGTTTGCACCACGAACTACTTCTACACGTTCAAACAAGGCCGTGTCAGAAAGGGCATCGCCGAGGTTCCAACGGGATTCAAAATAGGTCGGGATCCCATCGACCATGTAGTTATCGATCTGGAATCCGCGAGAGAAATAGCTGCTGCGGTCAGAGTCCGCCTGGCTTTTGCTGATCCCCAGTGTGTTGTCCATCACATCGCCCAGTGTCTGGAGCTGCTGATCTTCCATACGCTGTTGGCTGACGATGCTGACGGATTGTGGGATATCGCGCTGTGTCATCTGCATTTTTGTGCCTGCGGATGTCGATTTAACGCTGTAATCTTGCTCATCACTGGATGTAGCGGAGGCTGAACCATCAACGATCACCGTCTCTTCTGCCGAGGCGGCGAGGCTGGTGCAAGGTAATAACGCCGCCGTAATACAGGCTGCCAGGAGGGATGGGACCATGGCAGAACGATGCTGTTCGTCCCTGTGGTGTGTTGTGAAAGACATCGGAAAGTCCTTGAATATTATTAATATTAAGTTCGAGTCACGTGACTGCGTAATGAACCCTTTGGTTGTTAATTATTTGTCTTGCATGAGAATGCAAATGCGAAATATACGCATTCACATTCATTGTGTAAACAAATGCAACGTATAAATGAAATATTGTTTCAGTACTATGTCTGAGCGATAGCGCCGGGAAATGGTTATAAGAACAGCACTGGCAGGGCTTTTTGCTTAAAAAATCGAGGGTTAAAGTTGAAAGAGCGTGAGTAACTCGCTCATACTCTATACTCGCAGAGTCACCCGGCGTAGCATGACACAACGCATGGGCTCTTAATGAAAAAGGAAAACGTCGTGGCAGAAGAAACTATATTCAGCAAAATTATTCGTCGTGAAATTCCGTCGGACATCGTATACCAGGATGAGCTGGTCACTGCGTTTCGCGATATTTCACCTCAGGCACCAACGCATATTCTGATCATCCCGAACGTTTTAATCCCAACCGTCAACGATGTGACGGCAGAGCATGAGCAGGCGCTGGGACGAATGATCACAGTGGCGGCGAAAATCGCTGAGCAGGAAGGCATTGCCGAAGATGGATACCGTTTGATTATGAATACCAACCGTCACGGCGGTCAGGAGGTGTATCACATTCATATGCATCTGCTGGGTGGACGTGCGCTTGGTCCAATGCTCGCGCATAAAGGTCTTTAATAATGACCAGAGGATGCATTGCGCTTACGTTGGGTCTGCTGTTGCTGGCTGGCTGCCGTTCACACCCGGAAATTCCGGTCAGTGATGAACAGTCTCTGGTGATGGAATCAACAATACTGGCGGCGGGTATCACCGCAGAGCCGCCTGAGTTAACAACGTCTGATATTCAGGCCTCTGCATCCTCACGACTCTATAACGAAAGACAAGAACCTGTCACCGTTCATTATCGGTTTTACTGGTATGACGCCAGAGGGCTGGAGATGCACCCTCTGGAAGCGCCACGCAGCATCACTATTCCGGCTCGTTCGTCGGTAACGCTGTACGGCAGCGCCAATTATCTGGGGGCGCACAAGGTTAGGCTTTATCTTTATTTGTAAGGGGTGAATCTTGAAGATCAAAATGAATCGCTACGCATTGATTGCCGCGCTGGCGATGTTTCTCTCTGGTTGTGTGGCTCAACGTGAGCCAGCGCCAGTAGAGGAAGTGAAGCCGGTGCCGGAACAACCCGTACAACCGCAACAGCCAGTTCCGGTGGTACCAACGGTGCCAACCATACCGCAGCAGCCGGGTCCGATTGAACACGAGGACCAAACGGCGCAGCCAACCCCACGTCAGCGTCATTATGACTGGAACGGGGCAATGCAGCCGATGGTGGGTAAAATGCTGCAGGCCGATGGCGTCAAAGCGGGGGGGGTTCTGTTGGTTGATAGCGTGAATAACCGTACCAACGGTTCGTTGAACGCTGGCGAAGCGACTGAAACCTTACGTAACGCGCTGGCGAATAACGGAAAATTTACCCTGGTTTCCGCCCAGCAACTGGCTGTCGCCAAGCAGCAGTTAGGTCTGTCGCCGAACGACAGCCTGGGAACGCGTAGCAAAGCGATTGGTATTGCCCGTAACGTTGGTGCTCAGTATGTGCTCTATTCCAGCGCTTCCGGTAACGTCAATTCACCTGCGCTGCAAATGCAATTAATGCTGGTACAAACTGGCGAGATAATCTGGTCAGGTAAAGGTGCCGTTCAGCAACAATAACAAACTGACGCGCGATGAAGTTTTGTCGCGCTATTTCCCGCAGTATCATCCCGTCGTCTCCAGCCAAAGCGGTTTGAGCGGCGGGAGCTGCATCATCGAACATCAAACCCACCGTTTAGTGCTGCGCTGTCATCACGATCCTTACGCGCCAGAATCGCATTTTCTACGCCAGTATCACGCGTTAAAACAACTACCTGAGAATCTTGCCCCCAGACCCCGTTTTTATACGCGGGGGTGGATGGCAGTCGATTTTTTTCACGGTAAGGTAGAATCCAGATTACCGGAAGCCGACGAACTCGCAGGCTTACTGTATTATTTGCATCAGCAACCCCGTCTGGGCTGGCGAATCAACCTGTTGCCACTGCTCGAACAGTACTGGCAGTGTAGCGATCCGGCGCGCCGAACGCCGCGCTGGTTGCAACTGCTAAAGCGACTAAGAACCAAAGGTGAGCCGCATCCCTTACGTTTGGGACCATTGCATATGGATGTTCACGGCGACAATATTGTACGCACGGCGTCGGGACTGCGGTTAATCGACTGGGAATACGCCGGAGACGGTGATATTGCTCTGGAACTCGCGGCAGTGTGGGCCGCGGATGAATCCCAGCGCCGACAGTTGGTCGATGCCTATGCCAAACATGCGCATATTGAACCAGATGCCCTGTGGCGGCAGGTCAGGCGTTGGCAGTTGTGGGTGATGATGCTGAAGGTGGGATGGTTTGAGTATCGCTGGCAACAAACCGGCGATCGACAATTTATCAGGCTGGCCGATGAAACCTGGCGGCAGCTAACAATAAAAGGATAAGGAGAGCAGTGTGGGCCCAGTAATGTTGGATGTCGAAGGGTATGAGCTGGACGCTGAAGAGCGTGAGATTCTGGCGCATCCACTGGTAGGCGGGTTAATCCTCTTTACCCGAAATTATCATGACCCGGAGCAGCTACGTGAGTTGGTTCGCCAGATTCGTGCCGCGTCGCGCAATCATCTGGTGGTGGCAGTGGATCAGGAAGGGGGGCGCGTCCAGCGCTTTCGTGAAGGTTTCACCCGTCTGCCTGCGGCGCAATCTTTTGCTGCACTGCATGGGCTGGAAGAGGGGGGCAAACTGGCTCAGGAAGCGGGATGGCTGATGGCCAGTGAAATGATCGCGATGGATATTGATATTAGCTTCGCCCCCGTTCTGGATGTGGGGCATATCAGTGCTGCGATTGGTGAACGTTCTTATCATGCCGAACCCGCGAAAGCGTTGGCGATGGCAACCCGCTTTATTGATGGCATGCATGCGGCTGGAATGAAAACGACCGGTAAACACTTCCCCGGACATGGTGCAGTGACGGCGGATTCGCATAAAGAAACGCCAACCGATCCGCGTCCGGAAGCTGAGATCCGCGCGAAAGATATGTCGGTATTCCAGACGTTAATCACTGAAAACAAACTGGATGCAATTATGCCGGCGCACGTCATTTACAGTGATGTCGACCCGCGACCCGCGAGCGGTTCACCCCACTGGCTGAAAACCGTGCTGCGCCAGGAGCTCGGTTTCGATGGCGTGATTTTCTCCGACGATTTGTCGATGGAAGGCGCAGCAATTATGGGGAGCTACGCAGAGCGCGGGCAGGCATCGCTGGATGCAGGTTGCGATATGATCCTGGTCTGCAATAATCGTAAGGGTGCGGTCAGTGTTTTAGATAATCTGTCGCCGATCAATGCAGAACGTGTTACACGTTTGTATCATAAAGGTTCATTTTCACGTCAGGAACTGATGGACTCGGCTCGCTGGAAGACAGTAAGCGCCCAGCTCAACCAGCTTCATGAGCGTTGGCAGGAAGAGAAAGCAGGTCATTAACGCAAGTTTGGCGAGGATGCGATGATTATCTATTTACACGGTTTTGACTCTAACAGTCCGGGCAACCACGAGAAAGTATTGCAACTGCAATTTATTGACCCGGATGTCAGGCTGATTAGCTACAGTACGCGGCATCCTAAACATGATATGCAGCATCTGCTGAAAGAAGTGGACAAAATGTTGCAGCTTAATGTGGATGATCGACCGTTGATTTGCGGCGTTGGGCTGGGGGGGTATTGGGCTGAACGGATTGGTTTCCTGTGTGATATTCGTCAGGTGGTGTTTAACCCTAACCTGTTCCCGTATGAGAATATGGAAGGGAAAATCGACAGGCCGGAAGAGTATGCTGATATCGCCACAAAATGTGTGACCAACTTCCGTGAGAAAAATCGCGATCGCTGCCTGGTTATTTTGTCGCGCCATGATGAAGCCTTGAACAGCCAGCGTTCGTCGCAGGAGCTGCATCATTACTATGAAATTGTATGGGATGAAGAACAAACCCATAAATTCAAAAACATCTCCCCGCATTTGCAGCGCATCAAAGCGTTCAAGACGTTAGGTTAATCTTTACCGGGCGTTTAGAAAACCAGCCTTCGGGCTGGTTTTTTTGTCCTAAAAGTCTGGGTTGTCTATCTTTTCAGCATCAAAACTTGATACATATCAATTTTGGTATGACCAATGCACCGTTCGTGTTATTCTCAGCCTCGAAGAACATTTTCATTATCGTAACTTGTTGTTAATTAAAGGCTGTGCGCATAACTTTTAATTAACAATTGGTTAATAAATTTGAGGGGGTCACGTTGACTACACCATTGAAAAGGATCGTGATTGTCGGCGGCGGTGCTGGCGGACTGGAAATGGCGACGCAGTTGGGTAAAAAACTGGGTCGTAAGAAAAAGGCAAAAATCACGCTGGTAGACAGAAACCACAGCCACCTGTGGAAACCGTTGCTGCACGAAGTGGCAACAGGATCGCTGGATGAAGGTGTTGATGCGCTGAGCTATTTGGCGCATGCCCGTAACCACGGGTTCCAGTTCCAGTTGGGGTCGGTGATGGATATCGATCGTGAAGCGAAGACTATCACGATTGCTGAGCTGCGAGATGAGAAGGGCGATCTGCTGGTCCCCGAGCGTAAAGTGCCGTATGACACGCTGGTGATGGCGCTGGGCAGTACGTCCAACGATTTCAACACGCCAGGCGTCAAAGAAAACTGTATTTTCCTCGATAACCCGCACCAGGCGCGTCGCTTCCACCAGGAAATGCTGAATCTGTTCCTGAAGTATTCCGCAAATCTGGGCGCGAACGGCAAAGTGAATATCGCTATCGTCGGTGGTGGTGCAACGGGAGTAGAACTCTCCGCTGAGCTGCACAATGCGGTAAAACAGTTGCATAGCTATGGTTATAAAGGGCTGACCAACGAAGCGCTGAACGTCACACTGGTGGAAGCCGGTGAACGTATTCTGCCAGCGTTGCCGCCCAGGATCTCCAGTGCTGCGCATAACGAGTTAACCAAACTGGGCGTACGTGTACTGACTCAGACGATGGTAACCAGCGCTGACGAAGGTGGGTTGCATACCAAAGAGGGTGAGTACATCAAAGCCGATCTGATGGTGTGGGCAGCAGGTATCAAAGCGCCAGACTTTATGAAAGAAATTGGTGGTCTTGAAACCAACCGTATCAACCAGTTGGTGGTTGAACCGACTCTGCAGACGTCGCGCGATCCGGACATCTATGCGATTGGTGACTGTGCTTCCTGTGCGCGTCCGGAAGGGGGTTTTGTGCCGCCGCGTGCTCAGGCTGCGCACCAGATGGCATCCTGCGCGATGAACAACATTCTGGCACAGATGAACGGTAAACCGCTGAAAGCGTATCAGTATAAAGATCACGGTTCTCTGGTTTCTCTCTCCAACTTCTCTACTGTGGGTAGCCTTATGGGGAACCTGACGCGTGGCTCAATGATGGTGGAAGGGCGTATTGCGCGCTTTGTCTACATTTCACTGTACCGTATGCACCAGATTGCGCTGCATGGTTACTTCAAAACCGGCCTGATGATGTTGGTTGGCAGCATTAACCGTGTGATTCGTCCGCGTCTTAAACTGCACTAATACTGGCTTGTAATGCCGGATGGAAAGGTTCATCCGGCACTTTCTTTCAGAGTTCTCTGAATCATGCTGCTTTACCCCCTCTCTCTGCGATTTTCATCCGTAATCTGATTGGCATTATTTACCTTCTGTTGCAAAGTTGTTGCTAATAGCAAAAAAGGAGGAAGTCCCGTGAATAAATCAATGTTGGCGGGTATAGGGATTGGCGTAGCTGCTGCGCTGGGTGTGGCAGCGGTGGCCAGTCTAAATGTTTTTGAGCGTGGCCCACAGTTTGCACAAGTCGTCTCTGCAACACCGATTAAAGAAACGGTAAAAACACCGCGCCAGGAGTGTCGTAACGTGACGGTTACTCACCGTAAACCTGTACAGGATGAAAACCGTATTGCCGGTTCCGTGCTGGGTGCGGTTGCCGGGGGCGTAATTGGTCATCAGTTTGGTGGTGGACGCGGAAAAGACATTGCGACCGTTGCTGGTGCGTTAGGTGGCGGTTATGCAGGTAACCAGATTCAGGGTTCAATGCAGGAAAACGATACGTACACGACAACACAACAACGTTGTAAAACAGTGTATGACAAATCAGAAAAAATGCTGGGCTACGACGTCACGTATAAAATTGGCGATCAGCAGGGCAAAATCCGTATGGATAAAGATCCCGGTACGCAAATTCCGCTGGATAACAACGGCCAGTTGGTTCTGAATAACAAGGCGTAAAATAGCGTTATCCTGAACATTAGCCCCCCATCGCTCAGGCTGGGGGGCTTTTTTTATTAGAAGGTTAAGGCATAGTTCAAACCAAAGGTACGACCCCGGCCTTTGTATTCATATAAGGATGGACTGCCATAAGTCGGGCTGTAGAGTAACGGTGCACGCTGTCCCCAGAGGGTGGTGTACTCTTCATTCAGCAGGTTCTCAACGCTAAAGGTCAATTTACCCAGTGGGAGCTGATAGCTGCCGATAAAGTCCATCGTATTGTACCCATCCAGCTTGTTGCCACTGGCGTCGCTCAGGTCAAATGTCTGCTGACTCTGTACTCGCAGCGACCACGGTTCCGGTGCCCAGCCAACCCATGCGGTGGCTTTAGATGGCGAAGCCAGAGTGACATCCCATTTTTGCCATTTACCGTTTTTCTTCACTTCCGATTTAATGATGTTGAAGTTACTTCCCAGACTCCAGTCCGTATCAGCAATGAAATAATCCACCGCACCTTCAAGGCCATAAATACGGCGATCGTCGGGCTTTACGTTAATGGTCATATCGTCGCGGTTAACGACGATCGATTTATCAGACGTGGAATAGTAAGCGGCGAGCTGTGTACGCAGATTATCGCCGGTGTAGCGCCACCCCAGTTCGTAAGAGTTAACTTTAATGCCTTCCAGGCGTGAATCCGCTACGTTAACGCTGCGCTGGAGCTGATAATGATCGCCAACCAGCGAGTAGGTACCGTTGCCGTAGTATTTTCCGGGGTCGGGAAGTTCCACACCTTGAGAGAAGTTGAACCAGGTCTGCTGGCGGTCGGTCAGGTGTGCGAGGATGCCCGCGTTAAACAGGAAGTTATCATAATCTGCTTTGCCACCCGGAATACTATCTGCAGAGTTCGCCAGGCCCGTTGCGATGCCTTGTTGCTGCGTATAGCCGACAAAATCATCAACGCGGTTTTCAGTCCACTGGTAGCGGATACCGCCGCTGAGCGTAAAGATGTCATTAATGTCGTAGCTGTTTTGCAGGAAAGGCGCAAAGTTGGTGATGCTGTAACCGGGATAGCGCCCGGTGGTGTAGGCCGTTCGGTTATCCATACCGCCGGAGGGGAGGGAATAAGCCAGATCGAAGAATTCTTGATTGGAATCGAATGTTTCGTGATCGGCGTCGATCCCCCATGTCAGTTCCCAGTTTTCCATCAGCTGGCTGTTGAGGGTGATTTTGGCACCAAACTGGTCAGTATCCTGTTGTGATGCGGAGAAACTGGTGACCTTACCTTTGCTCAGCGTAGGGAAAGGATAGAATTTGAGTGATTCGTCACGGTAATAGATCTGGCTGACCAGATTCTGACCGAAGAAATTAGCATCGGAATATTGCAGACTGATCAGATGCCGTTCCGTGCCGGGGATTCGGTCGGAATTGAGGCCACTGCTGGTATTCGCGTTACCGGTTCCCGTCACGGCGGACATGTTCTTGCCGAGATCCAGTCCGTAGTCGTCATCGCCCTGACTTTTGTAGTACTGCGTAACCAGCTGCAGCTGGCGGTCGTCATCAAGCTCAATCGTCCCGGTACCCATCAGGTCCAGGCGATCGGAATGCTGCAGCCCGGTTTGGGTATTATCGAGCATTAAGGCATCGTGGTTGGCATCATACCAACCACCAAATCGTTGATAAGCGACAGACATGCGTCCGGATGCGCGGTCGGTTCCTCCGCTAACTGCGGCGGCAACCCGTTCGTCATGATCGTTACTGTTGTTGAATCCGCTTTTGCTGCCCAGCTCGAGTTCAACTTCACGCTCAGGCTGACCTTTTTTGGTGACGATGTTGATCAAACCACCGGTACTTCCGCCGCCGTACAGCGATGTTGCCCCGGAGATGACTTCAATGTGTGCAATATTAAACGGATCAATGGAGTCGAGCTGACGGCTGTCAGTGCGGGAAGAGTTGAGACGAACACCGTCAATAAGCACAACGATGGCGCGACCACGCATGTTCATCCCGTAGTTGGTCCGTCCCTGGCTGCTGACGTCGATTCCGGGGATCAACTGAGCAAGAACATCCTTAAACTCTTTCCCCCCCTGAACCTGCTGTTCAATCTCTCTACCTTCGATAACCCATGTAGTTTGTGCCATTTGAGACACGGTACGTTGACTACGGTTGGCGCTGACGATGAGATCTTCTTCTTCTGCTGCCATTGCCGGTAGGGTTAAAGACAGTAACAGAGGATTGAGCACCCAGAGATGCTTATTCATTTGTATTCCTTATAAAATTTGTTGGTCTGTTTTTATTTTTACGGCGATAGAAACCGATCGTTACATTATGAAATGGGCATTAAAACAAATGCGAATATTGCTGATAATGATTGACATTATCAATGTATTTTACAAAAGAAATGCATTAACCCAATGAAAACAATAAAGAATGTAGGGGTTAAGAAGTGCCGTTATCACCGGGAACGGCGTAAGATCCCGGTGATGACAGTAAGACGTGGGGAGTGTGGAGAAGGTTAATCTTTAATCAGTTCAGGCCACAATCGTAACGTGGTGTGCGCGATCTGCATCAGTTTTTCGAATGTGGCTCCTTCGCGGGCGCTGATCGACATACCCTGCAAAATACAGTTCAGATACTCAGCCAACTTTTGTACATCGCAGTGTGCCGGTATTTCACCATGTTCCTGTCGTTGATGCAGAAACTGAGCCAGCGTCTGCTCCTGCATGGCGTGACGAGATTTAACCGTGTGCGCAATGTCCCGGGAGGAGGCGGCCAGCGTAGCGGATGTGTTAATCATAAAACATCCCGCGGGCGTGTCTTTGCTGGTGAAGCAGGTCGCTATTGCGGTGAAATAGTCCTCAAGTGCGGATTCGAGGCTTTTTTCTTCACAAAACAGTTGGGCTTCGTGTTTTGCCGCGAAGCGACTGATATAGCGGTCCAGCACGGCACGAAACAGTCCTTCCTTATTGGTAAATTCTGCATACAGCGTAGGCGCTTTTGCCCCGGTTGCTTCTACGAGATCGGCGAGCGATGTCGCTTCATATCCGTGCTGCCAGAAGAGTGTCATGGCCTTATCAAGCGCGGCTTCCCTGTCGAACACTTTTGGTCGGCCACGGCTTTTTTTTGCACAACTTGTCGTTTCAGTTGTCATGGTGCCGTTGTACCTGGTTGGGTTTATTGAATAACCATTATAAAAATAATCGTGCAGACACTCCAGTGCATTCACGATAAAAATAATTCAATGCTATTGATATGAAAAATAAGGCCTTTATGTTTTAAATAACAATCGTTATAAAAAAATGTTGACGTGTGACCTGGATCACATCTATGATTTACCTATCGATCGTTAAGTTAATCGCTTACGGCATACATTCATCTGCTAAAGGTCACTATCATGAAAAACGTAATAACTCTTTTTGTCGCTGCTGTCCTGAGCTCACTTTCATTTGCAAGCTTTGCCGCTGTTGAAGTTCAGGCTACACCTGCAGGCCAACAGAAAGTCGGTATTATCTCTGCCAACGCCGGGACTAACTTAGGTTCTCTGGAAGATCAACTGGCACAGAAAGCCGATGAAATGGGTGCGAAGTCATTCCGTATTACTTCTGTTACCGGTCCTAACACCCTTCACGGGACTGCAGTTATCTACAAATAAGTTGTAAACCCTCGCATGCCACTGCGAATTCAATAAAAAACCCCCGCGGGAACAAACCGGCGGGGGTTTTTTTATAACCTGAATTTACAGCGTTTGTGCGGGAACATCGTGGTGGCGTGTCACGTCTACCGGCATGCCTGAGCGTAGCTCCATTGCATGCTCCATTACAGCGGCGTCTGTCTGTGCCGCATTTTTAAAGCTCTGCATTGATGAATTCAACACGATTGGCAGTAACTGCGGGTCGTCATTAATCTTTTCTGACAGCGGTTGGTGTACTTCAACCAGGCGCATACCGTTAGGTTCAACGGAGGCTTTAATCGGCGTGTTGATGATGTTCACTTTGGTTCCCGGCGTAACCTGACGGAATAAGGTTTCAATATCACCGTCACGCAGGCGAATACACCCAGAACTGACACGCATACCGATGCCAAAATCCGCGTTGGTCCCATGCAGCAAATACACACCGCCGTAAG
This sequence comes from Citrobacter sp. Igbk 16, assembly GCF_028069755.1. NCBI lineage: Bacteria > Pseudomonadati > Pseudomonadota > Gammaproteobacteria > Enterobacterales > Enterobacteriaceae > Citrobacter > Citrobacter sp. Igbk 16. The sequence continues at coordinate 66,587 of NZ_JANEWJ010000004.1, read as the reverse complement.
CCGCTAAGCGGATAGCATGATGCCCCATCGGGTTATCTGGCCCGGCAGGTACTACAGCAGGGAGGTCGATACCATTGGCTTTATACCGTGCGCGGATATTCGCCGTTGGTGTCCAGGTCGGGTTGGCACGCTTATCAGAGATGGTGGTGACCATTGTTGGGGTCAGGGTGTCGCCGCCTAACTGGCCAATGCCAATGGGATACACGGTCACCGATTTTGTCCCTGGCTGGTAATAGTAAAGACGCAGTTCGGCGAGGTTAATGACAATCCCTTCGCGTGGGGCATCCGGCAGCAGAGTTTGCAATGGGATGGTTAAAACACTGCCCGGGCGAGGTACGTATGGATCGACGCCGGGGTTAGCCTGCAGCAGCGCTAAAAAGCCGACGTTGTATTTTTTCGCAATGGCTTCCAGCGATCCGCCGTTGTTTTCGACAACGTGAGTGGCATTTTCACCCACCAGTTTACTGCCTGGCGGCGGGAGCGGCCAGGTATTCGCTTTAGCCGGAAGCGCTAACGCGACGGTCGCCGCGAGCGTAAAAAGCGTTAGCCAGCGAGAGAGTTGTTTATTGTTTAACATCACCATAAATCCATTGTTTTTACGTGGTTTTTATAATGTAAAAGTAAACAGGAATTATGGCGGTTTGCTGTGTCGGGAAGTGCAGGGAAGTGCAAAGAGTTTGTAAATTCATCGGCCGGGTAAGCACCGCGCTCACCCGGCCGGAACGCTACGCTATGGCGTTTTCTTCAAGTTGACGCATAAATTGACGTACCCAGTCGATACGGGTTTTACGCTCGCTCAAATCTTGCATGAACTTCAGCCGGGTTGGGCCATCCAGACGGAAGTGTTGGGGTTGCTTTTGTAGTAAGCCAATCAGCCACACCGGGTTGACGTGGTTCTTCTCGGCAAACTCAATCGTCCCGCCTTTTTCATTGCCTTCTAGCTTTCTGATACCCAGTTTTTGCGCTTGCTGGCGCAAACGGGCAATATCCAGCAGCGTACGGGCCGGGTCAGGCAACAAACCAAAACGGTCAATCAGTTCAACTTTAATCTCTTCCAGCTCGTTTTCGCCTTTCGCACTGGCAATACGCTTGTAGAACGACAGTCGCGTATTCACATCGGGAATGTAGTCATCTGGCAGTAACGAAGGCATCCGCAGCTCGACTTCAGTTTGCTGGTTGGTGAGATCTTCGAGCGACGGTTCGCGTCCCTCTTTTAGCGCATCAACCGCATTTTCCAGCAGTTCCATGTACAGTGAGAAGCCGATGGTTTCCATCGAACCGCTCTGATCTTCACCCAAAAGTTCTCCCGCGCCGCGGATCTCGAGGTCGTGAGTGGCCAGCGCAAAACCTGCACCCAAATCTTCCAGTGAGGCAATTGCCTCAAGGCGTTTTTGTGCATCGGTGGTCATCGCTTTCGGATGCGGCGTCAACAGCCAGGCATAGGCCTGATGATGTGAACGTCCCACGCGGCCGCGTAGCTGGTGCAATTGTGCCAACCCGAAATGGTCAGCGCGCTCGATAATAATGGTGTTAGCGGTTGGAATGTCGATCCCGGTTTCGATGATGGTGGTACACACCAGCACGTTGAAGCGCTGATGGTGGAAATCGTTCATCACACGTTCCAGCTCGCGTTCGCGCATTTGCCCGTGTCCAATCCCGATACGTGCTTCCGGTACCAGCTCTGCCAGCCTGTCAGCGGTTTTCTGGATGTTTTCAACATCGTTGAACAGGTAGTAGACCTGCCCGCCGCGTAGCACTTCACGCAGGATAGCTTCGCGCACCACCAGATTGTCATACTCGCGCACAAAGGTTTTGACGGCCAAACGACGCGCTGGCGGTGTGGCGATAATTGACAGATCGCGCATGCCGCTCATCGCCATATTGAGCGTACGCGGGATAGGGGTTGCGGTCAGCGTCAGAATATCGACATCGGCGCGCATCGCTTTAATACGCTCTTTGTGACGGACACCGAAGCGGTGCTCTTCATCGACAATCAGCAGACCCAAATCTTTGAGTTTCACATCGCTTTGCAGCAGTTTGTGCGTGCCGATGAGAATATCGATTTTACCTTCGGCAACCTGCTCCAGAATCTGCGCTTGCTCTTTGGCGCTACGAAAACGGGACAGCATCTCAATGCGCACGGGCCAGTTGGCAAAGCGGTCACGGAAGTTGTCGAAATGCTGCTGAGCGAGCAGGGTAGTCGGCACTAAAACGGCCACCTGTTTGTGGTTCTCGACGGCGAGGAATGCGGCGCGCATCGCCACTTCGGTTTTACCGAAGCCGACGTCACCACACACCAGACGGTCCATTGCCAGCGGTTGGCACATATCGCTGAGTACCGCGTTGATGGCCTGCGCCTGATCGGGCGTGGTTTCAAACGGGAAGCTGTCACAAAACAGCTGATACTGCTCGCGGTCGTGCTTAAAGGCAAAACCTTCTTTTGCCGCACGCTGGGCGTAAATATCCAGTAACTCCGCCGCGACGTCACGCACCTTCTCGGCGGCTTTCTGCCGGGCGCGCGACCAGGCATCTCCGCCAAGTTTATGCAGCGGGGCATTCTCTTCCGCGCCTCCGGCATAGCGGCTTATCAAATGCAACGATGACACCGGTACATACAATTTGGCGTCGTTGGCGTAGGTGAGCATCAGGTATTCGCCCGTAATGCCGCCTGCTTCCAGCGTGGTCATCCCGGCATAGCGACCCACGCCGTGCTCAAGATGCACGACGGGCTGCCCCGGATGCAGCTCAGCGAGGTTTCGGATCAATGTATCCGGGTTAATCGTGCGGCGGGAATCCTGGCGGCGGCGTGCCACGCGCTCACCAAGGAGATCGCTTTCGCAAATCAGTGCCAGGTTGCGTTTGGTATCAATGAAACCATGTTCTGCCGCACCAATCATCAGATAACGACCGCTGTCGGCGGCTTCATCAAGGCGTAAAATACGTTTTGGCGCAACTTTGATGCGAGCCAGAAGTTCGCCGAGTGCTTCACGGCGGCCTTCACTCTCTACCGAGAAAATGACCGGACCGTTAAAGGTTTCCAGAAATTTACGCAGCGCATCCAGCGGCGATTTCTGTTGCGCTTGTACGGCGATGTCCGGCAGCTTCTGGAATCCCAGATTAGTGTTTGCCGCTTTGTTTGCCAGACTTTCGGTTTTGAGCTGGACGCGAGGCCAGCGTTTAAGTTCAGAAAAAAGCTCATCAACCCGTAGCCACAGCGATTCTGGCGGCAGCAGTGGGCGCATTGGATCGACACTCCGATTCTCAAAGCGTGACAGTGTATCTGCCTGGAAACGTTCTGCGCTGGTTTCAATATCACCGGTATTCACTAACAGCGTATTGGCAGGGAAGTAGCTGAACAGCGGTGGTAGCGGTTCACTGAAAAACAGCGGTTGCCAGTATTCAATCCCGGCAGGTAACGTGCCTTTACTGACCTGCTGGTAAATATGTTCGGCGTCACGTTTAACTTCAAAGGTATCGCGCCACTGGCTGCGGAACAGCTCAATGGCTGTTTTATCGGTAGGAAATTCGTGGGCAGGCAGCAAATTAATGGCGTCGACTTCTTCCAGCGTGCGTTGTGTATCGGTGTCAAACAGACGCAGGCTGTCGATTTCGTCATCAAAGAAATCAAGGCGATAAGGCAGTTCACTGCCCATTGGGAACAAGTCCAACAACGCACCGCGTGTGGCGTATTCACCGTGCTCCATAACCTGATCAACATGGCGATAACCGGCGCTGTCCAGTTGCTCACGCAGGGTATCACGCGACAGGCGCTGACCCTTTTTCATCACCAGCGCATGACCGTGTAGATAGCTGTGCGGGCAGACGCGCTGCATCAACGTGTTGACCGGTACGATCAGCACACCGCGTTGCATCGCAGGCAGTTGATACAACGTGGAGAGTCGCGAGGAGATAATTTCCTGATGCGGGGAAAAACTGTCATAGGGCAGTGTTTCCCAGTCAGCCAGATTCATCACCATCTGGTCGGTAAACTGACGAATTTCATCATGCAGACGCAAGGCATTTTGCATGTCTGGCGCGATAAGCACCACGGGGCCCGGATGGTGTTCGGCGATTTCTGCGACCAGCGTCGCGCAGGCGGCACCGGTAAGTTCACCCAACTGGCGCTGATCGGAAGCGCCGGCTGGAAGCGTGTAACGATGTTGTTCAGGCATTCGGTTGTCAGGATCTCGTTTGGATATACGTCTGATAAGCAATGTTTCTTTATTATCCGTGATCGTTTCTCATAAGCAAATTGATTCGCCCCCGAATGGGGGCAAAAAGCGCGTAAGGTTTAGCGGAAAACGATGGAGAAAGACGGCGGTGAGAAGAGCAGATCGGCAACGGTTTTTTGTGAAATCTTTCGAACCATTAGTCCGACCAGCGTACACAACAGTAAGCAGACGAACGGGTACATCAGTAGCAGGGCCAGCTCTACGTTTGCGGACCAGACGGTATGATTGAGTTTGGGAAGTAGCGTTAAGCTAATCAGTTCCACCAGAATTCGGTGGGTGGTGTAGATGGCGATAGTATTGGAACCTATCACGCTCAATGGACTGGATGCACTCATGCCAAAACGTTGTTCAAATTGATAAAACAACTTCATGATGAGTACGATGGAAACCAGTGAGAGTAATAGCGAAATATTTGCCCGCCAGGCGATGACAGCCACCAGTGTACTCACCGTTACGATGACTGCGTGACGGCGAAGGGGAACGTCTTTGATCCACGTCATCAGCGTTGCGCCAAACCAGGCGCCGAGACTGTACCAGGGCAAATTACGTATTACGCTGTTTAGCCCCCACCATGGGGTCGGGAAAAAGTTGATTGCCACACTCAGCAATGCAAACAGTCCCAGTAGCGGTAATGCCCAGCGGCTGAAGATCTTACACAAGACAAAATAGACAATCAGCGCATACAGATACCACAGACTGGTGCTGGCTGTGAGCATTCCCCATGTAAAGTCTCCCAGTGAACCGGCATAGGCTGCATTGGCCGCATGGCCCAGCTCACGTTGCGGAGCCAGCCAGTTATTGAGCGTGGTCAACGCCAGCCATTGCACGATTCCCCACAGTATCAGCACCCAGGCAATACTCCAGATGCGTTTGTCTACACAGGTTGTCCACGGGATGTTTGCAATGTAGCGGCGGATCAGATAGCCCGAAATAAAGAAAAAGACTGGCATGCGAAACGGTGCCAGATACAGATTGAGGTAGATCCAGCATTTGGTTAGCACCTGTGAGAGTGGATGCTGAAAGGCGGTGAGATGGGGATAAAAGGTAATGACCGAGTGGTAAATAACTACCAGGCAGATACATAACCCTTTGATTTGATTAATCCATAACTCTTTTTTATTCATTGCAGTGGCGTATCCATAGTGTGTGAGATAGCCTGCCATCCTGCAAAAACCTTCCTTCGCTGTAATGCGTAACCGTCTGCTTTTTATTTTTTTAAGATAAAGATCAGGAACAAAGGATGAGGGAAAAGTGGAAACTTTAGCGAATTGATTTGGTTATACTTTTCAGAACAATGCTGACGAACACTTACGGTTCAGTCATTTACCCATCCCGCTTTCGCTTATATACTCGTGACTTTGCTAACAGCAACCAGACGGATTTCATGTACCAACCTGTCGCTCTATTCATTGGCCTGCGTTATATGCGTGGGCGTGCAGCAGATCGCTTCGGTCGTTTCGTTTCCTGGCTCTCTACCATTGGCATTACTCTTGGGGTAATGGCGCTGGTCACGGTATTGTCGGTGATGAACGGTTTCGAGCGCGAGCTGCAAAATAACATCCTTGGTCTGATGCCTCAGGCTATTCTCTCGGCTGAGCAAGGCTCTCTTAACCCGCAGCAGTTGCCGGAAAAAGCCGTGGTATTGAACGGCGTCAACCGTGTTGCGCCGCTAACAACGGGCGATGTGGTCCTGCAGAGTGCGCGTAGCGTGGCAGTCGGGGTGATGCTGGGCATCGACCCGGCGCAAAAAGATCCGTTAACGCCGTATCTGGTCAATGTGAAGCAAACAGATCTCGAACCGGGTAAGTATAATGTCATCCTCGGTGAGCAGCTTGCCGGACAGTTAGGTGTGAATCGCGGCGATCAAATTCGCGTGATGGTGCCTTCTGCCAGTCAGTTTACGCCAATGGGACGCTTGCCGAGCCAGCGTTTGTTTACGGTGATTGGTACCTTTGCCGCCAATAGTGAAGTCGATGGTTATCAGATGTTGACCAACATCCAGGATGCGTCACGTCTGATGCGTTATCCGGCAGGCAATATCACCGGCTGGCGTCTGTGGCTAAATGAACCGCTCAAGGTTGATACGCTGAGTCAACAAACGTTACCGCAAGGCACCAAATGGCAGGACTGGCGCGAGCGTAAAGGTGAGCTGTTCCAGGCGGTGCGAATGGAAAAAAACATGATGGGGCTGTTGCTGAGCCTGATCGTGGCGGTAGCGGCGTTTAATATTATTACCTCGCTGGGTCTGATGGTAATGGAGAAGCAAGGGGAAGTGGCGATTTTACAAACGCAGGGGCTCACGCCGCGGCAAATAATGATGGTGTTTATGGTTCAGGGGGCCAGTGCCGGGATTATCGGCGCGCTGCTGGGGGCCGTGCTGGGCGCGTTGCTTGCCAGCCAACTGAACAACCTGATGCCGATTATCGGCGTGCTGCTGGACGGTGCCGCGTTGCCTGTCGCTATTGAGCCGTTGCAGGTGATCGTTATTGCACTGGTGGCAATGGCCATCGCACTGCTGTCTACGCTTTATCCTTCCTGGCGCGCTGCCGCCACTCAACCCGCTGAGGCTTTACGTTATGAATAAGATCCTGTTGCAATGCGACAACCTGTGCAAACGCTATCAGGAAGGCACGGTGCAGACTGATGTTCTGCACGATGTCAGTTTTTGCGTCGGCGAGGGTGAGATGATGGCGATTGTCGGCAGCTCAGGCTCCGGCAAAAGTACATTGCTTCATCTGCTCGGCGGGCTGGATACGCCGACTTCCGGCGACGTTATTTTTAGCGGTCAACCGATGAGCAAACTCTCGTCAGCGGCGAAAGCGGAACTGCGTAATCAGAAGCTCGGATTTATTTACCAGTTCCACCATTTGTTGCCAGACTTTACCGCGCTGGAAAACGTGGCGATGCCGCTACTGATTGGCAAGAAGAAGCCGGCTGAAATTACCGAGCGCGCACGTGACATGCTGAAAGCGGTTGGGCTGGATCACCGTGCCAGCCACCGTCCGTCCGAACTCTCAGGCGGCGAGCGTCAACGTGTTGCGATTGCCCGTGCGCTGGTGAATAACCCGCGTCTGGTGTTGGCAGATGAGCCAACAGGTAACCTTGATGCGCGTAACGCGGACAGTATTTTTGAGCTTCTGGGTGAGTTGAACCGTTCTCAGGGCACAGCATTTCTGGTTGTGACGCACGATCTGCAACTGGCGAAGCGCATGAGCCGCCAGCTTGAAATGCGTGATGGTCGCCTGACGGCCGAACTGAGCCTGATGGGAGCAGAGTAATGGCTTCGCCTTTATCGTTATTGATTGGGTTACGTTTTAGCCGTGGTCGGCGGCGCGGCGGTATGGTTTCGCTGATTTCCGTCATCTCCACCATCGGTATTGCATTAGGTGTGGCGGTATTGATTGTCGGTTTGAGCGCCATGAACGGTTTTGAGCGCGAGTTGAACAACCGTATTCTGGCGGTTGTGCCGCACGGTGAGATAGAAGCGGTGAACCAGCCGTGGAATAACTGGCAGGACGCGCTGGCCAACGTGCAGAAGGTACCGGGTATTGTCGCTGCAGCGCCGTATATCAATTTCACCGGGCTGGTGGAGAGTGGGGCGAACTTGCGTGCCGTACAGGTAAAAGGCGTGGATCCGAAGCAGGAGCAACGTTTAAGTGCGCTACCGTCATTTGTGCAAAACCATGCCTGGGATAATTTCAAAGCGGGTGAGCAGCAGGTCATTATTGGCAAGGGGATTGCTGACGCGCTGAAGGTGAAGCAGGGGGATTGGGTGTCGATTATGATCCCCAATGCCAGCGCCGATCACAAGCTACAGCAGCCTAAACGTGTGCGTTTGCACGTTACCGGTATTCTGCAACTGAGCGGTCAGCTCGATCACAGCTTCGCCATGATCCCAATGGAAGACGCGCAGCAGTATCTGGATATGGGCTCCAGCGTTTCCGGGATTGCCCTGAAGGTCAACGATGTCTTTAACGCCAATAAGTTGGTCAGAGACGCCGGTGAAGTGACCAACAACTATGTCTACATTAAGAGCTGGATCGGTACTTACGGCTATATGTATCGCGATATCCAGATGATTCGCGCCATTATGTATCTGGCCATGGTGTTGGTGATTGGCGTTGCCTGTTTCAATATCGTTTCAACGTTAGTGATGGCGGTAAAAGACAAGAGCGGTGATATTGCGGTATTAAGAACGCTGGGGGCGAAAGACGGGCTGATCCGCGCTATCTTCGTCTGGTATGGACTGCTGGCGGGTCTGTTCGGTAGTCTGATAGGTGTGGTTATTGGTGTTGTTGTTTCTCTGCAGCTCACACCGATCATCAATGGTATTGAGGCGCTTATCGGCCATCAGTTCCTTTCGGGCGATATTTATTTTATTGACTTCCTGCCATCTGAATTGCACTGGCTGGATGTGATTTATGTGTTGGTGACAGCATTGTTGCTGAGTCTTTTGGCAAGTTGGTATCCGGCGCGTCGCGCCAGCAATATTGACCCTGCGAGAGTACTTAGCGGCCAATAACAACAAGATATACACTAAGGCATTCATGCTGTCTCAAGGCGGCAAGCCCGAAAATCACCAGACGCATAAACAACGATGTGACGGGGTGTGAGGGTGCAGCCAACGCAGAGGCAGCCTGAAGGAAGACGTGTATCAAGGAGCGGTGATGTATTACGGGTTTGACATTGGCGGAACAAAAATTGCGTTAGGCGTCTTCGATAATCACCGTCGGTTGCAGTGGGAGAAACGTGTCCCTACGCCACGCGACAGCTATGACGCTTTCCTTGATGCGGTGTGCGCTCTGGTGACAGAGGCGGACCAGCGCTTTGGCGTTAAGGGGTCAGTAGGGATTGGTATTCCGGGCATGCCCGAGACCGAAGACGGCACGCTGTATGCGGCTAACGTTCCTGCCGCCAGTGGCAAACCGCTGCGGGCCGATCTCAGCGCACGACTGGATCGCGATGTGCGTCTGGATAATGATGCCAACTGTTTTGCACTCTCCGAAGCCTGGGACGATGAGTTCACCCAGTATCCGTTAGTCATGGGCTTAATCCTCGGCACTGGTGTCGGTGGTGGCCTGGTGCTTAACGGAAAGTCTATCACTGGACGTAGCTATATTACCGGCGAGTTCGGCCATATCCGTTTGCCTGTTGATGCGTTGACGTTGATGGGATTTGATTTCCCACTGCGTCGATGCGGATGTGGTCAACTGGGGTGCATCGAAAGCTATCTTTCCGGTGGCGGATTTGCATGGTTGTACCAGCATTACTACCATCAACCTCTGGATGCCCGTGAAATTATCGCCCTCTGGGAGCAAGGCGATGAGCATGCGCGTGCGCATGTAGAGCGTTATCTGGATTTGCTGGCCGTTTGCCTGGGGAATATCCTGACTATCGTCGATCCAGATTTAGTGGTGATTGGCGGTGGCTTGTCGAACTTTACCGCTATTACGACGCAACTGGCGGATCGACTGCCACGTCATTTGCTGCCCGTTGCCCGTGTGCCGCGTATTGAGCAGGCACGACACGGTGATGCGGGTGGGATGCGCGGAGCCGCTTTCCTACATCTTACCGATTAATACAAAGAGGTTGTTATGCTGTCGCGTCGGGGTCATCGATTAAGCCGTTTTCGTAAAAATAAACGCCATTTGCGCGATCGCCTGCGTCAACGGATCTTTTTCAGAGACAGAGTGGTGCCTGAGCTGGTGGAAAAACCAAGGGTATTAGTCCTGACTGGTGCGGGGATTTCTGCTGAATCAGGGATTCGTACTTTCCGTGCTGCAGATGGTCTTTGGGAAGAACATCGGGTTGAGGATGTGGCAACGCCGGAAGGATTTAGCCGTAATCCTGGATTGGTTCAGTCATTTTATAACGCCCGTCGTCACCAGTTGCAGCAGCCCGAAATTCAGCCAAACGCGGCGCATATCGCGTTGGCAAAACTCGAAGCCGAGCTGGGTGATCGCTTTCTACTGGTAACGCAAAATATCGATAATCTGCACGAACGTGCGGGTAGCCAGAACGTTATCCATATGCACGGCGAGCTCCTTAAGGTTCGCTGTTCGCAAAGCGGGCAGATTTTAGACTGGACAGGGGACGTCACGCCGGAAGACAAATGCCATTGCTGCCAGTTCCCAGCGCCACTGCGACCGCACGTTGTCTGGTTTGGTGAAATGCCTCTGGGGATGGATGAAATTTATATGGCACTGGCGATGGCAGATGTTTTCATTGCCATTGGCACGTCAGGACATGTTTATCCGGCCGCGGGGTTTGTCCACGAAGCGCGTTTGCATGGGGCGCATACGGTGGAGTTAAATCTTGAGCCAAGCCAGGTGGGTAGCGAGTTTGAAGAGAAGTATTACGGCCCGGCAAGCCAGGTGGTGCCTGAGTTTGTTGAGAAGTTATTAAAAGGGCTGTGAGCACGGATGGCGTAGGCCCGATAAGCGTCGCGCCATCGGGCAGTGACGATACGCCGGATGTGACGCTGGTGCGTCTTATCCGGCCTACGAGGAGGGCAATTAGCGTCCTGCTTTCAGCTTCTGATAATACTCTTCATAGATAGCGCTGGCGGAACCGACATCGTTCTGCCATTCCCCTTTGTTGATGGTCTCCGCATCCGGGTAGAGCGTTTTATCGTTCGCCACTTCCGGGCTTAACAGCTTACGTGCCGCCAGGTTTGGCGTCGGGTAACCAATGGTTTCCGCGACTTCTTTCGCCACATCCGGGCGCAACAGGAAGTTAATTAGCTTCAGCGCACCTTCTTTGTTTTTAGCATTTGCCGGAATAGACAGGCTGTCCATCCAGAAAATACCCCCTTCTTTCGGCCAGACGACTTCCAGCGGTGTACCCGCCTGACGGGCCACGAACGCAGAACCGTTCCACACCATCCCCAGATTAACTTCGCCTTCCATATACGGATTAGCCGGGTTATCGGAGTTGAAGGCTGCAACGTTAGGCATTAGCTTCTTGAGCTCGTTATACGCGGCTTCAATCTCTTTCGGGTCGGTGGTATTCCCGGAGTATCCCAGCTTGCGCAGCGCCATCTGGAATACTTCGCGGGCATCATCCGTTAACAGCAGGCTGCCTTTGTATTCCGGTTTCCACAGGTCAGCCCAGCTGGTCACGGTTTTGGGATCAATGGCATCACTGTTAATACCAATGGCTGTCGCACCCCAGATATACGGGATTGAGTAGTCGTTGTTCGGGTCAAACGGCTTATTGAGCATTTCCGGATCGAGGTTGTGGAAGTTGGTTAACGTCGACTTATCGATCTTTTGGATCATGCCTTCCTTGCGCATTTTGTCGACGTAATAGGTGGAAGGCACCACCAGATCGTACGCACCGTCTTTGTAGGTTTTGAGCTTGGCGTACATGGTCTCATTCGACTCGTAGGTCGAATAGATGACCTTGATCCCGGTCTCTTTAGTGAACTGTTCCAGTAGCCCAGGCGGAACGTACTCGGTCCAGTTATAGAAATACAGCGTGTTGTTATCATCAGCGTGAGCGGCGCTCATGCCCAGTGCCAGAGCACCCGCCGCGAGCAGGTGGCGTGACCATTTTTTCATTTAACGTCCCCTGAATGAAGGGCCTCAACGGCCCTTGGTTTTATCACGTGCAATAAGCTGGCTGGCGATCACCATAACCAGCGACAGAACCAACAAAATGGTTGCCAGTGCGTTCACTTCTGGTGATACGCCGACTTTAACCATTGAGTAGATTTTTAATGGCAAAATTTCATAGCCGGGTCCGGTGACGAAGGACGAAACCACGACATCATCCATCGACAGCGTAAAGCTCAGCAACCAACCCGCAGCTACCGCAGGCATGGCCAGTGGCAGAATGATTTTGCGCAGAATAGTCACTTCGCTGGCACCCAGGTCTTTTGCTGCCTCAAGCATACGTACGTCGAAGCCTTTCAAACGTGAGTAGACTGTCACCACCACAAAAGGCAGGCAGAAGGTAATATGCGAAAACAGCAACGACCAGAAGCCCAACTGAATACCAATCAGCATGAACAGCACCAGCAGCGAAATCGCCATCACGATATCCGGCGACATCATCACCACAAACAACATGCCGCTGACAAATGGCTTTCCACGAAAACGGTAACGATACAGAGCGACCGCAGTCAGTGAACCGATCAGTGTGGCAAAGGTCGCGGAGAGCACGGCCATCGTCAGTGAGTGCTGTGCCGCCTGCAGCAAACTGTCGTTGTTCATCAGCAGGCCGTACCATTTGGTGGTAAAGCCTTGCCAGTTAATGCCAAAGCGCGAGCTGTTAAAGGAGTTCACAATCAAAATGATGATTGGAATGTACAGGTACGCGTAGATAGCGGTCATAAAACCGCCGCGAAGCAGTCGACCGATCATTCGAGTTCTACCTTCTTGTTCAGCAAGCGGGAAGCGCGCCAGTAGATCAGCAGCATCAGCCCCATGACGATGGTCAGGGTAATACTGGTGGCGGCGCCAAACGGCCAGTCGCGGATGTTCAGGAACTGCACTTTAATCACATTACCAATCAGCAGGTTTTTCGCGCCGCCCATCAGGTCGGATACGTAAAACAGCCCCATGGCTGGCAGCATAACCAGCAAACATCCGGCAATAATTCCCGGCATTGTCAGCGGGATAATAATGCGGGTGAAGGTCTGAAGTTTGCTGGCACCCAGATCGCGCGCAGCTTCGAGTAACGGTTTATCCAGTTTCTCAATGCTGGAGTAGAGCGGCATCACCATAAATGGCAGCAGGATATACACCAGGCCAATAATGACCGCGCTGGGGGTAAACATAATGCGAATGGGCGTATCAATCACGCCGAGCCAGAGTAGAAACTCGTTGAGATAGCCTTTGGTACTGAGGAAAATTTTGAGTCCGTAGATGCGAATAAGCGAGTTGGTCCAGAACGGAACAATCAGGAGGAAGAGCAGCAGTGGACGCACTTTCTCCGGCAGCTTTACCAAAAACCAGGCAAACGGATAGCCGAGTACCAGACAGGCGAGTGTGGCAATCAGCGCCATATTGAGGGAGTGAACCAGCACCTCAAAATAGAGCGGATCGAGCAGGCGAGCATAGTTTTCCAGCGTAAAGACCATTTTGACGAAATTAGCGTCGTCACGGGTCAAAAAGCTGGTGCCGATGATCATCAGGTTGGGCAGAAAGACAAACAACACAAGCCAACCGACAATGGTGACGATCACCACACTCTGGAATTTACTTGTGTTCTTCATCAGCCAGTACGACCTCCCAGCTTTCTACCCAGTTAATCGCCATTTTCTGGTCGAGCGAGTGGTCGAAGTCAGGATCGTCTTCGTTGAAGAATTCGCTGACCATTACCATCTTGCCATTTTCCAGTTCAACAACTGACTCCAGCGTCATGCCTTTATAGTTACGTTCACGCACGTAACCGATAAGTCCTTCAATATGATTATCGTCGTTGATCTCGTCAACACGCAGATCTTCCGGACGCAACAGTACGTGTAGCTTCTGTCCGGGGACTACCGCGAAGTTCACGTAAATATTACACTCGCGACCTTCAACGTTAGCACGGACACGCTGTTCGTCCAGACGTTCAATGACCGTCGCGTTAAACATATTGATTTCACCGATGAACCCGGCGACGAACAGATTCTTCGGTTCTTCGTAGATTTCTCGCGGTGTGCCATCTTGCTCAATTTTGCCATCACGCATGACCACAATACGATCTGACATTGTCAGTGCTTCTTCCTGATCGTGGGTGACAAAAACAAAAGTGATACCGAGTTTACGCTGTAACGCTTTCAGTTCGTTCTGCATCTGCTTACGCAGTTTATAGTCCAGCGCAGAGAGAGACTCATCCAGCAGAAGCAAACGCGGTTTATTGACCACTGCACGGGCAATCGCCACGCGTTGCTGTTGGCCACCGGAGAGTTGATGCGGTTTTCGCTGAGCGAACTCTTCCAGTTGCACCATGCGCAGAGCTTCGGTGACGCGCGGAGGAATATCGGCTGCGGGGGTTTTTTGCATGCGTAAACCAAAGGCCACATTTTCAAAAACGGTCATGTGGGGGAATAGGGCATAACTTTGGAATACGGTATTCACGTAGCGGTTTTCCGCAGGAACGTGAGTGATGTCCTGGTTGTCCAGCATAATATGACCGGAATCAACCGTTTCCAGACCGGCAATCAGGCGAAGAACGGTTGTTTTACCGCAGCCAGAGGGGCCAAGTAGCGTGAGAAATTCGCCATTATTGATGGTCAAATCCAGGTTGGAAATCACCTCTTTGCCATCGAAACTCTTGCGAATTCCCGCTAATTGCACCAGTGGAGAAAGCGAACGCGGTTGTTTATTCAATTTTTTACTCTGTCCCATGTAAACGCAACGGATGGCTGACCGATGCGGGGTTTGTGGTTAACCACCTTGATGACTCTTAATGAGGGCCGTTATTCTACGGCAAAGCGTTGTAATCGCCAATCCTTGTTGCGAATTACTGACTTAGCTTTATATTCAGAAGGATGTCATGGCGAAATATTCTCACTTGCGGGGATAAAAGTGACCTGACGCAATATTTGTCTTTTGTTGCTTATTGATAATGTTGTCACAAAAAGTGAGGGTGACTGCATGGATAAACTACTTGAGCGTTTTTTACACTACGTGTCGCTGGACACCCAATCAAAATCGGGCGTGCGGCAGGTACCCAGCACTGAAGGACAGTGGAAGTTATTGCAGTTGCTTAAGCAGCAACTCGAAGAGATGGGGCTGGTCAATATTTCCTTGAGCGACAAGGGGACGTTGATGGCAACGTTGCCCGCAAACGTTGCAGGCAATATTCCCGCTATTGGTTTTATTTCCCATGTGGATACCTCACCGGATTTCAGTGGCAAAAACGTCAATCCGCAAATCGTTGAAAATTACCGTGGCGGCGATATTGCGCTCGGTATTGGCGATGAGGTTCTGTCGCCGGTAATGTTCCCGGTGCTGCATCAACTTCTGGGTCAGACGTTGATCACCACAGACGGCAAAACGCTGCTGGGTGCGGATGATAAAGCCGGTATTGCGGAAATTATGACCGCACTGGCCGTGTTGATACAAAAAGATATTCCACACGGTGATATCCGCGTGGCCTTTACGCCAGATGAAGAGGTCGGTAAAGGCGCGAAACATTTCGACGTTGCAGCATTTGACGCGAAGTGGGCCTATACCGTCGACGGTGGCGGTGTGGGCGAACTGGAGTTTGAAAACTTCAACGCAGCGTCGGTCAATATCAAGATCGTCGGTAACAATGTGCATCCGGGTACGGCAAAAGGGGTGATGGTGAACGCACTGTCGCTGGCGGCTCGCATCCATGCCGAAGTTCCTGCCGATGAAAGCCCGGAAGCGACGGAAGGCTATGAAGGTTTTTACCATCTGGCAAGCATGAAAGGGACGGTTGATCGGGCTGATATGCACTACATTATCCGCGATTTTGACCGTAAGCAGTTTGAAGCGCGTAAACGCAAAATCATGGATATCGCCAAAAAGGTCGGTAAAGGGTTACATCCGGACTGCTATATCGAGCTGGTGATTGAAGACAGTTACTACAATATGCGAGAGAAAGTGATCGAGCATCCGCATGTGCTGGATATCGCCCAGCAGGCAATGCGTGATTGTGACATCGAGCCGGATCTTAAACCCATTCGTGGTGGCACCGACGGCGCGCAACTGTCGTTCATGGGATTACCTTGCCCGAATCTGTTCACCGGTGGCTATAACTATCATGGTAAGCATGAGTTTGTGACACTGGAAGGCATGGAAAAAGCCGTACAGGTGATTGTGCGTATTGCGGAATTGACGGCGAAACAGTAGCCACTTTTGTCGGTAGAGGCCGGATGGCGCTTCGCTTATCCGGCCTACAAATATCGTATCCCGTAGGCCGGATAAGCGAAGCGCCATCCGGCGCACTCTCAATAGTTTATCCTTCGAAGAACCAGTATCCGCTATTCACCAGTGCGGCAAGCATGGCGAGGAAAGACGGATCTTCCAGCGCATCCTCAAAGTTTTCCGCTGTCAGCACAATATGGCTGGCGAGCGCGTCCAGCGCCGGACGGTGCGGTGAGTCAATTTTCTCACCATTTACATAAACGTCATCGCCAATGCGCAGTACGCGCAACCCACCCAGACGGACCAGGACATCGCCTTGTTTCAGGGCATCATAGATTTCGTCAGGCTGATAAGGCGGCTCAGGCGGAGCAACGTCCAGTTCATGACGCGACTGAGAGATAAACTCGCCAAACCACTGTTTAAAATGCTCCGGCTGGTTAATGAGCCCCAGCATCATTTCGCGCAGCTTGTCCATTTCCTGCGGCAGCACGTCTGCCGGGTGGTCGCGCGGCGGCAGATCGGGATCGCTGTAGTACGTGCTACCCAGTTCGCGTTGCAGAACGTAATCAGCAAATCCGCTAATCAGCTCCCGGGTATTCGGTGCGCGGAAACCTACCGAGTAATTCATCGCGTTTTCCAATGCGTAGCCTTCGTGCGGGAATCCAGGTGGAATATACAGAATATCGCCCGGCTCCAGTTCTTCATCAATGATGGCTTCAAACGGATTGACCTGGAGCAGGTCAGGGTGCGGACAATGCTGCTTCAACTGCAGTTTTTCACCCACACGCCAGCGACGGCGACCGGTTCCCTGGATGATGAACACATCATATTGATCCAGATGCGGGCCAACGCCGCCGCCGGGTACAGAAAATGAGATCATCAAATCGTCAATGCGCCAGTCCGGCAATTCACGGAATGGCCGCATCAGCGCCGCGGTAGGTTCGTGCCAGTGGTTTACGGCCTGGACCAGCAGTGACCAGTTGTTTTCACCAAGATGGTCATAGCTCTCGAAAGGACCGTGACTAACCTGCCATTTGCCATCCTGGTGGCTGACCAACCGGCTGTCGACTTCGCTTTCCATTGCCAGCCCAGCCAGTTCGTCAGGGGAGAGTGGATCAATAAAGTTGTTAAAGCCGCGTTTTAAGACCACCGGGCGTTTTTGCCAGTGGCGTTCAAGAAAATCGGGCCAGTTAAGAGTGAGTTGGTATTCCATAATGAGCATCCCGCAGGCTGGTATCTGCAACCGATTATAACGGATACTTAACCGCAAGCGTGAAGTCAGTACATATTTATTACATGTAAAGATTACTCGTCTTTTTGTCCCGGATGTTGGCGGCCGAAAATAACTTCCATGCGCGCTCCGCCCAGCAGACTGTCGCCAGCGATAATCTGCCCGTCATATTGCTCGGTGATCTCACGTGCGACGGCCAGACCCACACCTTGCCCGGGGCGTAAGGTATCCACGCGCTGACCACGGTCGAAGACCACTTCACGTTTACTGCGTGGAATACCGGGACCGTCATCTTCTACCACAATATGCAGATGATCTTCCGTTAATTGCGCTGAGATCTCGACAAATTCCAGGCAATATTTACAGGCGTTATCCAGGACGTTGCCCAGTACTTCGACGAAATCGTTCTGTTCACCCACAAAGCTTGTCTCAGGCGAAATATCGAGATTAATGTTAACCCCTTTACGCTGATACACCTTGTTTAATGCAGAGGTCAGTTTATCCAGCAACGGTGCAACCGGATGCAATTCCCGGCTGAGAAGGGCGCTACTACCGCGCATGCTGGCACGATGCAGATAATAGCCAATTTGCTGAGAAATACGGCTGATTTGCTCCAGCATGACGGGTTCAGCATCGCTCACGCTCATTTTCTCATTACGCATCGAACGTAGTGTGCTTTGCAACACGGCCAACGGTGTTTTCAGGCTGTGGGTGAGATCCGTTAACGTGGTGCGGTATTTATCGTAGCGCTCACGTTCGCTCTTTAATAAGCGGTTGAGGTTGCGCACCAGACTAGTGAGTTCACGCGTGGTGGCAGGATTAAGCATCTCGCGATGATGCTCTTCAAGCTCACGGACTTCGCGCGCCAGTGATTCGATTGGTCTCAGACTCCACCAGGCTGCGACCCACAGCAGCGGGATAACCAACAGCAAATTGGCAACCAGCACATAAATAAACCAGCTCCAGACCATATATGAGCGTTTGAGCTCAATAGGAATGGTATCAACAACCACAATGGTCAGTTGTGGCATTCTGGCGGTGGCAGGGTAGATGTTCACTGCCACGGAGTGGGTCATTTCTGCGTTATCGTCATCTTCTCTGACTTCTCTTAGCTTCTGTTGCGCCGAATGATCTTCGCGTAGCAATGTGCTGGTGGCATCGACATTGGCTTCAATCTCATGAAAACCATTTGTCTGTAGCCAGTCTGGTTGAATACGTTGTACCAGCCAGGGAACGTCGCGTTGGGCCCAGAGCAGTTTGCCGTTTTCATTATAAATCAGCGACATTGTGGGGCTTTGCATATCGAGATTTTCAGGTAGCTCGACATTGATTTTGCCGTTTTCCCATTTGGCCAGTGTATAGAACAGATTACTTTCGCCACGCAGCAGACGAAATGTTGTTTTATCAAAGCTGACGCTGTAGCCAACCAAAGCCACCATGCCGTAAGCCAGCGAGAGGACCAGTACAACGCCTGCGGTTGCCAGCAAAAAGCGCACCCGCAGTGATAACGGGAAAAAATGACGCAGTAATTTATTCATCAGCGCAGTTCAAAAAGATAACCCTGTCCACGTACCGTGGTGATCACATCGTCCGGATATTGCGCCTGAATTTTTTTGCGCAGACGCCCCATTAAGACATCAATGGTGTGACTTTCTCGCAGTTCAGCATCCGGGTAGAGTTGTAACATAAGCGAATCTTTACTAACGACTTTGCCGCTATTACGGATCAGCGTTTCCATAATGGTGTATTCGAACGCCGTGAGTTTAATCACTTCATCGTTCACGGACAGTTCGCGGCGAGAAAGATCCACCTGAAATGGCGGCAGCGAGATAATCTGCGAGGCCAGACCACTATTGCGACGCATCAGTGCCTGCATTCTTGCAGCAACTTCTTCAATGTGAAACGGTTTTGTGACGTAATCGTCTGCACCGGCGCTGAGCACTTCCACTTTGTCCTGCCAGCCTTCACGGGCGGTTAATACCAGAATGGGCAATGAAACATCATTGCTGCGCCAGCGGCGGATCAGCGACAGTCCGTCTTCATCGGGGAGTCCTAAATCGACGATCGCAATATCCGGCAGGTGTTCATTAAGAAAATAGTCTGCTTCCTTTGCATCTTCTGCATCATCCACCTGGTGGCCTAAATCCTGTAGCTGAACCTTAAGGTGGTGGCGTAATAATGCATTATCCTCAACAACCAGCACGCGCATCATTGTTTCTCCCTAAATTCATGGTACGAATAGTTTAACGCTGATTATGTATATTGTAAGCAGCGCTATGAAATTAAATAACTTTTTTCATGCTCCCTCGCCCGTGGGGGCGTCCTGGGGGCAGTGCTGTTGGCATCTGATTGTTCAGCATGTTGACCTGATCCTGGTTCATGTCGCCAATCCACTTGGAGTAAACCTCGTACACCATTCGCGCATCTTCATGTCCCATCTGACTCGCTATGAATGACGGGTTCGCTCCGGCCATCAACGTCCAGCAGGCATAGGTATGCCGTGACTGATAAGGATTCCTTTCGCGGATATTGGCAAGTTTAGTACCTCGCTTCCAGCCATAGGCAATCGAGTTCTTGGAGAAGTAACTGCCTTTTTTTGACGAATATGCTGTCGGTGAAAAAACGAAGCGAAGAGATTGCTGCTCATTTTTTCCGATCTCCCGATGGTGAAATCGAATTTCTTGCTTCGGATTAGCGCCGGTGACTTCGTTTTGTTCCTTCAGTGCATCCAGAGCAGGTTTAAGCAACGTTATCGTCCTTATTCCGGCATCTGTCTTAGGGGGTACAAATACTCGCTTATTCGTCAAACTTCTGGATACGTGGATTTCACCTTTTACCAAATCAATGTCTTCCCATGCCAGGGCGCATATCTCGCCCGGCCTCATCCCCGTATGTACGGCAACAATGATGATTAATGCCTGGCTACGGGGAAGGGCGGCTATCAGTGCATGGTACTCATGAAGTAAAAGTGGGTCGGGATCATTTTTAGATAACTTGAGTCGCGACACTCCTTCATAAGGAGCATGCAATATAAACTGGCTTCGGTTTGCGAGCTTAAGCATTTCTGATAAAACTGCCATCTGTTTATTGACTGTTGAGGGCGCGCGGCCCTGCCTGGCCAGATTCGGCATTGCCGGGTTAATAATTGTCCCGGTCAATAACTCCTTTCGGTAATGCAAAATATCGGCATGCTCAATATCTACCAGACGGGTATTTTCTCCGATTACACGCAGTAACGTATTTACGACCGAAGTAAGCGATAGCAGTGTTGCACCAGATACCTCTAAGGCTTTGGTGTCTGTAAAAAAATCACTCAGTTCTTTAAACGTGGTGATTTTTTTGGTTGTGATGAACTTCTTAAGCGCTTTGGATTCCGGGAAGCGTTCCGCATAGTCGAACTTACCGAGCTGTATTTCACTTGTGATGAGCGCGCGAAGATTTCCAGCTTTTTTGATGTTGCTGCTGTTCACCGTCCAGCCCCGAAGGACTTCGCGGCAACGTTTGCCGCGATAGGTAAATGTGATCCGTATTTTTCCATTATGCAGCTCGACGCCGGTTGGAAAGTCCATCATGCTTCCTGTACTAATTGGTTAATCTTTGGATAGTTGTACCAAAGCAGACCTTTAGAATTGTCAGTTTCCCCGAGAGCTGTCAGATGTTTGAAATGCACGCCTTCGATCCACAAATTCAACCGATAACTTTTAATTTGTCTCTCGGTTAGCCCCGTTCTTTCACTAAGACGAGTTTCAACTATCCACTCTTCATTAAAAATTAGCTGCGCCATGCTTACCTCACAGGCAGCAAGCCGAGTATAAACAGGCCTGCCGCCTTACACTGATAATTCAATATCAACTCACCTGTCCAGGCAGCGCGCGCAATCTGCGCATACCTGTCATTGCTGTGGCCACGTAGCTGGCCTTGCGGTTCACCACCTCAACCCAGACCTTCACGCCTTCAACTCTCACCGTGTATGTCTCCTTCATCTTGCTGCGCCCGTAGTCACCGTAACGTTCGTGATGAGTGGCCAGCGCGATATCGCATGCCTGACGTGCTAACGGGGATTGCTGATTGCCTCGGTTAATCAGTCGCATGGTCGTCTCCTTCGATACGCTCAAACTCAATAACCCAGACCCATGGGTTAGCTTTCCAGGACTCTTCGCCATAGATTGAGTCCCACAGCTCACGGAATGCTAAACCGGCCTCCATTGGGCCAGATGCTGCAATAACGCCTTCGGCCCGGGCATCGTCCTGGCTCATGCTCCGTATACGCTCCACTCGAACGCTGGTAATCTCCAGAAGAAGGCGGGATGCCCAGCGTGGCATGTGGATTGATGGCCGCCAGCAGCAATGCAGATTATCGTCAGCATCGAAAAACTCTGGTGCAGGCTTGCCATCAGCCTTGTAAACGCAGAACCGTGCCTTCTCAAATGGTGCAGAGTCTTTGCAATAGGCATCCATCTGATCGAAGTCGAATAACGGGCCCTGAAAAGTCTCGCGTACCCAGATGCGATCACCCGGTTTACCAAACGGACTGTTCAAATAGTTCCCAGAAGACAGTTCCCCGGCGAGTTCGTTGCCGGATAATTCACAGCCAAGATTACGATCCTTGAATGGGAACTTAACCGGGCGGCGCGTTTGCGTCTTCCTGCTGTCGAGAATGGCGCGAACCATTTCACTGTTAAAAATCATTCCGCGTTCAGTCATTCCAGGCCTCCAGTTCGTTCAGAATTTCCTCGTCGATTTCCTCATTGGTGGCATCTTCGTTCAGGTAATCCAGCGCCTCTTTGAGATACTTTTCAGAACGACCTCTATACCAGGCTGCAAAGTCTGGAGACCAACCACTGTCATCACCAACTTCAGTAAAGTAATCAAGCATCGCATTGTTGTAAGCCAGACTGTCCACCATGCTATCAGCGGTAGTCAGGGCACATTCCCGGATGTAACTGCGAAGGTGATACTTGCGCCAGTACGGGCTATCTTTCGAGTCGCAACGACCTTTAAATTCGACGGTCCAGCGACGGATGCAACGTGCATTTAATGATTTGCTCATCTCGTTACCGGGAGGGCGAACCCTCCCGCCTCCCTTAGCCCACGTATTCCGGTTTCATATCAGCCAGGGTGATGCTGAACTGATCGTGCAGTTCGTCGCCCATGTGACGCTTATTGGCTACCAGCACTCGCTCAACTTCGGCGAATCGTTCTGCTGCGTCCGGTTCATCCGGAGATGGCAGGGAGTTGATCGCTGCTTCAACCTTGTTACGGGAATCAACCAGGTAGTAGCGCCTCACGGCCTTGTTCTTCAGTTCGGTGAACAGGGCAGACCCGAGCGTGGCCTTCGCGCTTTCGATATCAGCACGCAGTACTTTGGCGCTATCAACATCCTGAGCAGCATCGATGCGTTCGCGAAAATCATCGGCAAGAGACCCAATATTTACCGACGATTCCTGTGCGCTTTGCGTGGTTGTGACGGTGTCACATGCGATTTCAGACAGGCTAACGTGTTGCACTGGAGCAGGATTAACTTCTCGCTCTTCACGGCGATCATCCAGTTCATCAGGGGTATAAACGCCGAGAATTACATCCGGGCAGAACAGTCTCGCCCAACGTTTCACGGCGAGATAAGCGAGCTGCTGGCGAGGATCGTCAGCCCAAAGCGTTGAATTTCGAGTCCTTGCTTGTGCCAGTAACAGGTCAAGTTCCCTCGGTTGTTCTTCACCTTTCAGCGTTGCGCGGATAATGATGCCAATGCCCGTTTCGTCAGCAAGAGTCCAGCCAGGAATACGGTATTCCCCTTTGTCGCCTTTACGAATCTGGAATTTCCCGACTACTTTTTCCCATGGTCCGTACCACTCATATTCAAAGCGGTTTGCCAGCACGCCGCTGCGTGAAATAACGGCATTTACCAGTTGCGCTTCGTATCCGAGAACGCCGTTAATCAGGTGTGTTTTCTGAGCTACGGCAAAAGGATTCATCTGCCATTGTGCAGCCTGCATCGCTACTGCCATGCAGTCAGCCTGATTTCCCTGCAGGTGTCTGGGGACTGTCGCCGCACCCTGCGCCATAATTTGAGCAAACGCGCTTATGGCGTTCAGATACTGGGAATCAAACAGGGCCACGTTGGAGTTAATTACCGCGTTCTGGTCAGCTACAGTTACGTTAGTGTTTTGCATCTTCATTCCCCTTATGCCTGAGTACGCAGCGCTTCAAGGCGGCGCAGGTCGAAGTCGTTCAGTTCGTCGGTGTAATCAGCGGTGATCGGTGCTGGCCATTCGCCAGTGTCAAAGCCGGTAGCGATAGCGCGCATCGCCTTGCGGTACTCAAGCATGCCCAGCTCCAGCAGTTCGGCGGATGCCTCGATGATGGCGATCCAGTGGTAGTTCTCGTCTTTGTTGACAAAAATCCAGAAGAACTGGTCCAGTGCTGCGGTCTCGCAATACATGGCGGCACTCAGGTGGTAGTCACGGTCGATGATTTCCCGGTGTAGTTTGGCGCGCAAACCTTCCTGTTTAATGTTCCACATGCTGATGGTTTTCAGGTCGGCACCGATGCGCACGCCGTCCAGGTCGATTTCCAGATCCGGGCGAACTCGTACTTCGAGTCCGGTTTCATCGTCAAAGCCAAAGTAGCTCACCTCAACGGCGCGGCTCGGATGCTGAAGCAACATGCCTGCAGTTGTGTGCTGGAGCAGGGCTTTCTGAATGGCCAGTGCGGTGCTCAGTTGCTGGCGGGTGACCAGCACTTTTCCTTGCGGATTCTCGCGCCAGGCATCCAGCAGTTCGTCGGCGAAGACGGCTTCCGGATTAACAGACTTCACGGCCTGAATCAGATCTGCTTTAGTACCGGACACTTTTAGCGGCTGTGGCTTCTGCGCTTCCTGCGCCACCAGGTCGGGATTGATGATTGCCAGCTGCTCGAGTAACGCATCACGGCTACCGCTGGTTTTCACCTGAGCAGGCAGAGTGGCGTTGTATTCCTTGATGCAGGCTTTCATCGCCGCAGCGGTCTGCTTCTGGTTCGCTTCGATACGCTGGTACTCAGCAGGCAGCGCCATGTAGCTTTGCCCTGTTTCTTCCAGTGACGCGCCGAGCGGCAGCTGTGCCGGTAGTGTGGCGTTGTATTCTTCAAGCAGCGCTTTGATGTCGTCGGCTGACAGTTGCGCCGGCAGGCTGGCGTTATACTCATCGATAAACGTGCGGATCGTTGCCGTTGTGGTGAATGCGCCTTCCGGGATTACCGGTTCAACGCTGAATTCGGCATCCAGCAGTT
The DNA here is from genome assembly GCF_028069755.1 of Citrobacter sp. Igbk 16. Classification (NCBI taxonomy): domain Bacteria; kingdom Pseudomonadati; phylum Pseudomonadota; class Gammaproteobacteria; order Enterobacterales; family Enterobacteriaceae; genus Citrobacter; species Citrobacter sp. Igbk 16. The sequence goes on along the minus strand of NZ_JANEWJ010000004.1, from coordinate 42,030 downwards.
CGGGCTGCAGCGCCAGAGCATGTACCAGGTTTCCCATGTCCAGAACAGGAGAGCGTTCTTTGATAATGGTTTTCTCTACGTGGCGCGCATTGAAGTACATCAGCGACACACGCGCATCTTTAACCTGGGTAGAGCTGATACCGTTCGCTGCGTGATAAACCTCGTTCGGCAGACCTTCATAGCGGCCTGGCTCGAAGTAAGCGGGATACACAACAGCCGGTTCGTCAGATTGCGCTTCTGGCTCGGTTTGTGCCGCAACCGGTTCGGTTTGGTTTACAGAATCGCTGTTTTGGCTAACAGAATCCGCATTCTGGTTTACATCGGCTTGCTGGCCGGTATGTGACTCTTGACCAGTTTCCAGACTGCTTTCGCCTGACTGCACTTCATTACCAGCCTGTTCTTCATCACTGACAGTTTCTTCCATCTGCACATTACTGGTGGTGTCCTCATTAACTGGTGAACGGTCATCTGTATGTGTTTGTTGATCACCAATCAGGCCATCAATGGAGAATGCGCCGTTGCCCATGTTGGCGATTTGTGGCTGTTTAGCAGCTGTTTTCTGCTCCGCAGCGACCTGCTCATTAACCTCATTTTCCCAGTTGACGTCCGGCGCATGACCAGCATCAGCCAGCGTTTCGTCTGAGGGGTTTGAGTGGTCATTTTCGGTTAGATTGGCATTGATATATGCCCGCAACCGCCCAGGAAAGTTAACCAATTCGGATGATGTGCCACGGATGAGTGCAAAGATGGCGGCGCGTGAATAGTCCAGGATGCCAGCGGTTTTGCGCAGCGCCTCAGACCATTCGCTGAACGGACTTTCTTTCTTGCTGACAATCTCTTTAGCGCGACGGTAGACCCCACCAGGTATGTCGTAGATATTGAAATCCATTGGCAAGGTGGCCAGCGCAATTTCAACATCCAGAGTGTCCAGTGTGTGGACGTAGTCGGTATTGCGATCGGTCTTATTTCCACCGCCAGCATTAGTTTTGACGTCAGCGCGTTGAATCTGTGCAACGCGGTTGCCTTTCTGCCACTCTTTAACCAACAGCCCACGGTCAATATGTTCTGTGTTGAACCAGATCCTGATGAACCGCATAACAAGAGACAGTTCAGTCCGTTTCCCTTCGACCGGGAAGACGGTTTTCAGAGCGGCTACAACCCGGGAGATGTCAATCTCAGCAGCATTCTTGAAAAACTCCACGTTTTCAGCAGCAAGCAGCAGGTTCTGGACGTAGCTGTTATCCACGTCCAGCTCGAGTCCCTGAATAATTTTCTTTTGCTCAGCATCGATGTGATAAGCGTATTCATCAGAGATGAACTGAGCCAGTACGCGCTGACGGAATGGCAGGGTGGCTACGACGATGAGGTTCGGCTTTTCTGTCTGCTGAGATTCTTCTGCATGGCCGGTTTCACCATCAACGACATTGTCATCAGTCTGGTGGTTTTCTTCCTGTGCCGCATCATCAGTTTTCAATTTCAAATTCCAGGTGCGCTGGTCTTCGGCCAGTTCGTAACGATCACACCAGGTGAAATCAACTTCACCTTCATCTGGCAGGTCATCAACAACAGGAAAATCAGTGCGAATTGGTTTGGCGTAATCCTTACCGCGCCCAGTTTCGATACCTGCATCTTCCAGCGCAACGTCCAGCATCAGGTTGGCGCGAGCCTCAGTTTTTGCAGTGAACCAGACAAAAGCATCAGGCTTTCCCGACTTTTGTGTGGCTTTAACTACATATGGAAATTCCATGTGAGATCCTCATTTTTGGGTGTTAGAATCCCCGGACCATTGATAGCGCCCATTGGGTTAACTTTGGTTTTAATGTTGTTTCCGGTGTAACTTTGGTCGGTGGCACCGGACGTAGATCCCGCCTTGTGCGGGTTTTACGTTAGCCTTCGTGAGCCATCTGGTCGTGCGAAGCGCAACGTCTGGAACAATATTCCTTCTCTTTACGCGCCAGCTGTGAGCCGTTGCGATAGAGAAGGGTACTTTTGATTACTTCTTCCGGTTTAACCGGCTTACTGCAGTAACCGCATTTTGTTGAGTTACACATCAGGATTTCCCTTCTGCGCAAGCAGGTAACAAAAACGACGAATAATCACTTCTACCCAGTTCAGTGTTACGGCCTGCTGCCGGACTGATTTGCGTGCAAAGTCTTTCATCTCACCCTCGATACCTTGTCGCTGGAACTAAGTGAACTTCGCTGGTGGCGCCGTGATGCTGATCTTCACAGTTGAGCGTTTTAACTCTGCAGTTCACCACCGCGAAGCTCACTTCTGTTTTGCCTTATAGCCGGCCAGCTGAGCGTTAAACCTTATGCGCTTAGTGTTTCGCGATGAGGTGATAATGTACCATGAGTTCACTGAAGTAAAGTACCTAAAGTACATTTTAATAAATAAGTTAGTTCAGTTGGTCATAATTCTATGAACTTTAAGGTAATTTATTTTTTATTTGATTCCTGTTATGCTCAAAAAAACATCAGAGGAGCAAAGAAATGGAACGTGACGAGCTTGAAGAAGACCGCGCAGCATTCATCGCCGGCGAGATTGGAGGTGCAGTTGTCAGTCTGATAGCTAACGGGATAGTGATAAGCCGCGATGCGATAGTGAATAGCCTAGAGGCTAAGCGCAGGGCGGTGGGGAATGTGATTCACAAAGGTGTATTGCGGGATGCGGCTGCGATGGTGAGAAGAGGGCAGTAAAAACCCGGCGCGGTGGCCGGGTTGTAATTTCTAACTCATAGATTTTATTTTTTCGAAGGTCAGAGGGAATCTTATCTTTGATAATCCAACACTTGAGAAAGCTGCTGTGAGTTTACTTCTAAAATCCAAATACACTAGGTTAGATAATAATGTGGCTTTAAGTTCATCATCAGCTTGATGAAATACATCAGGCTCTAAGACATTGAATTTATAAGCGATTGTAATTTCTACTTTTAGTGGATTTACTTCACCTTCTGGTATGTCATTAACTTGGCTTTTGCATCCCAAAATTAAATAGCAACATTTATCCTCTTCATTATCATTAAGCCCTAACTCAATGATAAAACTTAGATTTATTCCATCATCTTTGGGTATCGCATCACGTGTAAAATCAATGAATTGCTTTCTAGTAGAGATTGCTTGCAATTCTACACTGCTTAAAAGTCTTAACATGCTGAAACTGAGCTCCATCCTTGTTCATTGATATCGTCAAAAGGAGATATGGAACTAATCGCCCGAGACTCGTAGTTGTCGTCGCCGTTGATATGGTCTAGTGCGATCTTAAATTGACCCCTACGCGAATATGCAAATTCAGATTGGTCAAATAAAGCTCCATGACTTCTCAAATTAGTAATAGATATCAAGCTATTCCTGAAATCTTCAAATAATGATGTTCTAATTACTGTTTCCTGAACAGATCTGTAAGACGTAATGCAAGTCAAAATGTAGGAGTTGAGACTTACGCCTTCTTCTTCAGCAAGTTTTATACAGTTGGCATGAACAGATTTAGGAAGACGAAGTGTCACCCGTCCTGAAACATTAGTATCTGCAAAATTTTTAGGTGATGGGAAATGGGTTCCTTCTGCAAAACACATTTCCTGCCCAGTATTGATAGTGTCTATGGCAAGTTCATATGCTTCATCACGAGTTTCACCAAACTCCAATATGTCTGGGAGTTCTTCCACTCTTGCAACCCAGTAGACGTCCTCATCCATACGCTCTTTGCGTACTGAAATGGTATATTCTTCTGCGTTATACATGATTATTCGCCTTATAGATTATTTCTAACTCTTCTTTGTACTTCTTTAGCGTGGATAGAACTGTTCTTCCATAACATGGTTTCACGGATTTTGCTGTACCATGTCCGCAGTCTATGCCTATTGTGCGAAATTCACTTAATCTTGAAAGTTCTGGGTGCGTAAGAACCTTATGGTTATCACTTTTTCCTGATTTCGCATTAAAACCCAGTTCTTCTAGATATAAAAGTAAACCCGACCTCCCCCCACATCCAATGGTTTTGACTCTTCTCTCTAAATCTTCAATGATAAGTTCTATTCGGGTCATTTTATGTTCTTATCTTAGTTGACACTACAGGTGGTGTCATCATGAAAATTGTAATTTCGGATTACTATGTATTCAACTGTTCATCTGCTAACCATGCTTACGGTAGGTCTGCGGCATGCTACCGATCACCTTTCCGAATACGAATATTTTGTTCATCTCTGCCTTCTCAATCGGCTCCCACGGTCGATAGGTCTGGTTGTCTGAGATGACCAAGAGTTTATCTTTCATCTTCTGAAGTCGCTTCACATGGGATGTGTCGTCATAAATGAAAGCGTAAATCCCATCACCATCAAAGTGTTGAACGCTTATATCGACAAACAGCAAATCACCAGGCTCAATCGTTCCAGACATGCTGTCACCGCGAACGTTGATGATGCGGATCTGTTCCTGTTTACGACCATTAAACATCTGACGCGCATCTTCTACTGAGTACTCCACGGAGCGTAATACTTCTACGAACTCACTATTGATCACGCCCGGCCCAGCGCTAACAGCTACATCGAGTACGTCTATACGAAATGTTTCGGTCGATTTCTGTAAGTGCCCCTCCGCAATACCATCAGCCACGCTGTCACCTAGCAGGTAAGCTGAAGTTGTACCTATGCTCGCAGCAAGCTCTTGCAGCTTCCCACGCCTTGGAATTGATTCCCCGTTAAACCATTTGCTTACAGCTTTTGGTGTCAGCTTCATATTTTTGGCTATTTCAGCCTGACGACCATGTACCGGCAAACCAGCTTTATCGCAGGCCAGCGCTAGCCTATGGGAAAAGTCTTTTCGCGCTTTTTCTTCCTGAACCATAGGTTCAATCATAATATCACTTGCGTGAACTATCAGTTCCAACATAATATGTACTTACAGTTCAATTTGAGGGTCAAAGAATGCAACCTATTAGTCTTGGCGAAATCATCAAAATGATTCGCGTACCTGTAGTAGCAAAAGCTTGTGAGCGCAGTCCGCGCGCAATTTACAAATGGATCAATAGCGGCTGTTTACCACGCACTGATTACACCGGTGAGACGGATTATGCGTCGAAGATTGCTGAAGCTTCAGAGGGGCGATTTACCACCACCCAAATTCTTGAGATCAGCAAACCAAAAGCAGCCTGACAGCAAATTAACCACGAAAGGGAAAGCACTATGCAATCACTTACGTACCAACAAAATACCGGATTCCATTCGTCCGCGATGATAAATCGCACTCAACAAGAGCATGGCGATAAACATGATGCCATTCGTGACGCGGTCCGCTCCTGGGCTGGTGCCGATGGTCAGGACGTAGTTACGGCTCTGATTATCGAAGAGTACCAGGCTCAAGGGGGAGACGACATCGCTTTCCCTGACGATCTCTGCCGAAAGCGCCAGAAGCTTTTCCGCTTCCTGGACAACCATTTCAACAGCGAACGTTACCGCGAGAACGTCCGCCAGCTGACTCCGGCAATCCTCGCAGTTCTGCCGATTGAGTTCCGCAACCGCCTGCTGCCAGAAGACAACATCATGGCTCGCCTGGCGCGTATGGAGAAGGAAACCAGTGAAGCGAAGATAGCTGTCGCAATGGATGCGCCACGGCATCAGAAGCTGAAAGAGCTGAGTGAGGGGATCGTGGAGATGTACCGCGTTGACCCTGGCTTAACCGGTCCGCTGATGGAGATGGTGCAGCTGATGTTGGGGGTTGTATGACGGGTTCAAAAATGGCGAAAGCCGCGGTGCTAGAACACCAACGGCTTTCAGGTGCAAAAACTGAGCGTAATTGCGGAGAGCAGTATGTCAAATACCGCTGAAATATTCAAATTCCCCACACAGCAGGGGAAACAGGAGAGCAGCATGGCTGATCTGGAGAAAGGCTATTTGCGCCTGGCCAACCAGATTCAGGATGCCCTGTGTATCGTCGAGCTATCCGGGCGCGAGTTTAGGGTGCTGAATGCTATCGTTCGTCTGACCTATGGCTGGTCTAAGAGTTCTGACCGCATCGCCAATAGCCTCATTGCAGATAAAACGACGCTGAAGGTGAAGCACGTCTCTGAGGCCGTGTTGAGCCTTGCCTATCGGAACATCATCATCCTGCGCCGCATTGGGCAAACCAGATACATAGGGATTAATACCAGCCTGGATAAATGGGCGTATACCAAGCCAAATTGCATGAAGTGTCCAGCGGTGTTTCCTGCTGCTGAAGTTGTTACATGGGTTATTACCATCCCCGAATTCAGGGATAGCAATTTTACCCATTCAACCATCCCTGAAAACGGGGATAACCATCCCCAAAAACAGGGAGAGGTATCCCTGAAAACAGGGAACACCAAAGACATTCTTCCAAATACAAATATAAATACAGATCTAACCCCCTCTAATCCCCCAAAGGGGAAGGGTAAGTTTGACCCGCTGACGATTCCCGTTCCTGAGTGGCTTGATTCTGTGTCCTGGAATGAGTGGGTTGCCTACCGCCAACAGTCTGGAAAAGCCATCAAGACCGAAATGACGGTCACCAAAGCTTTCAAGTTGCTCAAGGCTTGCCTGGATGAAGGGCATGACCCGGTTGATGTGATCAACACCAGTATCGCTAACGGATATCAGGGACTGTTCAAACCGAAATTTGCTCTCAACGACCGCAAAACGGGCAGGGATGTGAATCGCATTTCTGAGCCAGATAAAACCATCCCAACGGGGTTCAGGGGGTAAGCATGCCAAGACCAAATACACCAGAAGAGCAGGCGGCACTTATCAGAGTGATCATCGAAGAGGTGAAAATCCGCGGTCGTTTAACCGTTAGTGAGGCATCACAGATGTTGTCGCTGCATCGTCAGACTGCTGAGAAGTATTTCCGCGTAGCAGCCGAACGCGGCGAACTCATTCGTTACGGTCGTCTTGGTTTGTTCAGGGACCAGAAGGCTGTGATTGATTTCGATCTCCAGCGTTTTTCATACGGTTCGAGTAAGCCTGTGACTGAGTTGCCAGCAGATTTTCGGGGAAGTGCAGTTATGCGCCGGGTTATAGATATCGTAGGGAGAATGCCAGCATGAAACCATCATACGAAGAATTAGAGAAAAAATGCGCATTGCAGCAATCAAAACTGGCTGCGATTAACGAGTTGATGAATGTCGTGGAAAAGGCCAGTGATATTGCAAAAGCAGGTATCGAAGAGCTGCAATCACAAAACGCAGACATGGCAGTACAGCTCGCTAACGCCGAGAGCAAGCGCAGGGAGCTGGGGACGGAAAATGCTCATGCGCGTGAGCGCCATGTATTCATCCGTGCGTTGGCAGTTTCGATTCTTGAGCATAGCGGCGGCCGCATGGACTGGCGTGGCGCGATGGAGGACGCAACCGAACTGCTGCAAACGGTGGATTCCGTATATGCAATAACCCCAGCCACCGACGCTTTCTTGGCTGAAGTGCGGGCGCAGGGTGTGGAGAGGTTGGCGAATGCCTGGTACGCGATTGCAAACGAAACGGACACAGGGATTAACATCAGCGATTCATCTCGCCTGAAATATCGCCAACGCGCAGATGACGCTGCTGATTTCGCGAATGAAATCCGTAAGGAGGCAGCCCAATGACAGCACTCAACAAACAGGCGCCGATCAAACATCCCGCAATCCGTTATCACGGTGGCAAGTTCCGTCTGGCGCCATGGATTATCGATCAGATGCCAGAGCATGTTTGCTATGTAGAGCCATTCGGTGGAGCGGCTGGGGTGCTACTTCAAAAACCGCGCAGCTACGCAGAAGTCTATAACGATCTCGATAGCGAGGTAGTGAACCTGTTTACTGTCCTGCGAGATCCAGACATGAATCAGAGTCTGCGTGATGCCTGCGCATTAACACCTTACTCACGTGATGAGTTCTGCGCAGCCAGGGAGATCGTCACGGAACCTGTAGAGCGCGCCCGCCGCATGGTTGTCCGCGCATGTATGGGTTTTGGCTCTGCATCCGGTATCGGTGGTAACTCGGGATTTCGCAGTGACAGCAAGCGTAAATACGCAACTGCTGCGCATCTGTGGGAGCGCTATCCAGAGAACCTGGCTGCGATATGCCAGCGCCTGCAGGGTGTCATTATCGAGAACAAAGACGCCCTGGCAGTGATGCGCGCCCACGACGCCGATACCACTCTGCATTACATAGATCCGCCTTATGTGCCGGAAACGCGCGTACAGGGTAACCGCTATTACAACCATGAAATGACCGTTGAAGGGCATGAGCAACTGTTAGCTGTGGCCAGAACGATGACCGGCATGGTGATAATCAGCGGCTATGACTGCGAGTTGTACAACGACATGTTGCTGGGTTGGACCAAAACCAAAAAGGCATCACGTATCAGTGCAGGGCGCGGTACGAAAGTGCGCACTGAATGCCTCTGGTTTAATCCGGCAACACAGCGTGAAGCGGCGGCCGCTGGCATTGGCGTGAAGGGGGAGTGATGGAACCTCAACTGGAATACGCTACAAAGCGCATCGCCGAACTGGAAATCTTGCTACTGGTGGATAGCAAAGACGTTGCTAGCATGCTTCAATAGACGAGATGTGGGGTGATGGTTATTAAAATGACTTATTTTGGCTGGTTAGTGGGTGAAAATGAATATTAAGACGCTCTTAATTAAGGCTTTATGTGGCACGTTAATCACATTGCTGGTACTTGCGGGTATCTTGAGTGTCTACATTTACGGTAAGGGTGCTGATGCTATTATCATCTGCATTGCGTTTTATGCCGTATTGATTGATTGGGCAAAAACAAGAGGGTGCTGGGAAAGAACTCGACTATTAAAATATTACGTGGTTCTTCTCTCACTGGCTGCAATAAATGCCTGGCAAGTTTTGAGCCACTTAGATGTGACTGGGGCGTATAACATAAAACTGGCTCTTCTCATCACGTTAGGTGTGGTTATAAAAATGACGTTTTTTTCTTTACTTCTTCTGCCGTGGAGAAATGAAAAGGCTGTGGTTCGGGTGATATAGAAGAGTTTCATAGAACTTTAGGGTTACATCATAGTAATCAATTTCTCTATTTAAACCCGCTACGGCGGGTTTTTCACTCTCTATTGAATATGCTATTTTTTATGCAATAAGAGCGATTAGTCGGACGCAACTGGGGAATGCATGGATTCAACGAACGACGAAGAAAAACGTATAGAATTTGAAAAATTCATCATTGAAAGGTTTGGTGATGCAGTTGATCTCCGCAGAGCGAAAAATGGCGGTAATGGATATATATCATGGGAGGCGGCTGTAGCATGGATTGTCTGGCTGGAGCGTCCATTGCATCATAAAACCAATTCGACAGGGACTGAACCAGCCTGATACTGCGGTTTTTTCTTGCATTGATTTTCCATTATCAACTGTACATAATGTCAGTGTCAGCCTGAGCAACTGACAACCTTATGCGCCACGGAGAGCATCATGGCGCAGTTACAACTAATCAAGCAGTCATCAGGAATCCTGATCCCCGCTACGCCGGAGACCAGCGATTTACTGCAATCGAAAATCAAACTCGGTGCCGTGCTGGTGGCTGAGTTCCGGCAGGTACGCAACCCGGCTTTTCACCGTCGCTTCTTCGCATTACTCAATCTCGGATTTGAATACTGGGAACCTACTGGCGGGGCGATCTCTTCCAACGAACGTAAATTGGTGACCGGGTACGCTAAATTCCTTGCCTCTTTCGCGGGAAGTGAAGCTGCACTCCTGGATGCGGCTGAACAGTATCTGGACCGCATCGCCGATAAGCGCGCAGGTAGCATCAGTATCTGCAAATCCTATGACGCATACCGTGCATGGGTGATCGTCGAGTCTGGCCACTACGACGCTATTCAGCTACCTGACGGTACCCTTCGCAAACATCCACGCAGCATTGCCTTTGCCAACATGGACGAAACCGAGTTCCAGCAGCTGTACAAAGCTGCGTTCGATGTTCTGTGGCGCTGGGTATTGTCCCGGGCTTTCAAGGACCAGCGTGAAGCCGAGAACGCCGCCGCTCAGCTCATGAGTTTTGCGGGGTGATGGCGATGAAATATTCCTGGTTCCACCATCACGAATGCACAACCGAACAGGCAGACGAGCTGGTGGCTAATTACCGCCGCCGTGGCGTAAAGGTTGAGCGCAGTCTTAACCACGACAACATCACCTGGACTATCAGCGCGCAGCTGCCGGAAAGCGAGAGGGCGCCGCGCCCAAGCCGTGTCTGGCAAAGCAAGGTGTGGGGGTGATCATGGCTAAATTGCCGCGCCGTAAGTGCGCGAACAAAGAATGCCGGCAGTGGTTTCACCCTGCGCGTAACGGGCAGTTGGTGTGCTCCTTCGGGTGTGCCAGCGTCGTCGGCAAAGAACAGACCAGAAAAGCTCGGGAAGCCTTACAGCGTAAAGAGCTTGCCCGGCAGCGCAATGCTGAGAAAAAAGAACGCGCCACTTGGCGGAAACGGAAAGCAGCTGCTAAGCCGCTGAAGCACTGGGAGGATTTAACCCAGCGCGTCGTCAATGACTATATTCGCGAGCGTGACCATGATTTGCCATGCATCAGTTGTGGGACGTTCGACACCGTCCAGTGGGAAGCAGGTCACTACCGCTCACGCGGTAAGGCATCACATCTCCGCTATCACGAAGACAATATTAATAAACAGTGTCACCACTGTAACGTTCAGCTGTCGGGAAATCAGCAGCAGTACCGTCTTGGGCTTATCGAGAAAATCGGCTCTGTTCGCGTCGAGGCGCTCGAAAACAACAACTTTCCGCACCGATACACAATCGAAGAACTCGAAGCCATCAGGAAGCGCTACAGCGCACTTCGTCGTGGATTAATTAAGAGCAGGGAGGCCGCATGACATTTGAATCCTATTTTGCTGATCACCTCCGCGTTCGTTGGCAACGATTGCGCTTATATCACTTTCCCGGCTCTGTGCTGACGGACTACCGAATACTGAAGAATTATATCAAAACCATAGGCGGTGCTGTATGAACACTCAATTTCTCGAATACGTGCGCCAGCAGCTGATGGTGGCCACCGCTGATTTAAGTGGTGCTACGAAAGGGCAGTTAATGGCCTGGTTGGAGAACGCGCAGTTCGATACTGGAACGTTTAAACGTAAAAAGCCTCGAGTGCTGGATGAAGTGACCGGGGAAATGATAACACTGGATAACCCACCAATCCCCGGCAAGCAATCGCATGCCAAGGGTTCGCATATTCCGCTGGTGCAGCCGGTTGAATACTCCACCGCATCGTGGCGCCGTGCGCTGATGGCGCTCGAAGAGCACCAGAAGGCCTGGCTTCTATGGAACTACAGCGAGAATGTGCAGTGGGAGAATCAGGTGCTGATTACTCAGTGGGCATGGGGCGAGTTCAGGGCTCAAATGGGCACCAAGAAAGTGGCCGGAAAAACGATGGACAGGTTGAAAGCCTTAATCTGGCTGGCTGCGCAGGATGTTAAAGCAGATCTGGCCGGGAGTGAGGTGTATGAATACCAAAAGTTGGCGGAGCTGGTTGGCGTGGCTAAGTCGACCTGGACAGAAACCTATCTCCCACACTGGCTGGCAATGCGTAGCATCTTTACGCGGCTCGATAGCGGCGCTCTGATATCAGTAACGCGATCACGTTCACAACAAAAGGCGACAAATTTGGATGTAAGTCTTGCAAAACCGAACTGAAATGGATATATTTCGTGTAAATCTGATATTGTGCCATTGTTGTATGCACTGGCAGTAAATGAGTTTTCGAGCCTGAGGTTAACGCCTTGGGCTTTTTGCTTTATAGCGATTTAAGAATTTCTAAAACCACTCTGAGACCAGCCCCGTATAATTCCCCCATACATATAGGAGGGGATATGGATAACGGGTTTTACTGGATCCAGTTTAACGGGACTGCTCAGGTGGCATATTTTACCAATGAGATTTTTGAAGACCTGGAGACAGGTAAAATGATCACTGGAGTCTGGCATCTAACCAGAGGCGACGACATCTGCCATAACGGGGAAGCTGAGGTTCTCGAAGGACCATTGCAGCCACCGCAATAAAAAATACCAAACATCCAATCCCTGGCTTCCCGCCGGGGATTTTTCATTTCAGGCTCACGGGAATCATCCGCTACGTGCTTTGTTGATAAATTCAGCCCGTGAAGCCTGACCCTTTTCATACACACACAGCGCCATCCGAAAAATCGGAGGTGAGGCTATGACCAGAATGAGCACCATTTACAGCAGACTTTCATATGGAACAGGAACCACGCTGACCGGCTGCGGTGTATCAGCGAAGGCATATGCCGAAACAGCTAAAACAGCAAAAGAGGTGTCCTGGATGTTGGCCGACAGAATTGCAGGGTTAAGCCTGAGCGACTGGGCAATTATTGTCGGTATCGCATGCACTGTTATCACCTGTGCAGTGAACTGGTATTTCCGCTGGAAAGAACGGGAGGATCGGCGCAATGGCTATGCCACCAAAGCTGAAGAATAAACTGAGCGCAGCGGTCGTTGGTTTGATTCTTGCCGGGGCTTCCGCACCCGTTATTCTCGATCAGTTTCTGGATGAGAAAGAGGGTAATAGTCTGACGGCGTATCGCGACGGCGGAGGAATCTGGACAATTTGCCGTGGCGCCACGATGGTTGATGGCAAGCCGGTAGTGCAGGGCATGAAGCTGTCAGCTGAGAAATGCGCCCAGGTAAACGCCATTGAACGCGATAAAGCGCTGGCCTGGGTGGACCGCAATATCAAGGTACCACTGACAGAACCACAGAAAGCCGGGATCGCGTCTTTTTGTCCCTACAACATCGGCCCCGGTAAATGTTTCCCGTCTACGTTTTATAAGCGAATAAATGCTGGCGACCGTGAAGGCGCCTGTGAAGCGATCCGCTGGTGGATTAAAGACGGTGGCCGCGACTGTCGTCTGACCAAAGGCCAGAAAAATGGCTGCTATGGGCAGGTAGAAAGACGGGACCAGGAAAGCGCGCTGACGTGCTGGGAGATAGATAAATGACTCTCAAAGCATGGTTGATTATCGGCCTTGAGTTACTCCTATCAATCCTGATTATTTACATCCTGTTTGGTCAGATTAGTAAAGAGACCCGGCGAGCAGATGCTGCCGAATCACTGGCTAAGCAGCGGCAGGAAACAATCACTGATATGACAACCCGGCAGCGCGATGTTGCTGCACTGGATGCCAAATACACGAAGGAACTGGCAGATGCTAAAGCTGAAAATGATGCTCTGCAGCGCAAGCTTGATAATGGTGGTCGGGTGCTCGTCAAAGGAAAGAGTTCAGTGCCAGTCGCAACCCAAACCACCGGCGCCGCCAGCATGGGCGATGATGCCACCGTCGAACTCTCTTCAGTTGCTGGACGAAACGTTCTCGGTATCAGATCCGGAATCATCAGCGACCAAAAGTCCCTGAGTGTCCTGCAGGATTACATCCGCACGCAATGTATTAAATAATTAATGAAAGGTCAGTAAAGGCTTAGCTCTTTTCTTAATAGTCGAATTAATGATAGTTGTGCAACGTCATTCCCTGTTAGTGGCTTAGTTAAACCAATTACATATGCTGGCTTTGTTTCTGTTTTCATTTTGGAGGATAGTGGATGCGGAGAGGTTGATACAAACACAGGAGGAATGTTGATGCAGTGATCATTGAATTGATCTCCGGTTAAATCAATGTTAATCCCGTTAAGTTCAATCCAGAGATGACTATTCGCAGCTAGTTTATTGTAGTTAGAATGGCTTGTATTGCATTCAGCACTTACCTGATTAGGAACCTCGCCAGTCAATTTGTATAAAATAACGGCTAAGCATTCCGTTACAAATCCGCAACACCCGCTTGGAAAGTTGCTCATTTCACTACCGTCTAAATTATTGAGTGTTCCATCAGCATACCATTCATCAAGGCAGCCTCTGATTTTAACGCACAAGCTTTCCAGTTCATCTTTGTTCATTACGGACTCCATATTATGGCACTCACCGACAAGCAAGATATGTTCTGTCGCGAGTACCTCATCGATTTAAACGCTACACAGGCGGCTATTCGGGCGGGGTACAGCGTCAAAACTGCGAACCGCATAGCTGCCCAGAACTTGTCAAAACTTGACATCCAAAACAGAATCGCCGAACTCAAAGCTAAGCGCAACGAAGATGTGGGTGTTGATGCTGATTATGTGCTGCGGCGCTTGGTTGAAATCGACCAGATGGACGTTCTGGACATTCTAAACGACGACGGTAGCCTGAGGCCGATCAGTTCGTGGCCAAAAGCCTGGCGAACGTCGCTAACCGGTCTGGACATCAGCACCACGATTCAGAACTTCGACGAGGAAACGGCGGAGACCATCCTCAAAAAGGTTAAGTGGCCGGATAAGGGCAAGAACCTTGAACTGCTCGGCAAGCATGTGCGCGTGCAGGCCTTCAAAGAGCAGGTCGAGCAGAAAGTCGTGGCGACCCACAACGTTATGCTGGTACCGACCAGTGACAATGTTGATAGCTGGGAAGAAGCAGCGAAGAAACAGCAGAGCGAGGTCCTGGGTGGATGAATTACAAAGCCGTCTGGAAACCTCTGCCGGGATCGCAATCGCTCTCCCTGAGCTGCCCGTGTAACGAAATCCTCTACGAGGGAACGCGCGGCCCGGGTAAAACCGCTGCGCAACTGGCGCGCTTCCGTCGCTTGGTTGGTCTTGGTTATGGCTCGTTCTGGCGTGGCGTCATTTTCGATACCGAGTATAAGAACCTCACCGACATCATTACCCAGTCAAAGCGTATGTATCGCCTGTTTAACGACGGTGCGCGCTATCTGGCGTCAGCATCTGAGCTGCGCTGGGTATGGCCTACTGGCGAAGAGCTGCTGTTCCGCTTTGGGAAAGAAGAGGGCGACTACTGGGACTATCACGGTCAGGAGTTCCCGTTTATCGGCTTCAACGAACTGACCAAGCAGCAGTCGGCTGAGTTCTACGAGATGATGTTCTCCTGCAGACGCTCATCGTTCCGGCCGGAGAACTATCCGCTGGATGATGGCTCGTTGCTTAAGCCGATCCCCCTGGAGACGTTCAGCACGACCAACCCGTTTGGCATCGGCCATACCTGGGTGAAGAAGCGCTTCATTGAGCCAGCACCACGCGGCACTATCATTCGAGAAACGCAAAAGGTCTTTAACCCGCAGACCGAACGAGAAGAGGACGTGACGCTTACCCGCGTTGCGATTCACGGCTCGTTCAAAGAGAACCCGTATCTCGATCCCCAGTACATCGCAACGCTGATGGCCATCAAAGACCCTAATCGCCGCAAAGCGTGGGTAGAGGGCTCGTGGGACGTCACCAGCGGCGGACGCTTTGACCACCTGTGGAATGCCTCGCTGCACGTTATTAAGCCGTTCCGCATCCCGGATAGCTGGACGGTTGACCGCTCCCATGACTGGGGCGAGTCGAAGCCGTTCTCCAATCTCTGGTGGGCGCGCACCGACGGCACCGCTGCCGAGCTTTCTGATGGTCGCCAGTTCTGCCCGCCTGCCGGGTCGCTGATCCTGATTGGCGAATGGTATGGCTGCCCACCTGATGAGCTCAACAAAGGCCTGAATATGTCGTCCACAAACGTCGCTAAAGGCGTGGCGTGGGTGGATAAGCGGCTGGTGGGCGAGGAAGTGGATGAGCCGGAGGAAGTGCAGGGCAAAGGCCAGATGCACATCGTACCTGGAATATGCAGTAGCGTCATCCCCGGCCCGGCTGATGGTGCGATTTTCAATACGGGCGATAACGAGCTGTCCATCGCCCAAAAAATGGAGGCCCAGGGCGTGAAATGGTTACCAGCGGATAAGAAGCCGGGATCGCGCATCAACGGCGCATCGCTCTTTGCTGACATGCTTGAGGCCGTTGTTGAAACTAAAAAGATGGAGTCAGGAATACCCGAGAAGCCAGCTTTCTATGTAATGGAGCACTGCCGGGGCTGGATAAGCCGCATCCCGGTTTTAGTTCGTGACGACAAAAAACCTGACGACGTTGACACCACCCAGGAAGACCACGACTGGGATGCCACTCGTTACCGCGTACTGCACTCACCGGCGAAGGTGGGAGCCATCTTCTTCTAAGGAGTTCATCAGTGAGTGAACAACAAGGCGAGGTCTCATTCCTCGTTAACGCCCTTGCTGATGCAATAGGGCGCCAGCGCATGCAATACGCTGGGCGTAATGGCAACGTGAAGCGCACGAAGTTGTGGGATGAGTTCGGTTATCCGGAAACGCTCACCTTCTATAATTTCTATCGTCAATACCGCCGTGGTTCCACCGGTTTTGCTGCGGTGCATAAGCTGCTTGATGGCTGCTGGGTCGACCGGCCGACCATTATCGACGGCGACGAAGACAAAGAGTCGACGACCACGACGCCGTGGGAAAAGGCCGTCACCAAACTGATGAAGAAACACTGGGCGAAAATTAAGGGTGCTGATCGTCGCAATATGGTGGGGCGCTACTCCGCGTTGTTGATCCAGGTTCGTGACAGCCGTGACTGGAGCGAGCCGATTGATGTCGATGTGGTGAAAAAACTCGGTAGCGCTGCGCTGGTGAAACTTATTCCGGCGTGGGAGCCGCAGATCACCCCGGGCAATCTTGATATCGATACCTGGTCTGAGACCTACGGGCAGCCGGTGAGCTACCAGTTTAACGAGCAACCCATTGGCGACGAGGGAACCTACAGCAGCCCTCGTTCCGTTCAGGTGCACCCAGATCGTATCATCCTGTTGTGCGAGGGATCTGAAGACGAGAACATTCTGTCAGGTATCCCGCTGCTGGAAGCCGGCTATAACGATCTCCTGGATATCGAGAAAACGAAGGGCGGCAGCGCCGAGGGCTTCCTGAAGAACGCCAGCCGACAACTGGGCATTGCGTTTGAAAAAGAAACCAATATGGATGCCCTGAAAAAGGCGGCGACTGATGCTGGTTACAAAGACCTGGGCGAAGCACTGAACGACAAAGTGACGAAAATGAACCGAGGTACTGACGCAGCGCTGGTAATGCAGGCAGGTACACCTTCTGTTCTTTCGGTCGCTCCCGCTGATCCCACACCAAGCTGGACAGTATCGGCTAACTCATTCTCTTCAACGATTCAGTGCCCGTTCAACATAATGTTCGGCAAGCAGACGGGCAACCTCGCGTCAGAGGAAGATAAAACAGCCTGGGCTAACCGCTGCAACGAGAGGCGCTGGGGGTTCCTTTCCGACGTCATTACCCGCGTGATTGAGCGATTCTGGACCGTCGGCATTATCGAACCGCCGACATCCGGCGAGGTGACCCTAGCCTGGTCCGACTTATTGGCGCCGAGCGAAAAAGAAAAACTCGCGAACATGGCGGCAATGGCCGACGTGGCGGCGAAAACGCAACAGGCCTTTGGTACTCCGGCGGTCGATGAGAACGAGGTTCGCGCGGTCGGAGAACTTGAGCCACGGAAAGAGCCCGTGACACCAGACCCAAACGCTAAACCAACCGATAAGGATCCGCTGACAGATGATGATGACAGTGCAGACCAGAATCGGAACGCCAGTCGTACCACGTAATAAAGCCGACCCTACGCAGTCAGCACGGCAGGTAGGGCGGATGTTTCGTGACATCGATGAACGCTATCTGACGATAAAGCGCCGACTGAGAACGCTGTTTGACCAGCGGCTTACCGGGCAGCAACGCGAAACCAATGGCAAATGGTCGTGGATGATATGCAATAACGAGGGATCTGAGACTTCGTTGTACCAAGTAAACGCCGGAACGTACATCTATGACATGTCGGCTGCGCAACTGGCAGACCTGTTGCAGGTTGTGCAAACCATCCTTGACGATGCTCTGCTGGACGGTGGCGGTCAGAATCTCTGGGCGCTGGATTATGTTTCGACAGAGTATGAGCGCGGTACGCTTAACGCCTTCACCAACCTTTCGGTGCAATCTCAGACCTACGCCAGCCAGACGACACTTCAGCAATTGCTGTCCAGTCCTGCGTATCAAAACCAGATCGCTAGTGCTTACATCAGCACATACAGCGACTGGAAGGGGATAAGCGATGCAGCACGGGCTGATCTCGCCAACGTAATTGCTGACGCTATAGGCCGCGGCATTAGCCCCCGAGATACAGCCAGCATCGTCAGCAAACGCCTTGATGTCTCGATGTCACGGGCGAAAAACATTGCCCAGACTGAGCAGGTCGGTGCGCTTCGCCAGGCGCAATGGAACGAAACGGATTGGGCTGCTGATAGGCTGGGTCTAAAAACCGGGCTGCTGTGGCTGTCAGCGCTCAAAGCGACGACACGCAGTTGGCACGCCGGCCGTCACGGGAAGGTGTTCACTACCGAAGAGGTTCGCGGCTTCTACGCCGAGAGCGGCAACCGATATAACTGCTACTGTAGCCAGATCCCGGTGCTGCTCAACGACGACGGCAGCATTTTCAACTTTGGATTAAAAGACAAATTGGCAAATGAGCGTAAAGCCTGGAAGCAGGCTGCGTGATCATTTTCTACATGGATACGCTTTTGATAATGCTTCATACGCTAATGTAGAGGCATTCTCAGTTCGTTTCTCCGGGTGATTGGCCACATATACTGTCACGGTGTCCACTATTTGCCCGTTTGTTGCCTGCTGAGGTGAGCAAATAGTTGAACCTTCGAAAGCATCATGAACACCGATAGCAAGACCTCGTAGGATTCCAGCATTGACAAAATCTGTATTATCAGCGGTTCCAGCTTTAGCCTTCAGTCTGGAATCGCTCCACTTGGCTATATCATTACCGCCGTAATAATCTGCCATTGAGTGAAAAGAAATAACTGACAGCGCAATTGCTATTGCAACTTTTTTCATCTGCTAACTCCATTTTTACAATTTCAATAATATTAACACCTTGAGGACCCAGCATGAAACGCAACCGCGTTAACGTGCTGACCGTCGTCAACTCCGATTCAAAAATCACCACTGAAACTATCGACGGCAAGCCACATATAGTGGTTCGCGGTGTCACGCCCGTTGTCGACGATATCGTGATGAACCGGAAGTTGTACCCGGCAGCAGAAATCGAAAAGGCCTACAACACGCTCGAGCGTAACCCTATGCCGCTGGGCCACCCGAAGGTGGACGGCAAGCACGTATCAGCGCGTGATGTCAGGGCGGTCAACAACTACCACGTCGGGGCATGGTTCCAGAATGTTACCCACTCAGACGGCAAAGTCAGCGGTGACATGTACGTCGACCGCCAGTACGCCGAGTCGAGCGAGAAGGGTAAGCGACTCGTAAACCGCCTGGATGAGATGGCAGCCGGTACCAACGTTGACCCGATCCACATTTCCACTGGCTTACTGTATTCCGGCATCGCCGCCAACGGCGAATCGAAGGGCAAGAAGTACAACGAGATCGCCACCAACATGATGTTTGACCACGTGGCGGTGCTGCTTGACGAGCAGGGCGCAGGAACGCCGTCTGAAGGGGTCGGCATCTTCGTTAACTCGGAAGGTGAAGAGCAGGAAATCGAAGTGGCGAGCATTGCTGATGCCGCTGATTGCACACGTGAGGGGCTGCTGAATAAAACGCGATTCTTCTTCACCAACGCTTCCAACTTTTCCTTTGACGATATTCAACGCGCCATCAGCGACAAGCTTCGCGAAGGGCGCGGAACTGATTCATACCTCTGGCCCGAATCGGTCTGGCCGGACACCTTCATCTATCGAGATGACGCGAAATATTTCAAACAGAAGTACCTCATCGATGAAGCCGGCAAGGCCGTTTTCGTCGGCGAACCTGTAGAAGTCGTGCGCAAACCAACTGAGTACGAGATTAAAACCAACGGAGAGAACGATCCGATGAAAGAACTGATTATCAATGCGCTACAAGCCGCTGGTAAGCCGACTGAAGGCAAGTCCGATGCCGAGCTGATGGATGCTTACAACCAGTTGGCAGCAGAGAAGGCAGCCACCAAAACCGAAACGCCTGAAGAAAAGGCCGCCCGCGAAAAGGCTGAAAAAGAAGAGCGTGAGCGCGCCAACAACCAGGCAGAAGCCCCGGCATGGTTTAAGCCATTTGCTGACGATCTCGCCGCGGTTAAATCTGGTCTGACCGTTAATGCCGACAAAGAGAAGTCAGAGCAGCGCGCTGCGGTGAAAGCCAAGTTTGGCATGACCGATGTCGCCGTGAACGCGCTGGACGGCGAGCCGCTGAAAGAGCTGTTTGCTCAGTGCCAGACCTCAACCGGCCTCAGTGGCGTTTTCCGCCAGGCTACCAATAACCAATCTTTCAGCGAAATGCCGGAGTAAGAAATGGCTAAAGACGGGAAACACGTAATTCACGCGGGCGGCATCTTTGCAAACCCGCAACTCCATCGCGAGGGTGCCGCTGCCGCAGCAACCCCGCCGGGTACGATCGGCTTCTTCGATAATGCAGCAGGAAAATTCACCGCCTCTGTGGACGGCAAAGAAGGCGCGATCCTCTACGTCGCCAACTACGACTATCTGCGCTGCAAAACCGTCGACGACATCATTGCGGCCGGTGACTGGGTTGTGGCAATGCATCCAACTCCGGGCGTGTTCTTTAACGTGCCAGCAGTGGCCGGAAGCTACACCAAAGGTCAGGCGCTATCCGTTGTAAATGGCCGCGTGAAAGCCGCCGCTGCCGATGAGCCGGTCTTCGCGTTCGTGGAAGAGGACCGTTCATACACCATTGCTACCGCCGGCGATCTGCTGCGCGTAGTCATTAAGTAAGGAGCAACGAATGTTTGCATTCTCTACCCAACAGGCAACTGCCACCCGAAACCTTGAGGCGAACACCGCTCAGTTTCAGGAACTGCAGTTTGCCCGTAATGCCAGCGCTCAGGCTGTTGCTGATTTCATCGCCCGCACCCGCGTGCGCGGTGATGCTGCTAACGCGCCTGTGCTGGATGCAGTTAATGCGGTCGACGACATTCGTCGCCTGTACCGTGCATACGACCAGACGGTGCTCGCTGAGTTCCAGCCGACTACCGAATTCACGCTGCTGAACGACCTTATGCCGTTGTCACGCTCAGTTCGCCTGGAAGAGTCCGTGTATGAGTATGCTCGCACCGGCGGTCGCGGCTGGGCACACACTTCCATGTCTGGACAGATTGGTGCTGCGCTGGATGCGAAGTCCTACACCTTCGACGGTACGATGGTCCCGATCCACGATTCCGGCTTTAAGTTTAACTGGCGTGACCCAGTATTCAACAAAGGCTCGGCGCTGGCTTCCCTAGCTGATGCCCAGTCAGGATCTGTCGATGATGTTCGTCGTCAGTACGTGGACTACATCTGGAGCGGTTTCCGCGACAAAGCGGGCAACTTTATCAAGTTCGACGATAAAACCTGGAAAGGCCTGCGTGCTGATGAGCGTGTCGCTCAGATCACGCTGACCTTCAACTTCGCGACCAGCACCGACCCGAAGGCCATTCGTGCGCAGGCAATCTTGCTGCGCGACGTGCTGAAGCTGCAGAACTATCAGTACGGTGAGCAGACCTGGTATGTATCCAGTGAAATCATGTCGAACTGGGAACAGTATTTCGACGTGAACTCCTTGCGCACGGTGCTGGAAGAGATCAAGAAGCTCTCCGGCATTAAAGACATCAAAGAAGATGCCAAGCTGACCGGGAATCAGATCATGATTGTGCCACTGGGCGCTGGCGTCATCGCTCCGATTGTCGGCCAGGCGTTCGGTACCGTTGCTGATCCGCGTCAGTTCTACAACAGCGATTATATCTGGCGCACCTGGGGGGCTGCTGGACTGATGGTTAAGCAGGACATTAGCGGTCATTTCTCTGTCGTTTACGCTTCGAGCTAAGGATAAAACATGGCACTCGTAAAGATTCTGGCTGCAAACCTCTTTGCCGGTGCCAACTTCCAGAAATTGGAGGTTGGTAAAACCTATGATGTTGACGATGCGATCGCTGAGAAATGGATCACCGATGGAAAAGCGGAGGAGTCGAAGGAGAAGGGCGTCAAACTTCATTTTGAAGTATCGCCCCCGTCTGCGCCACTCACCACCGAAACCGGCACGCTTCAGGCCCAACTGGATGACGCTCTGTTGCAGATTCAGCAGTTGCAGCAGGCAGCAGCCGAGAAAGATGTGGCGCATGCTGATGCTCTCACCGCCGAAACTAAACGCGCTGACGACGCTGTTGCCGCGCTGGCTGAAGCAACCAAGAAGGCGAAATAACCATGGCTGACCCAATCACGGCGGCAGACGTGCAGGCGTTCCTCGGTGAATTGGGTTATTCCATTCCGGGTGCGCTGCTGGATCCGATTCTCTGCGTGGTGAACAAGATTACCCCGTGTCTTGATGGCGCTGGGTATGACGACTGCACAGCAAAGCTGATTCTGATGTACGCAGCCGCGTTGATGGCGACATCGTCCGGCGCGCGCCGCCTGAAATCACAGGGCGCACCGTCTGGCGCGTCCCGTTCTTTCGATTACGGTACCGATAGCATTACCTGGTTGCGGGAGTCGCTGACTCAGCTCGATACCAGCGGTTGCACCAGTGAACTGCCAATCAGCGCTGGTAACAGTGTCGGGTTCTTCGATGTCGTTGGGGGCTGTTGATGACGTGGACATCCGTTAAGCAAACTTTACCCCGCTCATTCGTACGTGTGTGGGTTCTGACTGACACTGGGCGGGAGACAACCGGCTTTGTTAAGTCTAATGGCGAGTGGCATATCACCTGTCCGCGCATCCGGGCCACAGGAGTGATTGTACTGCGATGGAGGGAATAGGGTATGTCTTCGGTTGCTAACTGGTCCTATACCGCCACAGCGACAATCTGGCGCAAGATGGCAGGTAATGATGAATATGGCGACCCGCGAGGCTATAAACCGCCTGAGCAGATTCTCTGTGACTACGAGGGTGGACTGTCAAAGCGCATCGGCAGCCTGGGCGCTGAAATCGTCGTGAAGAACACTGTCTGGACTGAGTATGCGCTGGCAGCGGCAGGTGATTACCTGCTGATTGGCGTATCGATCGAAGCGGATCCTGTTGTGGCCGGCGCTGACGAGGTTAGGCAGGTTATACAGTATGCCGATACATTCGAGCGCATCGCGGACGATTACGCCATTCTAACAGGAGCAGGCTATGGGCGCTAAAGTTCGTGGTATCCGTGAGGCTAAGGCCAACCTAAACCGAATTATTCAGGATGTTCGAGGCCGTAAGGTGGTTAGGGCTCTGCAGTCTGCAATGATTATCGGTAGCTCTCAGGCTGCGTTATACACCCCAATCGATACATCTACGTTGCTTAATAGTCAGTACCGTGAAATTAACACCAGTGGCACTCTGGTCACCGGGAGGGTTGGGTACTCGGCTAATTATGCTGTTTATGTTCATGATCCTGATGTACCCCAAGTCTTCCGGCGCTCGACAGCACAGAAAGAGTTTCTGACGGAAGGCTTTGAAGATACCCGGAGTCAGATTGATGCGGTGATTCTCAAGGAGCTTTCGTTATGACACCCATGATGCATGAGCGGGTGCGCAATATGTTCGGTGATGCCGGGCTTACTGACGGGTTCATGGTGCAGCAGTTGATGTATGACGACCCGGGCGACCTGTCGAAAGCGGTGATGGTATTCAGGCCAAACGGTGGTTCTAATATCAGAACGGACCTTGGCTCTGAGTATCACGTCCTGGTCGATGTCGTCGGTGCGAAAGACAAGCGCAAAGATGCGCTTAATGCCGTTCAGCGCATCGTCGATTACGTCCAGGCCAATCCCATGGCTGATGAATGTGTCGGCTACATCCAGAACATGGGCGCAATCCCCGTGCCGGTGCTCACAGAAGAAGGACGAATAGTCTTTCGACTCCAGTTCGCCTGCACCTTCGGCGAATAGCTCCCTCAACCAGACAGACCCGCTTCGGCGAGTTTTCTTTTATGCAAATTAAGGAGTTTCAAATGGCTGATTGCCAGAACTCAAATGAACGCCTGTTTGGCGGCGCTATCGTGCTGGAGGTTGCCGATGGCTGTCCGGACGTTAAACCACTCGAATCTGAGTGGCTGGCGCTGGCCGCTGGCACGTCTAAGGGCTTCGACTTCAACCCGAACTCTGTAACTTCTGACGCGGATGACGGCGGCGGCTACGTTGAAACCATCATCACGAACAGTGACTTCACTATCAGTTTTGATGGTGAAGTGCGTAAGAAAGACAAGCTGGACCAGTACGGGATTGGCAAGTTCATCACGTATTTTGCTGCGCAACTGAAGGCTAAGAAGCAGCCTGGTATTTGGGTTCGCATGGACTATGGACCGGTTGAATTCATCGGCTACATGAACATCACGGCGCTGAGCTCTGACGGTGGAACCAATGACATCGTCACGTTCTCCACCGAGTTCAAGGTCGGTGATGCGAGCACGATTGAAGTTAACGAACTGACCGCTATAGCAGTGACAGGTGTGACGGTAACTCCGGCTACCAGCACTGGCGCTGCGGGCGGAACCAGTACGTTTACAGTGAACGTCGCGCCAACCGGCGCAACCAACAAAGGTTTCACCGTTGCATCAACCGATCCAACCAAAGCCACTGCTACGGCCTCCGGTACCGCCGTCACGGTGAACCGCGTCGGCACCGGCAGCGCGCAGATCATCATCAACACCGAAGACGGCAACTTTGTGGCCGTGCATACGGTGACCGTTACATAACGGATATTCCAAAGGGCGGCGCGCTGCCCTTGATAATATCCATTGCATGGAAGATCAAATGACACCCCTGAAAGAAATTGGCGAATGCCTGATTGTTGATCACGAAGCCGACTATTTCTTCCGACCATCTTTTGAAGCCATGGCTCGTATTGGTTCGCCGCAGGAAATAGTTAGCGCGTTCTACCATCTTCACAACGATAACGTAACGCCAATGGTTAAAAGAGCTATCGAGGCATACGGATACATTCCATCCTGGCTAAGTGAGCACATATCCAGTATTCAATTCGCAAAACCGGCATTCGTAGCTGCTCATACAGTTCTCACCGCATGTTGTGATAATGATATTTCCCCACTTATTGGCTGGTTGGAACTGGGTAAATCAGGGCGGTGGGGATTCGTTTGGCACAAAGGCTCAATGCCGGCGTCGAGCATGCTAATTGTTGCGCAGAGCTTAATTACTCATGGTATCGTCGGCAAAGCCAAAGTTCGCCAGTTGCAGCGCCATGGGACAGGAGAGCGAACCTCGGAGTTTAAGGCCTTCGACTACATCAGCGCGGCACGCAGCCATTTCGGCATGAACCGTGCTGAGGCCACTCAGTTAACGATGACTGAATTTCAGATGCTGCTGGCGGCAAAATACCCAGACCAGAAAGGATTCACGAGAGAAGAGTATGACGCCGTGGCTGATGACTATATGGCGAAGAAAGCGCGGCGGCTGGCTAAAATGTAGGTGTGTTGTATTTTATCAATAGGCGGAACCTTATTGCATATGGCATGGCGGCATTGTACTGTATATGTATACAGTTAATGGTGCTGATCAAATAATCAGGTAACCTTAAAATCTGTTTAGTATTAAATTAAACCTTTTCCTATTACTCAAGGTTGAGGTTTATGGTTAATGAGCAAGCGACTTTTACGTTTTATCGTGTGAGAAATGCTGGTTTCTATCGTTCTGGTGCAGGATTACCTGATTTTGGATCGTTGGCTGAAATTTTGGTCGATCTTAAAGATTGGGCCGAACCTAAGACACTTAAGGAAACTAAGACCTTTGAGGCTGATGAAGAACGTTATCCATCCTACTTAGTTGATTCCAAAAGTGTTGGTGAGGATTGGGTCCTGCTTTTATGGAACGAAGTTCCAAGTAACGGTCAACGCATGCCTTCGCTTAGTGAAGATGCTAGATTTGGCGCTGAGCCGGAAGTGATAATGAATCCGATTCAGGAGGGAAGTATTCCTGGGTTTGCTACTTATTTTTGGTTTATCGCCGATCAGAATTTGATGGCAACAATTCGACTTCATAACAAAGTGACAGCTCAGGGTTCGTTGCAGAAGTATATGCAGTGTTTTTTAAAGCAATCTTCGAAGCATGCCAAAGCTGAAGTTGTAGAGCTAGATGACGGTTCGCATGAAGTAAGGGTTAGCCGATACATGCTTGATGTGTCTGATGAGCATGAAGAAAAAAGGGTTTATTACCCTAGGTTTAATACTGCATTAATTAAAAACCCCGGAAAACATGAAGAAATTAAACAAAAAGTTAATTTCATAAAGAAAATTGAACGAATTATTGAGCTTGATTTAAGTATTGGCCCAGATCTTGATTTGTGGCAAAAAATGCTTGCTAAAATCAGTTTGGGTGCTCAGCACGCAGCTCAACCTTCAACCAAGGTAAGATATACAATATCCCCAGATGTTGATTTGGACGACGTGAACCAAATGATACAGGAATGGGATGCTGATCCGTCAGAGGTGAATGACTATGGCTTTGTTTTTCAGGGGGAAGCGAACAAAACCTACTGGTTGAGTAACTCTCTTTCTAGGACGCAGTTCGACCTTCGAATCGAAAGGGAAAATGATGAGATTGTAAATCTTCAATCGCTACTGACCGACCTTAGAAGTAAAAAAGCATTGATTTTGCGGGGTTCAGGACTTTAATGAAAAAAAAAGCGGCTCTATTTGTACTTGCATTGATATTTGCTTTAGCAATTTTCGCTGCCGGGTATTTTGGCCGCACAATTGCCTTTGCATTGCAGTGGCCGCTTTTTGAAGCTCTGAGAACTACAGCATCAATAATTTTTGCGGTTGTTGGCGCTTGGTTCGCAATTATTTATCCAGAAAGGCTTAAAAAATCTTTCCGCGGAGGTGATTCAGGCGGAGGGAACGAAGGGATACATCGCCTATTCACACCGATCGTACACTCTACAGCAATACTGGCCATAGTTTTGCTGGTAGGCATAATCGCCCCATTACTTAAGCAATCCGATTGGATTATTTCCCATAAGAGTATTTTCCGTGGGATATCATATGGCTTGCTTGTTTTTCTTACATTGTGGCAGTTACTTACGGTGATTTTAAGTTTAACAGGTCCAGATATATTGAAGCGCTTTACTGCAAAGCAGGATTCTTCCAGGAGAGCTGCTGATTCAGTTATTAACCGAAGTAATGGTAAATCAAAATGAATTGTTCCTAATTTTGTTACAACAAGTTCAGTCAATAAGACCCGCCGCCCGGCGGGTTTTTGCTATCTACAGCACAGCCATCTATCCCGATCTTAACCACGGGTTTTGTCGTCGTCAGATCCCTGCTACTCTCTTGGCAAATTAACCAAAGGGGATAGGGATATGAGGAACGTTCTTGCGCTCTGCCTTTTAGTGGTGTCTGGAATGTCTGTAGCTAGTGAAAAACTCGCATGTGAGTATTCGGTTGGTGATTTGTCTGCATCTCCAAAACTTTTCATTAAAGGTAATGCAAATGTGGTTTTTGACGGAGAATCCTTTACCGCTTACAGACCGGATGGATCTTATGTGATAACTCCTCCGTTAAAAGAAAAGAAAGAGGGAATTATTTTTATTGATGATAATACGAAAGTTTTTGTTGCCAGTCTGGATAAAGCTAACTTTGCTGTCTCTGACAGAATAAAAAAAACTACAGAGCAATGGGCAAAGTGCTCGGTAAATAACATTGTAATAGAACAAGATAGAACAAAATCAGACGTCAAAGAGCAAATGAAAAGAATTGCATCCATTCCATGGGGGGGCAAAGAGGCAAATAAATTTTTCCTTAAAGAGACTCATCTTTTCATGCTAATAGAGTGCGGATGGGCTGGTAGCGTAGGTTTTTCAACAGGATCTAAGCCGCTTGTTATGCTTGGTAGTTCGTACTATCAAGGTGATAAATCATCATTTAAAAATGGTGAATATTCCATAACTTTCAATGGTGGAGCGATGCGAGTCGCATACAACCCTCAGAAGGTTAGTGGTTATATATCAGATGCGCATAGTTTTACTCCCTGTGCAGCAGTGCGCTTAGGAGAGGACTGATTAAACGGTGAATTGAATTAACTAGCCTCGCTCCGGCGGGTTTTTTTTATTGCCAGGAGAAAGGTAATGCCAGCAAATGCAGGTGGGATTTACTACGACATCGAAATGGATGTGCAGGGGTTGATTACAGCGCAAGCGCGAGTAAATCAACGCCTCGATACACTTGAGCGCGGTTTTGATGGCACGACTAAAGCTGTTGGCAACACTGAGCGTTCAATGCTGCGCCTTTCCGGTGTCGCAACCTCCCTCGCTGCGGCATTATCTGTGCAACAGGTCTCTGAGTACGCTGATGTATGGGCGACCGTTAATAACAAACTCGCAAACTCCCTGCGCCCTAGCGAGCAATTAGTTGATGTCACGCAGCGCGTATTCGACATTACTCAACAGACTCGCGGCAGCCTGGATGCAACTGCATCGCTTTATGCCCGCCTTGAACGGGCTACCAGAGAATACGGCACAAGCGCACAGGATCTGACGAAGCTTACGACGATAATCAACCAAGGTTTTGTTGTTTCTGGTGCCACCGCTCAGGAAGCAGAAAATGCCATTATTCAGCTCTCGCAAGGTCTGGCATCTGGAGCCCTTCGTGGCGAGGAATTTAACTCAGTAAATGAGCAGGGTAACCGTCTGATTGTCGCGTTAGCCGATTCTATGGGCGTAAGCATCGGGCAAATGCGTAGCATGGCTGCTGCCGGTAAGTTGACTACAGACGTAGTGGTTAACGGGCTACTGTCGCAGGGAGCAACGATTGGTGCTGAATTTGCCAACACAACAACCACCATCAGTCAGGCTTTGCAGGTTGCAGGCAATAACATCACCAAATTCTTTGGTGAAAACTCCACGGTAAAAACCGGCGTTGCGATTTTCAATGATGCCATTGTCAGTGTCAGCGAAAACATTGGTGTACTTAGCGGGATATTGACAGCCGTTGCTGCGGTAATCGGGAGTCGTTATGTTGGTGCGCTAACGCTGGCGACGGCTGAAAAAATCAAAACTGCCATTGCTGCAAAGAACCAAGCCGCTGCGGAAATACAGGCGGCGCAAGCCGTTGCAAATAAAGCCGCCGCAGATCTCCGCGCAGCCGCTGTCGCAAAAGAACGGGCGCTGGACGAGATCCGACTTGCCGAGATGATGAAGCTAACTGCGATTAGTGCAGCAAATGCTACTGCGGCCGAACAACGATTATCAGCAGCTCGTGTAGCCGCTTCTAGTGCCGTTGATAATTACAACCGTGCTTTGGCGGCGAATAAAACAGCACAGTCTGGTTTATCGATGGGTGTAGGAATGATTAGCCGCGGGCTGGCTCTGATTGGCGGTCCTGCGGGCGCGGCCATGCTAGCGGCCAGTGCGATTCTATATTTCTCCCAGCGAGCTAAAGAGGCCAGAGACGATGCCAATAACTTAGCAGATAGCGTCAATGAACTTAGCGCTAAGTTCCAGACCATGTCGCATACCGAGTTGGCAGCCACCATTGGCAAGTTAAGCCAGAATCTGCCAGAGCTAAGCGATGCGGTAGCAGACGCACAGAAAGAATTTAACGACGCTACAGCTGCTGTTCAGAGGCAAGAAAGAGAGATCGCTAACTGGGGAACGAACACCACTCGAGGACGTCAGGCTGCTGAAGCATTAGGTGGTGCCCAGGATAAATTAGCGATTGCAACTCTCGATCTTGAGCGTGCTCAGAATCGCCTCAGCCAGACCCAGAACGCTATTAACATCGGACGCGCCACGCTTAATGGCACGATGAGGCAAGGTATTGACCTGCTTCGCCGGGATGGTGAGGAAGCTGTTATCACCGCTGGCATGATGGGCAAGCTTGGCGACATGATTAACTTTGCCGCAAACGCGAAGGAGAAATTCAACTCCAGCAGTTTGATGGTAGAGCGCTCGAAAGATGTTCAGGACTACCTTGATAAACTGCAAGACCAGGTGACACTCCAGAGCGAGCTTAACGATCGTAAGCGTGCGCAGTTGAAGGTTGAGCAGGACATCAGAAAACTTGGTGGAACTGAAGCTGATGTCAGACTGGCGAGGGAAAGGGCCGCTGCTGAATACGACGCCCAGCAAGCTCAGCAGAAAGGCAAAAAGGAAACTAAAGATGCCACGTCTGAAGCGACCAAATACGCAAATCAGCAAGAAACAATCGCCCAAAAACTTGCGAATTTGAAGCAACAGTCTGAGCTTGCTGCCGGTTCTACTTCTGAGCTGAGCAGAGAGCAAGCCATTCTCGCAGCACAGCAATCACTTGGTAAAGGTGCTACCCAGGAACAAATAGCGCTGGCTGGCAAATATCGAGGCGAAATTTGGGACACAGCCAATGCACTTAAAGCGCAGGCCGCTGCTGAGAAGTTATTACCGGAAGCGCGCGAGAACGCCAGTTATAAGCAGGATGTTCAGGATCTGAAAACTGCGCTGGATGCGAAAAAAATCAGCCAGCAACAATACAATCAAACCAGTGAGGTGTTAGAGCAACAACATCAGGCTAATCTGGCAAAGATCCGTTCTCAGCAAGCAGTTAGCCCAATGCAATCAGCTGTGGCAGAAGTTGATCCAGTTCAGCAGCTTGCCAATCAGCACGCGCGGCAATTAGCTCTCATTCAGCAATTCGAGCAGCAAGGCGTCATCACGCACGATAATGCTCTTGCGCTGAAGAATGCCGCTGATACCGAGTATGAACAGGCACGCATCGCCGCGCAGTGGAAAATTTTCCGCAACCAGAGTCAGGCCAATGAGTTACTGGCATCCTCTTTGGAAGGACTGCAAAGCGGAGCGACTAATGCTCTGACCGGTCTCATTAGCGGAACCCAAAGTCTTCAGGAGGCATTTGCCAACATCGGCACGACAATACTCAACAGCGTTGTTGGTAGTCTGGTGCAGATGGGGATCGAGTGGGTCAAGAGCCAGTTAATGGGTCAGGCCGCAGCCGCCGCATCACTGGCATCGACAATGGCTCAGGCCACGGCAGCGGCTTCAGCGTGGGCCCCGGCGGCAATGAGCGCCTCGATCGCCACCTACGGCAGCGCCGCTGCAGTAGGTCAGGCGGCTTACGCTGGTTCCCTTCTGTCAGCAAAGGGGATGGCTTTGGCCGGCGCTCGCGAGCACGGTGGCCCGGTAAGCGCCAACAGTATGTATCGCGTTGGTGAGGGTGGGAAGCCCGAAATCTTCAAGGCATCGAACGGCAATCAGTACATGATACCTGGCGACAACGGGAAGGTGATCAGCAACCGGGATATGCAGGGCGGCGGAAGTGACGGTGGCGGTATCGTACAGCACATCAACTTCGAAATTAATACTACCGGCGGCATCGATCAGGCCACGATAAAACAGATGGAATCCATGATGAAGCGGGTTGCTTTGTTCCAGATAAATGATCAGGCAAATCGCCCTAACGGCATGATCCAGCCGAGGAGAAAATAATGCCGGAAACATTCACCTGGTCTCCTCAGAAAGCCTACACCATCGAGAGCACGCCTAACGTAGCGGTCGTTAAACTCGGTGATGGCTACGAACAGCGCCAGACGAAAGGTATCAACCCACTGATGACCAAGTACTCACTGACGTTCAAGGGGGTAGAGGACAGCGCCTGCAGCAGGCCGAATGCAGCAAAGGAAGCCGACGCTTTCCTCACAGCAAGAATGGCTGTTGAGGCGTTCTACTGGACGCCATCAGATACCGGAGTGCAGGCGCTGTTTGTCTGCCGCTCCTGGAATATGACAAAAACCGGGCCGCTGTTTGAACTGACGGCCACGTTTGAACAAGTGCCACGATAAGGGGATTATTATGAAATTCACCGAACTACCTGATCATGTAATTGAAGCCGCAGCAAAAACGCTTTCTCGCGAACTTGAAGGGGTATCGATGTGGGAAGATGATAAACGAACGGAAAAGGCCAAAGCTGTAGCCGAATCCGTTCGCGATAGTTTTATCAGGCTTTGCGAGGGGAATTAACTGCTTTCATTATCCTTACTTTTAAAATGCTTCACAGCCTGGTCATACATATCCAGAAGACTAGAAATATTCCCGCTGGAGTAAACGGGTACTCTTTGGGCTCTGATCATTTCAATCAATAATGCATACGCTGATTCTTCCGGTGAGTCTTTTGGGTTTATCAGTCCAGACATAAAACCTCCTTTTATGTTGAAGCTTCAGCCTAACCCCTCTTTATTTTGTTTCACATCCTGACAAATGATCAGTAGCCGCCGTCGAGCGGCTTTTTTATGGGAGTTTGCCGTGCGCGACATACCAGCAAATTTAATTATCGACAGCGTAGACGCCGGAGTAGGCGCATTCATCGATTTGTTCGAAGCTGACCTGCAACCCTTTGGTGGTGACCTTATCCGTTTCCATTCCGGAACAAACGGCTATTACGGTAATGTTATATGGAAAGGTAACCAGTATCAGGCGTACCCAATAGCTGTGGAAGGATTCGAGTCAAAGAACGAAGGCACTTATGCCCGACCGTCAATGGCGGTGGCGAACGTTACCGGCTTACTAACGGGTATCAACTATGACTTTGATGACATGCTGGGAGTCGTTATCACCCGGCGACAGGTTCCTGTTAAATACCTGGACGCGGTGAATTTTCCGAACGGCAACCCTGATGCCGATCCAACACAGGAAGCAGTTTCCCGCTATGTTGTTGAAGAGATGACGGAAGAGACATTCGAGCAGGTGACCTACACGCTGGCGACACCTATCGACTGTGATAACGCCATTATCCCGGCTCGCACTATTCTGGCCGACGTGTGTCAGTGGCAGTATCGAGGCGTCGGGTGTGGATATGACGGGCCTCCCGTTGCAGATGAGCGCGACAATCCAACCACTGACCCGGCGAAAGACAAGTGTTCTCACCGACGTAGCGGCTGCCGCTTCCGTTATCCGCGACCGGAACCAATGCCAATCAGCAGTTTCCCCGGTTCTCAGAAGGTTTCCTGATGCAAGAGTTACTCGAATATGCAGCATTGTCGCAGGATGAGGTATGCGGTTTAATCCTTGATGGCGATCGACTGTTCCGTTGTCGGAATACGCATTCCGATCCGGGCAAGCATTTCCGCGTCAGCGATGATGACTGGCTGGCAGCTGAGGAGGCAGGAGAGGTGACGGCGGTTTTTCACTCGCACCCGCAAAACGTACCGTACCTGTCTGGCGCTGATCGCCAGATGCAAGAGGTTACAGGGCTTCCGTGGTGGCTGGCATGTAGTGGAAGAATTCGCAAATACAGACCAGTGCCTTTCTTGCTGGGGCGTAAGTTCGAGCATGGTGTCATGGACTGCTACACCCTGTTCAGAGATGCATATCATCTGTGCGGCATTGACCTGCCGAACTTTGAACGTGCGAATGGTTGGTGGTTACGTGGTGAAAACCTCTACCTGAAAAACATGCCGCTCAATGGCTTTTACCAGGTATCGCCAGGGGAGGCGCAACCAGGCGACGTCATTATCAGACAACCATTCCCCGGCGCCAACCCCTGCCACGCAATGATTCTTCTCGAAGACAATATGGTGCTTCACCATGACCACACCGGACACCTGAGCCGGAGAGAGACTATGCGTCCGGCATACGTTAAGCAGATGCATTCCATATGGAGACATGAACAGTGCTCATCTTTAAATTTGCGGGCAATTTACGCCGATTTTACCGCCAGGTCTCTCTGAACGTTGATACGCCAGCGCAGGGATTGCGGTTGCTCCTTTCCCAGAATCACGAATTTAAAAAAGCATTTCTTGGTTCCCGGATCAGGATGCGTGTTGCAGGTGATGAGGTGACAGAAGATTCCGTGCAGTGGCATATGGACAGAAACCTTAAAGACGGTTCTACAGTGTTGTTTGTGCCGGTAATTGAGGGGGCTATTTCGGGAACTGTCGCTCTTGTTGCCACTCTGGTCATCGCCGCTGCATCTGTTGCGTACTCTATTTATATGGCCCGCAACATGAAAACTAAAACATCAGCAGAATCGGCAGAGAATAACACGCTGACCAACAACTCATTTACCAGCGCAGAAAACCGCGTCGGGCAAGGGCGTCCGGTGCCAATTCTTCTCGGAGAAATGGAGGTCGGCTCGAACGTCATTTCTCTCGGCATTGACACAAGTAACAATCAGGACTGGACAGAATCAATCAGCTAAGGTGGCGCTATGTCTTCAGGTGGCGGTAAAGCATCAACCCCCAAACTCCTCGATGATAACCTCAAATCCAAACAATTTTACCGGGTGCTTGACCTTATTTCGGAAGGACCAATCTATGGCCCGATTGATCAGTCACATCTGTCTTCATTCAGGCTGAATAAAACGCCGGTTACTGACGCCAACGGAAACGTCAGCGTCAACGGCGTAAGCGTAGCATGGAGGCCGGGATCTGAAACGCAGTCGCCAATTAATGGCTTCTCTGCAATCGAAGCAACAACCATCGTTAATACGGAAGTCAACTACGATACACCGCTGGTACGCACCATTACAGACCAGGATGTAACCCGCGTTCGTTTTAACGTCGGGACAACCGGGCTGGTCGAGCAGGACACCAAAGGAAACCAAAAAAACACCTCAGTAACTATGGTCATCGAGTCCAGAACCGGTTCAACCGGATGGGTTATCGAAAAAAACGTTACTATAGGTCCTGGGAAAATTTCCGGCGAGTATCTTGAGGCGCACCTGATTGATGCGCCAGAAATCAAACCGTTCGATATTCGTGTCAGACGCATTACACCGGACAGCACCAGTGATTTGCTGTCAAACGGCACAATCTGGAACAGCTACAGCGAGATCACCGACGATAACCTGAACTATCCGTTCTCTGCTATTGCGGGCGCGGTTATCGATCGTGACCAGTACACCGACACCCCAAGCAGGACATATCATCTTCGCGGCCTGATTGTGGACGTACCTGACAACTACGATCCGATCGCCAGAACCTATTCCGGCCTGTGGACTGGCGGATTCAAAAAAGCATGGACTAACAATCCGGCCTGGTTGTTTCGTGAACTGGCGAAGAATACCCGTTTTGGTCTGGCGAAGCGTGCCGGTTATATCGATGTAGATGACGGCGCACTCTATGTTCTTTCACGGTATTGCGATCAACTTGTTAATGACGGCTACGGCGGTCAGGAACCAAGAATGACGCTGAATGCTTATATTACCGAACAGGCGAGTGCGCGTGACATTCTTGACAAGATAGCGAGCATGTTTCGCGGTATTGCGCTGTGGGACGGGATGCGCCTGTCTGTCATGCTTGACGCGCCACAGGATCCGATAGCGACAATTACAAATGCTAACGTGGTTGATGGCGAGTTCAAACGTAGCTCCGTGAAGCGATCAGAGAAATACAATGCAGTTGTTGTATCCTGGACTGACCCGGATAACGGCTGGGAGCAGGTAAAAGAGTATGTTTCCGACGATGAGATGATCGCCCGCGGCAACTACAACGAAACCACTCTGGAAGCATTCGGCTGTACCTCACGCGGTCAGGCATGGCGAGCAGGAAAATGGCTGCTGGAAACCGCAAAGCGCGAGAGCAGCAGGTTGTCGTTCCAGATGGCGCGCGATGCTATCCACTTCACACCGGGTGACATCGTTGAAATCATGGATAACAACTATGCTGGTGCGCGTCTTGGTGGCCGCATTATGTCGCATGCGGGTAACAACATCACTGTTGATGCGGTTGATTCGTCTCTGATATCAGAAGGCGACACCATGTCGATCATGGGCGGTGACGGCAAGTTCATTAGGTATGAGATTGTCAGCATTGCGGACAATATAGTGACGTTGAAAACAACTCCAGTATGGGTTCGTGACGGCACTGTATTTGCCATTTCTACCCGCAACGTTTCTACCAGACTCTTCCGCATCCTGAGCGTTGCAGAGACGGATAACAATTCAGTCTACAGCATTACTGCATCACAGCATGATCGGAACAAACAGGTCATTGTTGATGAAGGAGCCGTGTTTGAAGTTCCCAACGATACGCTGAACGGTTACCGCGTGCCGAACGTGGAGAACCTGCGCATCATCAACACAAACTCTGAGACAGTCCAGGTCACTTCCACCTGGGAGACGGCAACCACCACTAAAAAGCTGGTGTTTGAGTTATACGTGTATACCGACGACGGCAAAGTGGTTACTCAGTACGAAACAGACCAGTTCCGCTATGAGTTTTTCGGTCTGAATGCTGGTAGCTACACGCTTGGTGTTCGCGGTCGCAATGAAAACGGAATGAAAGGCGCTGAAACACAAATCAGCATGGTCATCGGTGCGCCACCTGCGCCATCTAGTGTTATCTGGACGCCAGGCTTGTTCTCAGCTGACCTGGTTCCTGTTATGCGCATTACTGCAACGACAGACACTTCGTTTGAATTCTGGTTCTCTGGGCAAAATCAGATTGTCAATCCGGCAGACATTGAAGACCAGACTCAGTTCCTCGGGCGTTCTAACCAGTGGACGCTTCATGGTCTGCAGGCAGATAAAACGTATTACGTTTATGTCCGTACCAGGAATGCTTTCGGGGTATCTGAATTTGTTGAAGCATCCGGGCAGGCGTCATCTGATATTCCAGGAATGATAGAGCTTATTGATGAGCAAATACGAGGGTCAGAAGCGTTTAAAAATGTTCAGGAGGGTGTTGATACTAATCTGGAATGTGTCATGTCAAATGCGCTGGCAAACCACGGAACCGTGGAACACCAGTGGGCTCAGTATGGGGAGGTCCGGGCTGATATATTGGTTGTAAAAACTACGGTAGCTACTGCTGAAAAGGGATTAGCTGATTTATCTACCTATGTGCAGGCGCAAATTGGCCCGAACGGAGAGTTAACGGCGGCGGTAAATGAAAAGCTTACTGCCCAGGTTGAAGATAATGGTAATGCTAAAGCGTCATATACTCTTAATCTTGGCATTAAAAGAAATGATGTTTTGTATAACGCTGGTTTCGGTATTTCCATTGAGCCATCAGGAAGCACCTATAAATCGACTGTGGTTTTTGCTGCTGATCAGTTTGGTATTTATTCAGGAAGTGACCCTGGTAATTATAAGGCTGCATTCCTGACCTCTAATGGTCAGGTATTTATTAACGAAGCATTTATTGACTATGCGTCATTCACTTTGGCGAAAGTTGGCTCATGGTATTCAGCTAATTACGTAGCGGGTCAGACAGGCACCATCA
The DNA here is from genome assembly GCF_028069755.1 of Citrobacter sp. Igbk 16. NCBI lineage: Bacteria > Pseudomonadati > Pseudomonadota > Gammaproteobacteria > Enterobacterales > Enterobacteriaceae > Citrobacter > Citrobacter sp. Igbk 16. Next base: position 4,945 of record NZ_JANEWJ010000004.1, on the reverse strand, counting down.
TGAAATCGGACGGAACGTTTGAAATGAATGGAGCAGTTGCCGGTGAGGGGGCAATGAAAATCACCAACACAACCCAGAGCGTTAAGGACGGGAATGGCGTTCTCCGTGTACAAATTGGAAAAATAACGGGAGTGTTCTGATGGTATGGGGCGTACAAACATGGAACGCGAGCGGCGTCCCTAATAACTATGGCATAAAGCCTGTTTCGGTATACGGGACGCAAGTATTAGCCAATGGGCAGAAGTCAGGTTCATGGACTGTCCCTTTGCCGCCAGGCTTAAAGTTAAATTATTACCACGTCGCAAACGCATCGGAGACGAGCTCCGGAGGGATGGGTAGTGGCAGACGCAGAGTTAGCGTGTCAGGTAATACGATAACAGTGTCCGCTGCCGGCGATACGGAGTACGCCGCCGATACATTCCAGGCAGCCCGCGCATTCCTGGTCATTACCATAGAGAAGGGGTGATATGTCATACGGGGTTTTATTAGCAACATCATCCGGTGAAGTATGGGTTAGCCCGGAAAGCATTCCTCTGGCGCTGTTTGTGAAGAAAAGCGTTACCGTTGCAACGGCGTCCACAATCACGTCAGTAACACAAAGTTATGATGTCAGTCAGCCTATAATCCCGTTTGTCTATACCACTGGCCAGGGGGCGCTATGGTCAGATATTGCCAACGGAACCTGCACGATATCATTGCGCAATGCCGCAGTCGGTACGCGGATGGACGTTTATTTCTTCTCTATATTCCCGCAGTCGTTGCCTGATTATGGTCTCGCCATCTGGGATGCATCCAGAACCTGCATTTTAACCAACGAGACCCGAACCTTATCCGACCTGGAAAAAGTAGGGGGCGTCGGAACGGCGTCAGATAACGGGATTAATACTAATATCTTAAAATCAGGCAAGTGGGGTGTTGTACCTGAGTATCTGGGGATTGCTGTCGGGGTTATTAATGACCCGTTACCGCGCCCCTGGCAGTCGAATATACGCGTCATAGCGTGCGGTGAGGGGGCGGGCACACGGATAGTTGCTTACAGTGATGGTGGCTCCTCGACAGGAGTGTCAGGGCTTGGATTTACCAACGGGCATGGGAATGTCATTATCACCAGAGTTGATATTTATGATTAATTGATCGTTTCTGACGATCAATATCATTAAAACGATCTGTTAAATCAATTATCTATTATTACATGCTGTTGTTATTTTCATTATAAATAACTCACGTTGAGTGAAAATATGAAAACTTTATTAATTATCCCTGCGGTTTTAGCCTTGTCTGCATGCTCTGGTATTCTCGAACGACAATCGCCAGTATGCACTGCAACCGCAATAGTTGGTGGTCAGAAAACGGCTGTTTCTATTTATGGTGTCCGCAAGGTTGCAAACCAGACACAATATCAGGCTGGCTACCCGTTTAACTGGAAATGGGTCAGTAAGACTAATTTCACACGTACCACATGTCAGTAATCAAATTATGAATATCGAACCCTGCTCCGGCAGGGTTTTTTATTATCTAAATTCAGGAAAAATCTATGTCAGCAGGAACACTCACCCTGACGAATAACTCTGCCCAGGTATCAGGGGCAGGGACTTCATTTACTACCGAACTCGCGGTAGGCGATTTTGTTGTTGCTACTGTAGGCGGCATCTCGTATACGCTCCCGGTCAAAACAATCGAAAGCAATACGGGGCTGACGCTGGCCAGTAACTTTACCGGTCCCACGCAATCGGGTGCAGCATGGTCAGCAGTTCCACGTGTGGCACAGAATATGGTTACTGCCGCGCTGGTGACCCAGAGCGCGGAGGCGCTTCGCGGCCTGAACTACGACAAACAGAACTGGCAGCAATTTTTCACTGCAGATGGTGATGTAACCATTACGCTCCCTGATACCAGCCAGACAACAGGACCATCAGCGAAAAAGTTAATAAACAGCGTCAGTGACAAGGCTAAAAAAGGGAACAACTCAGATATTACCAGCCTTACAGGGCTGACGACGCCGTTAAGTGTTACTCAAGGAGGCACGGGAGGGAACAATCCAGCGACTGCACGCACCGGTTTGGAATTAACCAGTGCAGCCACTACCAGTATCGGAACCAGTGGTAATTCGATCCCGCTACTGAGCGGAGCTAACGCCTGGTCTGCACCTCAGGTGTTTACTGGTGGTTTATTCACAAGCTCAGCTACTGGTAATGCCAATATTGGCATGATTAAAAATGTTCCCGATGGGTCATTAGCTAATACACAAGGGCCATTATTAGTATCAAGAATTGCTACTAACGACACCAGCAGGTGTGAAGCCCAGTTCTTTGCCAATTTCGATGGTGGTTCTATCCGCCGCGCCCTAATCCAGATAACCAGCGATGCTTCTGTAGCTGCCAACTTTGCTTTTGTTGAGGATGGAAACATCAATGGAAGAAACGGATCTGTACAGTGGAATGGATCAGATGTACGTATTAAGTATGGCTTTGAACCTGCTTCTGACGGAGCGGGCGAACGTATAGACCAAATTGGTGTTATGGAATATTGCTATAAAGGGAGCAATATACGGCGTCGCGGTTTCCTGGCGCAGCAAATGACAAACATAGATGATCGCTACACATTTTTCGGCGGTACGGCGACAGATGAAAACGGTGATGACTTTGCAGTGATGAATGTTGATGACCGCGCAGTCATTGCAGATCTGGTCGTGGTTGTTCAGGAGTTGAGGCGAGAAATTAGCATTCTAAAGAATATGGGTAGCTCACAGTGAACCTGATTGAATGCGAAGCTCTGACAGGAGTAGTTGCGGCGATTGGCAACAAATAGCCACCAGTCGTCGCAGATTATATTTATCCAGGACAGCAGCGCCATTTCTTAGTCTGAAACCAGCCAGAACTCAGCCTCTTCAAACATTTCCTGAACAGTACGGCTTATCTGTTCTTTCTCATGCTTACTGGCGTCAGTGTTGATCGCCGGCAGTGTCATCATCGGTTTTACCCGGACATCAGCATCCGGGAAAATCCGGTGAACCCTCTTAGTCAATTCGCCCAGAATGATGTCTTTTGCACCGGGCAGACCATCAAAATTCCTTTTGTCATAAACGAGTTCCACGAACATGCTTTAGCTCCTCTTTACTGTATATAATGACAGTATATACTGTATGTATAAACAGTATCAATGTGAGTGAGTTTATTATGAAGTTTTATTCACCAGTCGAGTTACGTCAGCTCGTTGCGCTTCCCTTATTTGGCGATTTGGTTCCGTGCGGATTTCCTTCGCCAGCGCAGGATTATGTTGAGAAACGTATTGATCTCAACGAGCTGTTAGTGCAACACCCAAGTGCGACCTATTTCGTAAAATCATCTGGCGATTCTATGATCGGTGCAGGTATCGGTAATGGCGATTTGCTGGTCGTCGATCGATCAAGAAAGCCTGTGCATGGAGATATTGTGATTGCCGCCATTGATGGCGAGTTTACTGTCAAACGTCTGCAGTTAAACCCGGTCGTTATGCTTGTTCCTGAAAACAGTGCTTATGCACCCATCAGGATCAGCAGCGAAGATACGCTGGATATCTTTGGCGTTGTGACGTTTATCGTGAAAGCGGCAAGCTGAACATGTTTGCTCTGGTTGATGTGAACTCGTTTTATGCCAGTTGTGAGACTGCATTCCGGCCAGACCTGAAGGGAAGGCCGGTTGTGGTTCTCTCAAACAACGATGGCTGTGTTATTGCCCGTAACGCTGAAGCCAAAATGATTGGTGTGAAAATGGGAGACCCGTATTTCAGGCAAAAGGACTTATTCCGCCGATGTGGTGTTGTTTGCTTCAGCAGCAATTATGAACTGTATGCGGATATGTCCAGCAGGGTAATGGCCACGCTGGAGGCATTATCACCACGATGCGAAATTTATTCGATAGACGAGGCTTTCTGTGATGTTTCCGGCGTGAGGAATTGCCGCGTTCTGGAGGATTTTGGGCGTGAGTTAAAAGATGCGGTTTATCAAAATACGGGCCTGGCGGTTGGCGTTGGTATTGCTCAGACAAAAACGCTGGCCAAGCTGGCAAATCACGCCGCTAAAAAATGGCAGAAACAGACGGGAGGCGTGGTGGATTTATCAAACCTCGAACGCCAGCGTAAGCTTTTGGCTGCACTTCCGGTTGATGAGGTCTGGGGTATCGGGCGACGCATTGGCAAGAAGCTGGAGGCAATGGGGATCAAAAAGGTTCTTGATCTGGCAGATACTGACATCCGTTTTATCCGTAAGCACTTCAATGTTGTCCTGGAGAGAACAGTGCGCGAGCTTCGTGGAGAACCCTGTCTTGAACTGGAGGAGTTTGCGCCAGTAAAGCAGGAAATTGTTTGTTCCCGGTCATTCGGGGAGCGCATTACCGATTATGCCTCTATGCGGCAGGCCATCTGCAGTTATGCGTCGCGCGCCGCAGAAAAGTTGCGCGCCGAGCATCAGTTTTGCCGCTTCATATCGACCTTTGTCAAAACGTCACCCTTTGCGCTGAACGAACCGTACTACGGTAACAGTGCATCAGTGAAACTGCTCACCCCGACACAGGACAGTCGGGACATTATTGCAGCAGCGACGCGAAGCCTGGATGCAATATGGAAAGACGGACATCGATATCAGAAAGCGGGGGTCATGCTGGGAGACTTCTTCAGTCAGGGCATAGCCCAGTTGAATCTGTTTGATGATAATGCGCCACGTCGTGGCAGCGAGAAGCTGATGGAAGTTCTTGACCATCTGAATGCAAAGGAAGGCAAGGGGGCGCTTTATTTCGCCGGACAGGGTCTCCAGCAGCAATGGGCGATGAAGAGAGAAATGTTGTCACCACGTTATACCACCAGGTATTCTGATATTCTTAGTGTCAGATGAGTTTCATCAGGTCGATGCAGCGACCAGAATTAAATTATTATGGTTCAAAAAATAAGCGTATTATTATCTATAAAGGCT
>NZ_JANEWJ010000039.1:0-40238 GCF_028069755.1 Citrobacter sp. Igbk 16 | reverse complement strand
TATTTGTTTCAGTTTGAGGATGGTTCATTTTACATCGGAGTGAAGCAGATATGGAAAGGTGTAAAAGTTTCAACAAAACTAACAGGGCTTGAAAAAGAAAATGGTTGGCGGGAATATAAAACTTCATCTAAGAAAGTACAAAAGATGATTGATTCTGGAATGGATTATACCCGTACTATTCTATGGGGTTTTGAGAACATGACAGAAGCGAACTATGTAGAATCTTTTCTAATATTAGCTCATTCACTGGATGATAATATTTTGAATATGGCAATGATGAATAAATGCCGTATTCCCAACACTACACAGAAACGTAAACTTAAGGGGATTATAAGGACTATAGAAGAATGGCTAGGAAATATGTAAAAGGAATTAAGGAAGTACAGAACTATATCAACCGAGAAGGAAAACAAATGAATAATGAGTTTTCCAGTACATTGATAAATGAATTGCGTCAGGTATCACGTGAAATGCAACTGGGGATTAACCAAGCAGCAGAGGGTGGTGTAGTGCCATTTAGTGGTAATGCAATGCTTACTTTCTTCAATAAACGTGCTACGGGTGTAACCGTAACAATGATGGTTAAAGATATTCAGGCACAGTATCTATATGGTGTTCTAGTGGAAAAGGAAAACATTGATAAGTTTATCCCCACCAGTGATGCAAAATTAACCAAACAAAAGAACATTACGGGACTTAAAAGTAATCTTAAATCTGGTAAATATAAAGTAGTAGAACATAAAGGGACTAAACGTATAATTGATACCCGTAAAAAAGATGACCGCGTAATAGCAGTTAAAACACCCAAGACACGTAAGATAATTTTTGATTGGTATGATAATGCCGAAAGAAAAATCAATATTGTGATTAATGGGATACGAGGTGAATTTAGCACAAGGAATAATAGATGATTGAAATTATGAAAGAACACTATGGGGAACAAACCCCATATATCTTAGTAGATAATGTAACTCCAATGATGAATTCATTACCATTTCAGCGGGGGTTTTTGGGAAATAAGAAACTTAAGAAGATACTAAAGAATCATGAATTAAATGATTCGGTACAGTACATTATGAATATTGCTTTCACCACACCCCAACAATTAGAAATTGGTGAAGTCATAGAATGGAGTATGAAAGATCTCAATCTAGAAGTAATTGTACTAAGTCACGAGCGAGCTTTTGTTAAAGGTACATACGTTTGGATCGTAGTAGCAGGTATAAAGGAATGATTACGATTATTGTAGAACTAATAAAATCTGGATTATCTTTTTTTCAGAATAAAAATGAAAAAGAAAAAAGTAAAGAGACACTACAAATAGAAGAAACTAATGAAACGAACCGTGAAGAAATCAAGAAAGGTTTTAATGGTCGTAACTTTATGTTTTTCGTATTCGGTGTTGTCATTCTATGGAACTATGTTCTAATCCCCGTACTTGATGCATTTGGGATTGTACTGTTTTCTCTACCACTAGGTGAGATCTTTACTCTTCTAAAGTTAATGCTGGGTGGAATGTAAAATAATAAAATATAAGGAAGAAAAAATGGACTATATAGCGATAGGGGGTCTAATTTTAGCTGGCCTTGGGATAGTAATTCGTCTTTTCAATTCCCATCGAAGAGTTATCATCGATGCGGAGCGGAGAATCGGAGAAATTGAAAGTGATCTAGCAGTTTTAGAAACACGTCTTACAAATACTGAAAAGGATGTAGATGTTCTTTATGAAATGGTTAGGGAACTTTCAGAAATAAAAAGTGACATTTCCGAAATAAAGGGAATGTTAAAAGCAAAATAAAAGGGGGCTTATGTCCCCTTAACATAAGGACGTCATAATGTCAAATTCAATTAAAACTTATGCAATAAAACCTAACAATAGTATTAATGTACCTTTACCAGTACCTGCATACTTACAATCATGTGATGGTGTATTGTGTTCGTTTTCTACAGATTCATTAGATAAAAGTGATGGTGTTGCGTTAGTAAACAATACCCCCATTCATGCTAATGGCTCTTTTGTTGTGCTAACGAACAATTCACCATATGAATCTAAAGTTAATATTTTATATTCATTAACTGGTGATGAATCAGGCACACATCCTACCGTCGATGCTACAGGTGGTGAAATCATCACGCCTGAATTCTTATTCATCGGCACTAAAAACAACCCCCAACCCGCAGTAAAATTAACTCCAGATGATGCAACATATTGCACCTATGAGTTTAGTAGTTCGGATTCTTCTGTACTTGATTTTAATCAGGACGGCACATTTAATATTCACAAAATTGGTACTGTTACCATTACATGTAAAGTAACTAACTTCTTTAGTGGTACATCGTTTGAAATTACTAGCGATTGGGTACTAGATAAAGTATTAGATATTAACTATGTAGAAATAGCGTGGATCAGGGAAGGCGATTTTACACTGTTAAGATGGAATCTAAACTACATCATACCAAAAAACTTAATTGGTATTAGTCGCAGTACATCACGCCAAGGATTTATATTCGATGAGGATGATTTTATTCATGTACCAACCAATACATATATCCAGACTTTTGACGCTATTCTAACAGTTTCATTCCGTGGTGTTATTATCGAAAAGGTTATGAATATTAATGTATTGCCGAACAGTGTTGCAGGTAAAGCCGTAAACATGAATTATTACGTGCGTAATAACTTCTGCTTTGGTATGCGTGGCTGTACTATGGGGCGTATGGAATTATTACCAATTGGGGCTACTCCACGTTCAGTCGAGTACATCCCCCATAACAACCCAGCATATAACGAACCAGTTATAAACCTAAACCCATATACAGGTACATTCGATCTTTTAGAAGATACGGCAATGTCTAAAGTATTCGGTATTGGTATTAAAGTTACAAACTTTGATGATACAGTATTTTATCATTATGCGACTGCAAACGTATATTCTTATTCATGTACGTTTAAAGCACCACCAGCAGAAATGCCCTTCGGTGTTAACTATATGATGGAACGTGTAGATGCATACCCAAGCGATGCACGACATAGTTTATATTTCTATGCTAGATATAGTAATAAGATATGGACACCTGATAAGCCAGGGGCAATGGAACCAAATATTAGCAGTGCGGGGAATATTTACGCGTATGAATCGGGTGTTCTAACGTTCACAGTTACAAGTGAATATGAGGGCTTACCCAACACCAAACCAGCACAAACATTTACTATTAAATTCACAGGGAAATAAGATATGAAGAATAGTTATCCAGATATTATTATAGAACCAAATGGTGTAATCAACCTTGCCGATTATATTACGGCGGGTAGTGATTTGGTGTTTTTGCAGTGTAAAAATGGCTGTGTAATCGTCAACAATGACGGTTCTACAGAGCATGGTTTTATACTCACAAACTACACAGTGCAGTATTTTTTGGCAGCACCGCAACCGATCTACATCGTTAACAAGAACGGTACGATTGGTGCACGTGTCGCCGTGATGACAGGTACTAAGTAACCCCTCATTGTGGTGTACATGCTTTACCGACTAGGAACAGTCAGTGGTACCACCGCCGATATCCACCACCAATACGCGTTTTTCTTCCTGCAAGGTTGCTTCAAAATCCAGACCCGCGGCTACCGGTTCGTACTGAAAAACAACATCCTGAAAACCAGCACGCTTTGCCGCACGCGCAAGGATACCCTGCGCCTGGGCGTTGGCATCATCACCGCCTAACCCCTGGAAGTTGATCGGGCGACCGATAACGGCCTGGGTGATCGCTTCCGGTAGCTGGTTTTGCGCCTGATTGCGAATATGCAGCATCATCGCGCAGACCAAATCCTCAAATAGCGCAACCTGCTGCGGCTTCAGGCCGCTGGCACCCAGGAATGATTTTGGCGATTTAACAAAGTAAACCTCTTCCGGATCGTCAATGTATTGCGCCAGTGATGCCAGACCAAACTGCACGCTATTGGCGCTAACATCGATGTCTTCATCGCGGTTATAACGCATCGCACGACTCAGTAGCGCCTGTGTTTCGGCATCCGTCGTGGGGACATCATGATGGCGATACAACCATTCGCTCACCGCTTCACGCGTAGGCGCACAAAGCATTGAGGGCAGTAACGTGCTGTTATTTTCCATTTTGAGCAGGTGTGGCTGCCCGTCACGCATTACGGCTACTGAACAGTTTGCCGTACCGTAGTCAAAACCAATAAACACCGTAAAAATCCCCATGCCCGTGAAGAAGGGGCGTGACTTTAGCGAAATGTTGCCGCCCCGACAACTGGAATATGAAAGCAAGGCGTATCGATTGAATACCGTTTATGCTGTAGGTTTAACTAAAAAGGGAACCTGAATGTTAACACTAAGCTGGCAGCCGCCTTATGACTGGTCCTGGATGCTAGGGTTTCTTGCCGCCCGTGCGGTGGAGGGTGTCGAAACCGTCGGGGAGTTGTATTACGCCAGGAGCCTGGCAATCGGTGAGTATCGCGGGCTGGTGAGGGTAGTGCCTGACCTGAAGACACACCAGCTTCAGGTCAGGTTAAGTCCAGGTTTACAGCCCGTTGCGCCAGAATGCCTGGCTAAAATTGAGCGGTTGTTCGATCTTGGCTGCTGTCCACAGCATATTGTTAACGCTCTGGGCAGCCTGGGCGCAGCGCGTCCTGGCTTGCGGCTACCCGGCTCTGTCGATGCTTTTGAACAAGGTGTGAGGGCGATATTAGGCCAGTTAGTGAGCGTTGCCATGGCGGCAAAACTGACCGCGAAAGTTGTACACGCCTACGGTGACAGGCTTGATGACGCGCCTGAGTATGTGTGTTTTCCCACACCACAAGCGCTGGCTGCTGCTGATCCTTTGCACCTGAAAGCCTTAGGGATGCCGCTCAAACGCGCCGAAGCGCTCATTCATCTGGCACGAGCAACGCTTACCGGAAGGCTTGCATCGGTTGCACCAGCCGATATTGAGCAAGGCGTAAAGTACCTACAAACGTTTCCCGGTATAGGGCGCTGGACTGCCAATTATTTCGCGCTACGCGGTTGGCAGGCGAAAGATGTTTTTCTCCCTGACGACTATTTGATTAAACAACGCTTTCCGGGCATGACGCCAGCCCAGATCCGGCGTTATGCCGAGCGCTGGAAGCCGTGGCGCTCCTATGCGTTATTGCATATCTGGTATACGGAAGGGTGGCAGCCGTCAGTTGATAGCGAAGTTGCTGGTATTGAGTAGCAGATCCAACGGCTGAGCATCAGCAATGATGTCGCCGTAGATCATATCGATACCGATACCAGAAAGTGCGTCCATAATAAGCGGCATTTGCACGGGGCCGGCGATCGTTTTGATATCCAGACGCTGTGCATGGCCCTGGATAATAGAAACCCACATTTCATCCATCAGGTTGCCGTGAACACTGGCGCTGATATCACTATCGAGTAACAGGTAATCGACGGTGTGAAACTTCAGGTTTTCAAAGATCTCTAAGTCGCGCCCAACCTGGCTTAAAATAATCCGACAACCCGCGTGACGAAGCCGCTGAATGGCCGATAGGCTCTGAGCTGGATGCGATTTCATCACTCCGGCTGGAATGGTCAGGTGTAATAATCGTGGTGGTAGCGGGCTACGTTGCAACTGTTCTAGCAGTTCATCCACAAGTTCGGTACTCAACAGTCCGGCGGCAGAAAGGGGAAGGGCAATACTGAGTCCCTTACTGGCAATAGCCGTCGCTGCATGCTGGAAAAATTCGTTAAAAACCCGGCGGTCAAGCGCATGATTAAGCGCAGGGTCAACAAGTCCGGTACGGAAGATATGCTCTTCGATAACATCACCGTCCTCTGTTCCCAGACGCAGTGAGAGTAGCCAGAAGCTGAATGTCTCAGGAATGCGTGGAGAGGCCACACCCCGGGCGATCATGAGCATCGGGTTGTGCGCAATAATGTGCTTCTGTTCATCAAACGATAGCAGTTCCCGTGAGGTGTGCGTCTGACTTTGCTGAGGCTCATACACGCAGACCCGGCCACGTCCGCTGTTTTTGGCGGCATAGCAGGCGATATCCGCCTGGGACATAACCTCAGTCGCGACATGATTTTTCTCATCGATCAGCGTAATACCCGCACTGGCACCTATGCGGTGCAGACGGCCGTCCCACATGAACTGATACTCGTTGATGGCGCTGATAATACGGCCAGAGATAAAGCGTGCGCTTTCGATGTTGCAATCTGGCAGCAACAGGCCGAATTCATCGCCACCGAGACGCGCCAGTACATCGCTGGTACGTAGCATGCTGAGCATCAGAGAAGCCAGTTCGCGCAGCAGGGCATCGCCTGCAGCATGGCCCGCGCTATCGTTCACGGCTTTAAACCGATCCAGATCGATAAAGACCAGAACATGACGTTGATGCGTATCGTGTACGGCTTGCAGCAATTGTTTCAGATGGTTTTCAAAGCTGACCCGGTTAGCAAGATGGGTGAGATCATCGTGCGACGCGCTGTAGCTCAGTTGGCGTAACATCTTACGCGACTCGGTGACATCCTGAATGACCAGCACGGAGCCAATGCTGCCGCCGTCAAGGGTACTGAGTGGCGTAATGCTGTACTGAATGTCGTAACTGCTGCCGTTACGGCAATGCAGAACCACCTCCTGCTCTATGGCAGTTCGCGACATATCGGCACTGTAGATGTTTTCCATCAACGGGCCGTTATCGCCAAAGGTAATACGCAGCACTGTCAGTAACGGAATACCTATCGCGTCGTCCTGCTGCCAGCCGCTCATCTTCTCGGCAACCGGGTTCATAAAGGTCACGTTCATGTCGACATCAATACAAATCACCGCTTCGCCGATTGAGTCCAGCGTGATGTGCAGGCGCTCTTTTTCCTGGTACAACGCTTCGTTGAGTTGCTTCACTTCGGTCATATCCAAATTGATGCCGAGTAAGCGTTCAACTTCTCCGTCTTTATTCAGTACCCGGTTAGCCAACGAGCGGATGTGTCGCACGCCGTCACGTACTGCAATACGAAATTCGAGCTTAAAGGGAATTCGTGCGGCCAGAGAGTCGCGAATCACATTTTCAGCATGCTCGCGATCTTCTGGTACGACGCACTCGTACCAGACTTGCCAACTGGGTTTGATATGCGGCGGGACTTCATAGAGATCGAACATGCGCTTATCCCAACTGATCACATCGGGTTGCAGTTCCCACTCCCAGATACCGATACCGCCCGCTTCGTTGGCGAGGGTGATGCGCTCCATCAGCCGCTTATTCATCCACTCGGTGTGTTTCAGGTCGTTTATGTCTTCGACCTGAGCAATAAAGTAGAGCGGGGTGTTGTCGCTGTGGCGTACCAGCGAAACGGCCAGCAATGCCCAGACGACTTCGCCTGCGCGCGTGTAATAGCGCTTTTCCATGGAGTAGCTATTGATTTCACCACGGGCCAACATGCCGAGTTGTTCGAGGTCGTTATTCAGATCTTCCGGCCAGGTGAGTTGCTGGAAGGTCAGCGCTCTCAGTTCATCCTGACTGTAGCCAAGAAACTGACACAGCGCCTTGTTTGCCTGTAACCACTGCCCTTCGGTACCGACCAGCGCCATGCCAATCGCGGAATATTCCATTGCATTACGAAAACGCGATTCGCTTTCAGAGATGTGTTTTCGCTCGGCCCGAAATGCGTACATCACCATAGTCATCATGTTGGCTGGCAACAGAATCATCAAAAACGGCAGCCACGGAATACTGGTCATCACATTCGTTTTTGGGGCGTAGAGCAGCGATGGGTTGGCAGCCAGCATCAGAGAGACCATCATGACGGTGCTGAGGAAAATTAAAAATGCTTCCATACGTGGCAAACGGACGGCGCTCCACATCAGCAACACAATGACGCAGGTAAACGGCCACGGCACGTACATCATGGAGAGCCAACTGAACGTTAAAGTGATGAGCAGCGTGATGAGGGTCTCAAGCAGTAAGCGTGGATCGCGGTGGCGCAGCAGATAATGAGGCTTGAATAACAGACCCAATGGCACCAGCGCCAGCGCGCCGATGGATTCGGAAAGCACCCAAATGAGAAACGTATTTAACGAGGTTCCCTCTGGGAGCAGTAGCCACATCAGTACACCACCTAACAGCGGTGGAATGACGGCGCTACCCAACGCCAATCGCGCCCAGTCATTCAGATTCTGTAAGGGATTGTACCAGGGTAGCAGTTTGCGCAACAACATCGCGCCGGCGACCGCTTCAATAATGTTGATGGTCGTATAAGTGTAGTTAAGCGAACCGCCAGGAAAAAACAGCAAAGACGCGCCGATACTGCCGAATGAGCATGCCAGCGCTATCCCAGGCCACATTTTCCCCGCATGGCGGTAAAACGCCACCATCATAATTGAGGTTGGAAACCAAAGCGGTGCCAGTTGAGTACCGAAACGCGACAGTTCCAGCGAGAATAGCGTAAAGATAAATGCTACCAGACCTAAACTGGCCAGGCGCAGCAGAGGATGGGGTAGGGTAACTAAAACATGTTGGAATTGTTTACTCATTACCACTTTACCCAAATAGCCGATGTCGGCCAGCAGAGTTACCAGCCGCATCACGTTTAATCTTCGTTTATGCTAGTACAAATAATTTACAATTTATACGCCAGTTGCTCATAAATTAACACGCTCAAGCCATTAATTCCTAAGGCGGGTGAATAAAACTTGAGCCTGCTTTAAAATTAACCGTTTTAATTTGCGACAGGGAAAGCATTGGTGCAGCCTGGGCTGGCATCGCGCTGCTGAAATCCCTATAATTGCCGCGTTTGGCGTTTCGACGCCGCCCTTCCTTACATCCAGGTTAATCAGGTCGCTAAATTTATGACTGATCAGTCCCATCAGTGCGTCATTATCGGCATTGCCGGCGCATCGGCTTCCGGCAAGAGTCTTATTGCCAGCACCCTTTATCGCGAATTGCGTGAACAAGTCGGTGACGAACATATTGGCGTTATTCCCGAAGACAGCTATTACAAAGATCAAAGCCATCTGTCGATGGAAGAACGCGTAAAAACGAACTACGACCATCCGAACGCGATGGATCACAGTTTGCTGTTTCAGCATCTGCAAACACTTAAACGTGGTTCCGCCATTGAATTGCCCGTTTATAGCTATGTTGAACACACGCGCACACAAGAAACTATTCATATTGAACCCAAGAAAGTCATTATTCTGGAAGGCATTTTGTTGCTGACGGATGCGCGTTTGCGTGATGAAATGAACTTCTCTATTTTTGTTGATACGCCGTTGGATATTTGCCTGATGCGCCGTATCAAGCGGGATGTGAATGAACGTGGTCGTTCAATGGATTCGGTGATGGCGCAATACCAAAAAACCGTACGTCCGATGTTCCTGCAATTTATTGAGCCTTCAAAACAATACGCCGATATCATCGTGCCTCGCGGGGGTAAAAATCGCATTGCTATCGATATTCTGAAGGCGAAAATCAGTCAGTTCTTTGAATAAGTTCAGCGAATTGTGTACCGTTCAGTGATAACCTGGTTCACCCTTAACGCGCCTGGCATTAAGGGGTTGAAGCACGAAAGGAGAAAGTGCCATGCGTTTATGTGACCGAGATATTGAAGCCTGGTTGGATGAAGGTCGTCTGTCGATCAATCCACGTCCTCCTGTCGAGCGTATCAACGGCGCAACGGTAGATGTGCGTCTTGGAAACAAATTTCGTACGTTCCGCGGTCATACGGCGGCGTATATTGATTTGAGCGGGCCGAAGGATGAGGTCAGCGCTGCGCTTGACCGCGTAATGAGTGATGAAATTGTCCTCAAAGACGGTGAAGCGTTTTTCCTGCACCCGGGTGAATTAGCGCTGGCGGTAACGTTCGAATCCGTAACGCTGCCTTCCGACCTTGTTGGCTGGTTAGACGGCCGTTCTTCGCTGGCACGTCTGGGCCTGATGGTACACGTTACGGCACACCGTATTGATCCGGGTTGGTCGGGCTGCATCGTGCTGGAATTTTACAACTCAGGAAAATTACCGTTGGCGCTGCGCCCCGGTATGCCGATTGGTGCACTGAGCTTCGAACCGCTTTCCGGCCCGGCAGCGCGACCTTACAACCGCCGCCAGGATGCGAAGTATCGCGATCAGCAGGGCGCGGTAGCCAGCCGGATCGATAAAGACTGAGTGTTTTTCAGTCCATTGGGGATAGCATGAGACGATTTCTGACGACGCTGATGATTCTTCTGGTCGTGCTGGTGGCCGGTTTCTCTGCGTTAGTATTGTTGGTGAATCCGAACGATTTCCGCGCATACATGGTGAAGCAAGTTGCTGCGCGTAGCGGATATCAACTGCAGTTGGATGGTCCTCTGCGCTGGCACGTGTGGCCCCAGTTGAGCATTCTCTCCGGGCGCATGGTGCTAACGGCTGAAGGTGCCAGCGAACCGCTGGTTCGTGCCGACAATATGCGTCTGGACGTCGCCTTGTGGCCGTTGCTGAGCCACCAACTCAGCGTAAAGCAAGTCATGCTCAAAGGCGCGGTGATTCAACTCACACCTGAAACCGAGGCTGTGCGCGGAGTCGATGCCCCTGTTGCGCCAAAAGATAATACACTGCCGGATCTGGCAGAAGATCGTGGATGGTCGTTTGATATCGCTCGCCTGCGCGTGGCTGACAGCGTTCTGGTATTCCAGCATGAAGATGATGAACAGATAACGGTTCGTGATATTCACCTGAATATGGAACAGGATGCCCAGCATCGCGGAACGTTCGATTTCACCGGTCGCGTTAACCGCGACCAGCGCGACCTGACGTTGTCCATCAGCGGTGCTGTTGATGCGTCTGACTATCCGCATGATTTAGTCGCTAACATTGAGCAGCTAAGCTGGCAGTTACAGGGCGCTGACTTGCCGCCGCAGGGGATCCGCGGCCAGGGGCAGCTTCAGGCTCGGTGGCAGGAAGAGAAAAAACAGCTCGCTTTTACTCAGATTAACTTAACGGCGAATGACAGTTCACTCGCCGGGCAAGCTCAGGTGACGCTGGCGGAGAAACCCGCATGGGACGTCGATCTGAAATTCGGCCAGCTCAACCTGGATAACCTGATCGTACAGCATGACGCTCTGGCGGCGACAGATACCGGGGCACAGCAGAGTCAGAGCCAGTCTACACTGGCGCGACCGGTCATTGCCTCGCAGGTTGATGCCGTCTCTTATCAGGGGCTGCAAGGATTTTCCGCCAATATTGCACTACAGGCGGATAAAGTTCTCTGGCGGAAAATGGCATTTGATAATGTTTCTGCAAAAATCGTCAACCAGGCTGGCTTGCTGAATATCAATGAGTTACAGGGAAAAAGTGACGGTGGGTTGATCTCGCTTCCTGGCTCGCTGGATGCCAGAAAAGGCTCTCCACGGGCAGTCTTTCACCCACGGCTGGAAGGCGTAGAAATCGGCACTATCCTGAAAGCCTTTGACTATCCGATTGCCCTTACTGGCAAGCTGTCACTGACTGGCGATTTTTCGGGCTCTGACATTGATGCGCAGGCATTTCGTCACAGCTGGCAAGGACAGGCCAATGTTGAGATGAGCGGCACGCGTATGGAAGGCATGAACTTCCAGCAACTGGTGCAACAGGCGGTTGAACGTAGCGGCGGCAGTGCAAGTTCACAACAGGATTTGGATAATGCGACGCGGCTGGATCGCTTTGTGACCGATCTGACGCTGGATAACGGCAAGGTTACGCTGGATAACATGGAAGGGCAGTCCGCCATGCTGGCGCTTTCGGGTAAGGGCACGTTAGATCTGGTTGAGCAAAATTGTGATACTCAGTTTAACGTACGTGTGCTGGGCGGATGGAATGGGGAAAGCAAATTGATCGATTTCCTCAAAGCGACTCCGGTTCCGCTCAGGGTCTATGGCAAGTGGCAGTCGTTAAACTATAACCTGCAGGTGGACCAACTCTTGCGTAAGCATATGCAGGATGAAGCAAAACGTCGATTGAACGACTGGGCCGATCGCAACAAAGACTCTCGCAACGGCAAAGATGTTAAAAAGCTGCTGGATAAACTCTGATCTCTATTGCCGGATGTCGCTTTAGCGCCATCCGGCATATCGCTTATACCTCGTAATCCATCTCTTCTTCACTGCGCAGTGGTATCAACTGGACTTTCTGCACCCGATGGTTTTCTACTTGCAAGGTTTTCAGCAAATAGTCTCCAACCTGTACTTCCTCTCCGGTTTTCGGGATGCGCTGCAGATACTCCATTAACAACCCGGCGATGGTGTGATACTCACGTTTCTCATCTAATGGGATCGGGACATACTGCACCAGGTCTTCCAGCGGCATATGACCGTTTGCCGTCCACGACCCATCGGCATTTTTCTGAATATCATGACGAGCGTCGATCTCTTCGACTTCATTTGGCAAGTTACCCGCGATGGTTTCCATCACGTCGCTCAGCGTCACGATGCCTTCCACCGAACCAAACTCATCGGCCACAAAAGCGAAGTGCGTACGGGCATTACGGAACTGCTCCAGCGCCGGAAGGAGCGGCAGGGTTTCCGGGAATACCAACGGCTGGCGAAGTAAGACACGCAAATCGAGTGGTTCGCCACGCAGCGACTGTTGCAGAAGGTCAATCACATGCACCACACCGAGCAGTTCTTCCTGTTCATCTTCTCCGGTTACGACCAGACGCGTATGCTGGTTTTTCTCCAGTAGTGTGCGAATTTCTGCTTCCGGCGCATTGAGATCAATGTGCTCGATATCATGGCGTGACGTCATGATGCTGCTGACGGTTCGCTGATTAAGGTTCAGTACGCGCTCAATCATCCGCCGTTCTTGTGGTGCAAAAATCTGACCTTCATGATGATCCGCCAACATGGCGGCAGTTTCGGCATCCAGCTCGGCATCTTCTTTTTGACCGCTTATCAGGCGCATCACTGCCTCGGCGGTACGCTGGCGTAACGTGTGGTTAGCCGACAGAAAACGACGACGGTTAAAAATAGCCAGCTGGTTCAGGGCTTCTATCATGACCGAGAAGCCGATAGCCGCGTACAGATAGCCTTTCGGTATGCGAAAACCAAAGCCTTCCGCGACCAGGCTGAAACCAATCATCAGCAGGAAGCTCAGGCACAGGATAACGATAGTTGGGTGGCTGTTAACAAAGCGGGTCAACGATTTGCTGGCCAGCATCATCAGGCTGATGGCAATAATCACCGCCGCCATCATGACGGCCAGATGATCAACCATGCCAACCGCGGTGATCACCGAGTCCAGTGAGAAAATGGCATCCAGTACCACTATTTGCGCGACCACGCCCCAAAATTTCGCACCCCGACGCTGGGTGGGATTGTCGCTGTCTTTCCCTTCCAGCCTTTCGTTAAGCTCCATCGTCGCTTTGAACAGCAGGAAGAAGCCGCCAAATAGCATAATCAGGTCGCGGGCACTGAAGCTGAAGTCCCGAATGCTGAACAGAGGTGTGGTCAGCGTCACCAGCCATGATATTGACGCCAACAGTAGCAGGCGCATAACCATCGCCAGTAGTAGCCCGGTAATACGCGCCTTATCCCGCTGGGCTGGAGGGAGTTTCTCCGCGAGGATGGCAATAAAAACAAGATTATCAATGCCAAGAACGAGTTCTATCACGATTAGCGTGACGAGTCCGGCCCAGATTGACGGATCGGCAATCCATTCCATAGTAAATGCTATACCTATAGTTATATGACAATTGTCACAATTCGATCATGGGTAAAATCGACGAAAAATGCAATGGCGAGAAGGGATTTCTCTTCCGTTTATATCAGGATAGGAGGGAGAGAATAGCCTGAAGGTATCTGCACGAAATGGTTTTATTTATCCACTTATATTTAGGAAATATCGCAGACTGGATATTTATATATTAACATTGTCAACATCAATAAAATCCTAAAAATATACACATCTCACGCTTAATATTAATCTTAAAAGGCTATGTTTCAGGACTTGTTATCTTGCCTGCTATTCGGTTAGCTGCAACAATTCTTCCCGTAATAATCAAAAGAGAAATATGTTGCCAGTATCGCACCATGCTATTTCTGATGGGTAGATGCTATGAATATGATGAAAATTGCGAGGATGGTAAAAATATAAATTAATCAGTGCATTGGTAGCTAATGAAGCCAGGGGCGGTAGCGTGCCTGGTCGCCTGATGATAAACCTAAATTATTCTGTCAAGAGACTGCAGATGAATTCATTTTTTTTAGGACTGATGCCAGTTAAATTCCTATTCAATTAACGGCAAGGTAAATGCAAACAGGCGTAATCGCTATTTAAAACGCACGTGATAATGACTCTGCCAAAGTGATAAATAATCAATGATGAAATCCAAACTTAAATTGATACCAGTATTGGTGTCGGTAATATTGATCAACGGTTGTACCGTGCTTCCGGGCAGCAATATGTCTACCATGGGCAAAGATGTGATTAAGCAGCAGGATGCCGATTTTGATATCAACCGGATGGTGAATGTTTATCCGCTTACCCCACGACTGGTTGAGCAATTGCGTCCGCGACCGAATGTTGCTCAACCTAATATGTCGCTGGATCAGGAGATCTCCGGGTATCAGTACCGGGTCGGACCCGGTGATGTCCTGAATGTCACCGTATGGGATCATCCCGAACTCACCACGCCAGCGGGACAGTATCGTAGCTCAAGCGATACGGGAAACTGGGTACAGCCTGACGGCACGATGTTTTATCCCTACATTGGCAAAGTTAGCGTGGTGGGAAAAACGTTGGCAGAAATTCGTAGTGATATTACCGGGCGCTTAGCGAAGTACATCGCGGACCCGCAGGTGGACGTTAATATCGCCGCATTCCGCTCGCAAAAGGCATATGTCTCCGGGCAGGTGAATAAATCCGGTCAACAGGCCATCACCAACGTACCTCTTACCATCCTCGATGCTATTAATGCCGCAGGCGGCCTCACTGAAGAGGCCGACTGGCGCAACGTTGTGCTGACTCACAAAGGGCAGGAGCAGCGAATTTCTCTGCAAGCGCTAATGCAAAATGGCGATCTAAGCCAGAACCGTCTGCTCTATCCTGGCGATATTTTGTTTGTCCCGAGAAATGACGACCTGAAAGTGTTCGTGATGGGCGAAGTGAAAAAACAGAGCACCCTCAAGATGGATTTCAGCGGTATGACGCTCACCGAAGCGCTGGGCAATGCGGAGGGCATCGACCTGACCACATCCAATGCCAGCGGCATCTTCGTTATTCGTCCAATAAAAGGCGAGGGTGGGCATAACGGCAAGATCGCCAATATCTACCAGCTTGATATGTCCGATGCGACATCGTTGGTGATGGCGACCTCTTTCCGACTTCAGCCTTACGATGTGGTGTATGTCACGACCGCGCCGGTTGCTCGCTGGAACCGTTTGATCAATCAGTTGCTGCCGACCATTAGCGGTGTTCGTTACATGACGGATACGGCCAGCGACCTTCACAACTGGTAATCATCATGTTTAACAAAATATTAGTTGTCTGCGTAGGGAACATTTGCCGCTCTCCGACGGCAGAGCGCTTGTTAAGGCAATTTGATCCGGCGTTGACGGTGTCTTCCGCTGGCCTCGGCGCGCTGGTAGGCAAGGGCGCTGATCCGTGTGCCATTAGTGTGGCTCAGGCACATAACTTGTCGCTGGAAAATCATTGTGCGCGGCAGATCTCGGGACGGATGTGCCGGGAATATGACCTGATCCTGACCATGGAAAAACGTCATATCACGGCGTTGTGTGAAATGGTGCCGGAGATGCGTGGCAAAGTGATGCTGTTCGGCCATTGGGACAGCGAACGCGAAATACCCGACCCGTATCGTAAAAGCCGCGATGCATTTGATGCGGTGTATGCGCTACTTGAGCGGTCTGCCCACCAATGGGCTCAGGCACTGAATGCGGAGCAGGGAAAATAATGACAGAAAAAGAAAAACAGTCTGCAACGTCGGTAACAGGCAACGATGAAATCGATATCGGACGTCTGGTTGGGACAGTAGTCGAAGCACGCTGGTGGGTACTGGGCATAACTGCCGCATTTGCGCTGTGTGCGGCGGTCTACACCCTGTTTGCCACGCCGATCTACAGTGCCGATGCGCTGGTGCAAATTGAACAAAATACCGGAAACTCGTTAGTCCAGGATATTGGCTCGGCGTTATCCAGCAAGCCACCTGCTTCTGAAGCGGAAATTCAGCTTATTCAGTCACGACGGGTATTGGGCAAAACGGTAGACGATCTCAACCTGGACATTTCCGTCACCAAAGATTCATTTCCTCTTTTTGGTGCCGGCTGGGACCGGCTGATGGGCCGCCAGAATGAAACGGTCAATGTGACGACTTTCACCTTGCCAACGTCAATGAATGAACAGACCTTCACGTTGAGTGTACTGAACGATAAAAGTTATCAACTGGTGAGTGACGGCGGTTTTAGCGCGCGTGGTCAGGTTGGGCAGTTGCTGAACCATGACGGTGTATCGATGCGGGTTGAGGCAATTCATGCCAGTCCGGGTAGCGAATTTACCGTCAGTAAGTTCCCCACGCTTGGCACGATCAACAATCTGCAAAATAACCTGATGGTGACGGAAACAGGTAAAGATACCGGGGTGCTGAGTCTGACCTTCACGGGAGAAAATCGTGAGCAAATCCGCCAGATCCTCGACAGTATTACCCGCAACTATCTGCAACAAAATGTGGAGCGTAAATCTGAAGAGGCCGCCAAAAGTCTGGCATTTCTGGCAAAACAATTGCCAGAGGTGCGCAACCGTCTGGACGTTGCCGAAAACAAGCTGAATGCATTTCGTCAGGATAAAGACTCCGTTGATTTGCCGCTGGAGGCCAAAGCGGTGCTGGACTCGATGGTCAATATTGATGCCCAGTTAAATGAACTGACTTTTAAAGAAGCAGAAATCTCCAAACTGTTCACCAAAGTGCACCCGGCGTACCGCACGTTGCTGGAAAAACGCCAGGCACTGGAGGATGAAAAAAACAAGCTGAACGGGCGCGTGACGGCGATGCCGAAAACGCAGCAGGAAATTGTCCGCCTGACGCGTGACGTGGAGTCCGGCCAGCAGGTCTATATGCAATTGCTGAATAAACAGCAGGAGCTGAAGATCACGGAAGCCAGTACGGTTGGCGATGTGCGCATTGTCGATCCCGCCATTGCCCAACCCGGTGTCCTGAAACCAAAAACGGCGCTGATTATCCTCGGCAGTATCCTTCTTGGCTTGATGCTTTCAGTGGTTGGCGTGCTGCTGCGGTCGCTGTTTAATCGCGGTATTGAAAGCCCACAGGTGCTTGAAGAGCACGGCATCAGCGTGTATGCCAGCATTCCCTTGTCAGAATGGCAAAAAGCCCGTGATAACGTGCAGACCATTAAAGGCGTTAAGCGCTATAAGCAGAGCCAGTTGCTGGCGGTAGGTAATCCGACTGACCTGGCAATAGAAGCGGTGCGCAGCCTGCGTACCAGCCTGCACTTCGCCATGATGCAATCACGTAATAATGTGCTGATGCTTACCGGGGTCAGCCCGTCGATCGGCAAAACGTTTGTCTGTGCCAACCTGGCTGCGGTTATCAGTCAGACCGACAAGCGCGTGCTGCTGATCGACTGTGATATGCGTAAAGGCTATACCCATGAGCTGCTCGGGACCAATAACGTCAACGGTCTGTCTGAGATTCTTAGCGGCAAGGGTGACATTCCCGCCTGCGCAAAACCGACTTCAATTACACATTTTGACCTGGTCCCTCGCGGGCAGGTTCCTCCTAATCCTTCAGAACTGCTGATGAGCGAGCGCTTTGGCGAGTTGATGACCTGGGCTAGCGCAAACTATGACCTGGTGCTGATCGATACGCCGCCAATACTGGCCGTGACCGATGCGGCCATCGTTGGTCGTCACGTCGGAACCACGCTGATGGTGGCGCGTTACGCGGTCAACACGCTGAAAGAGGTGGAAACCAGTCTGAGTCGCTTCGAGCAAAACGGTATTCAGGTGAAAGGGGTGATCCTCAACTCCATCTTCCGGCGCGCCAGCGGGTATCAGGATTACGGTTACTACGAATACGAATACACGTCGGATTCGAAATAGATAACTAACAGCAACGCATATCGAATGTAGGCCTGATAAGCGTAGCGCCATCTGGCAACTTTATCTGGGACAAAAAAATGACGACAGACAACCCACTAATTTCTATTTATATGCCAACCTGGAACCGCCAGCAGTTAGCTATCCGGGCGATTAAATCGGTGCTGCGCCAGGACTATAGCCACTGGGAAATGATCATTGTCGATGATTGCTCTTCAGAGTATGAGCAGCTGCAACAGTTTGTTGAGGCGTTAAACGATCCACGCGTGAGCTATACGCATAACGCTATTAACTCCGGCGCGTGCGCGGTACGCAATCAGGCGATCATGCAGGCCAGTGGGCAGTACATTACGGGAATTGATGATGACGATGAGTGGACGCCGAATCGCCTGAGCACATTCCTTCAGTCTCGTCATCAACTGGTGACGCACGCTTTTCTCTACGCTGATGATTATGTCTGTGAAGGTGAGGTTTATTCACAGCCAGCCAGTCTGCCGTTGTATCCGAAGTCGATGTACTCACGACGCCGATTCTACAAACGAAATATCATTGGCAATCAGGTCTTTAGCTGGGCGTGGCGTTTCAAAGCATGCCTGTTTGATACCACGTTAAAAGCCGCTCAGGACTACGACATTTTTCTGCGCATGGTGGTGGCCTACGGTAAACCCTGGAAGGTAAAAGAGGCGACGCAGATCCTGCATGTGAATCACGGCGAGATGCGCATTACTTCCTCTCCACATAAGTTCTCCGGTTATTTCCAGTTCTATCGCAAGCACAAAGGTAAATTTGACCGGGCGAGTAAAAAATATCAGCTGTTTACCCTTTATCAGATTCGTAACAAGCGGATGAACTGGCGCACATTGCTGACGCTGCTTTCCATACGCAACGGTAAGCGCCTGGCTGACGGTCTGCGAGGACGCTAAGTATGCTGAGTCAACATGTGAGAGCGAAGGTAATGCAATGAATATTCTGCAATTTAATGTTCGGCTTGCCGAAGGCGGGGCAGCCGGGGTCGCGCTGGATTTACACCTGCGCGCGCAGGAAAAAGGGTGGTCGTCGAGGTTTGTATACGGTTATGGCAAAGGAGGCAAGAAAAGCGCCAGTCACGGGAATTATCCACACGTGATTAAACATGCGCCGCGTTTAACGTCGGCGGCGAATATTGCGCTGTTTCGCCTCGCAAACCGCGATCTGTTTGGCAACCTCGACAGTATGTACCGCACGATCACCCGCACTGCGGGCCCGCTGGTTCTGCATTTCCATGTGCTGCACAGTTACTGGCTGAATCTCGAAGAGGTGGTGGCGTTTTGCCAAAAGGTGAAGGCACATAAGCCCGATATCACCTTTGTCTGGACGCTGCACGATCACTGGAGTGTTACCGGACGCTGCGCCTTTACCGATGGTTGCGAAGGCTGGAAAACGGGCTGCCAGAAATGCCCAACGTTAAGCAACTATCCCCCGGTTAGCGTTGATAAAGCACACCAGCAACTGCCTGGCAAACGTCAAATGTTTCGCATGATGTTGGCGCTTGGCTGCCAGTTTATCTCGCCCAGTCAACATGTGGCGGAAGCATTTAACAGTCTGTACGGTGCCGGGCGTTGTCACATCATCAATAACGGTATTGATGTGGCGACGGAAGCGATTCTTGCTGACTTGCCAGTTCAGTATGAACCGCCGGGCAGACCGAAAATTGCCGTGGTAGCCCACGATTTGCGCTATGACGGTAAAACCAGCCAGCAACTGGTTCAGGCGCTTATCGCGCTCGGGGACAAAATAGAGCTGCATACATTCGGTAAGTTTTCCCCGTTTGCCGGAGCAAACGTCATCAACCATGGGTTTGAAAGTGACAAACGAACCTTGATGGGGGCGCTAAATCAGATGGATGGGCTGGTGTTCAGTTCACGGGTTGATAACTACCCGTTAATTTTATGCGAAGCGCTTTCTATCGGTGTACCGGTTATCGCCACGCACAGCGAGGCGGCACAGGAAGTGCTGGCAAAATCAGGCGGTAAAACGTTCAGTGAAGCGGATGTTCTGCGTTTGGTACAACTTAAAAAATCAGAAATTGCACAGGCGGTATTTGGCACCACGCTGGCAACCTTTAGCCAGCAGAGTCGGACAGCATACAGCGGACAACAGATGCTGGAGGAATATGTCTCGTACTATCAGGGTCTGTAGCTATCTGGTGTTACCGCTGCTTTATCTGCTGGTTAACGTCAAGCTTGCACAATTGGGTGAAAGTTTCCCTGTCACCGTTGTCACTTTTTTACCACTGTTGCTACTGCTGTTTGTCGACCGTATCAATATTAAAAAACTGTTGATTGCGTTGGGTGTAGGCGGGGCCCTGACGGTGTTTAACTACCTGTTTGGCCAATCGCTGGATGCCAGCAAGTATGTAACATCTGCCATGTTGTTTAACTATACCGTGATCATTATTGGCATGGTGTGGAGCATTCGCTTCAAAACCATTTCACCTCATAACTATCCTAAAATTTTACGTTTATTCTGGCTGGTGGTGGGGGTAGTGGTCGGTCTGGCTGCCGTTGAAATGGTACAGATCATTCTCAGTGGTGGCAGCAGTATAATGGAAGCTATTTCGAAATATCTTATTTACAGCAATAGCTATGTTCTGAACTTTATTAAATTTGGTGGAAAACGTACCACTGCACTCTATTTTGAACCCGCGTTTTTCGCTCTGGCGTTAATCTCAATTTGGCTCAGCATCAAACAGTTTGGTATCAAAACGCCCAGGACCGATGCTATGATTCTGACAGGGGTGATATTGTCAGGATCGTTTTCTGGGGTAATGACATTTATATTGTTTTACCTACTGGAGTGGGCGTTTCAGTATCTGAATAAGGATGCGATAAAAAAGAAGTTACCCTTGGCGATTATCTCACTGAGTGTGTTTATGGTGGGTGTGATATTTGCCTTCCCCTACATTGCGACGCGTCTTGGTGATTTAGGTACGGAAGGTTCTTCATCGTATTATCGTATAGTCGGGCCGTTGGTCATGGTTGGGTATTCATTACTGAATATCGATGGTGTAGTGCGATTTGGCTCACTTTATGAATATGTTGCATCATTCGGAATCTTTAACGGTGCAGATGTAGGTAAAACGATAGACAATGGTTTGTATCTGTTAATTATCTATTTTTCGTGGTTCGCCGTAATATTATCCCTGTGGTACATGGGGAAAGTAACGAAGATGATGATGAATGCATTTGGTGATAATCAGAATTATCGGGTGCAACTTTATCTTTTTACACCGTTGTCGTTGTTTTTCACCGGTTCAGTATTTAGTCCGGAATACGCTTTTTTAATCGTATGTCCGTTTATTTTGCGCAAGGCGCTGAATATCGCGAGGTAATTTACATGCTGCTGAGTATTATCACCGTCGCTTTTCGCAATCTGGACGGGATCGTCAAAACCCACGCGTCACTAGCACATCTTGCGCAGACGAGCGATATCAGCTTTGAGTGGATTGTTATCGATGGGGGGTCTACAGACGGTACGCCAGCGTTCCTGGAGAATCTCAATGGAGAGCACCAGTTACGTTTTGTCAGCGAGCCTGATAACGGTCTCTACGACGCAATGAATAAAGGGATAGCTATGGCGCGCGGGCGTTTTGCACTCTTTCTCAACTCTGGAGATATTCTGCACGCTGATTCTGCGCATTTTATCCGCCAGTTAAAAACGCAGAGTGATAAAACGATGGTGATTGGCGATGCATTGCTGGACTTTGGTAATGGTAAAAAAATGACGCGCCGGGCTAAACCCGGTTGGTACATCTATCACAGTTTGCCAGCCAGTCATCAGGCAATATTTTTCCCGCTGACAGGCCTGCAAACCTGGCATTATGATTTGCAATATAAAATATCATCGGATTATGCGCTGGCAGCAAAATTATACAAATCGGGGTTCGCTTTTAAAAAACTGACTGGTTTAGTGTCGGAGTTTTCCATGGGCGGCGTATCGACTACGAATAATCTGGAATTGTGTCGGGATGCCAAAAGAGTCCAGCGTCAAATATTGCGCATGCCCGGTTTTTGGGCTGGATTTTCTGAATACATACGTCTACGTACAACCGGTAAGACAAAGCACTTATATGGTAAAACGTAAGGTTACACTATGCAGGATTTAAACGGCTTCGCGGTGCCGAAAGGTTTTCGCGGCGGCGGTGTCATTAAAGTGCAATTATGGTGGGCGGTTCAGGCAACATTATTTCACTGGTCACCACAGGTTATGTACCGCTGGCGTGCATTTTTATTAAGGATATTTGGCGCAAAAATAGGAAAAAACGTAGTTATTCGGCCTTCAGTAAAAATTACTTATCCGTGGAAATTGACACTGGGTGATTACGCCTGGGTGGGTGATGACGCGGTTTTATATACGCTGGGTAATATTACGATTGGGGCTCATACGGTTATTTCGCAGAGAAGCTATTTATGCACCGGGAGTCATGATTATGCCAGCCAACACTTTGATATTAGCGCCACGCCAATTGTGATTGGCGAGAAATGCTGGCTGGCGACAGATGTTTTTGTCGCGCCTGGCGTGACGATTGGTGACGGCACCGTCGTGGGTGCACGCAGCAGCGTTTTTAAATCGTTGCCGGCCAATGCCATATGTCGGGGTAACCCCGCAGTAGTTACGCGTAAACGCGTCGAGAACGTTACTCCCTGAAGGGAAATTTTAAGAGGTAATAGCATGGCAAAAGTCGCTCTCATTACTGGCGTAACCGGGCAGGATGGTTCTTACCTGGCAGAGTTTCTGCTGGAAAAAGGTTATGAAGTTCATGGTATTAAGCGCCGGGCCTCGTCATTTAATACCGAACGTGTAGACCATATTTACCAGGACCCGCATGCGGGTAATCCCAAATTCCATCTGCATTATGGCGATTTGACGGATTCTTCTAATCTGACCCGCATTTTGCAAGAGGTTCAGCCGGATGAAGTCTATAACCTGGGCGCAATGAGCCACGTGGCGGTGTCGTTTGATTCGCCAGAATATACTGCTGATGTTGATGGGATCGGCACACTGCGTTTGCTGGAAGCGATTCGCTTCCTGGGGCTGGAAAAGAAAACCCGTTTCTATCAGGCTTCCACCTCTGAACTGTACGGTCTGGTTCAGGAGATCCCGCAGAAAGAAACGACACCGTTCTATCCGCGATCGCCCTATGCCGTCGCCAAACTGTATGCCTACTGGATCACCGTCAATTACCGTGAATCTTATGGCATGTATGCCTGTAACGGCATTCTGTTTAACCATGAATCTCCGCGCCGTGGCGAGACCTTCGTCACTCGCAAAATTACCCGCGCAATTGCCAACATCGCCCAGGGACTGGAGTCCTGTCTGTACCTTGGCAACATGGATTCGCTGCGTGACTGGGGACATGCCAAAGACTACGTCAGGATGCAGTGGATGATGTTGCAGCAGGAACAGCCGGAAGATTTCGTGATCGCCACTGGCGTGCAGTATTCCGTCCGTCAGTTTGTGGAAATGGCCGCTGCCCAACTCGGTATTAAATTGCGCTTTGAAGGTGAGGGCGTGAATGAAAAAGGCATTGTGGTTTCGGTGACTGGGCATGATGCACCAGGGGTGAAACCGGGGGATGTGATGATCGCCGTCGACCCACGCTATTTCCGTCCTGCGGAAGTGGAAACGCTGTTGGGCGATCCGGCAAAGGCACACGAAAAACTGGGCTGGAAACCGGAAATCACGCTGCGACAGATGGTTTCTGAAATGGTTGCCCACGATCTGGAGGCTGCGAAGAAACATTCACTGCTGAAGTCCCATGGTTACGATGTTGTTATTGCACTGGAGAGCTAATGATGATGAAGAAGAAACGTGTTTATATCGCGGGACATCGGGGAATGGTGGGCTCTGCTATTTACCGACAACTCGCACAACGTGAAGATGTAGAGTTAATCATTCGTAACCGTGAGCAGCTCAATTTATTAGACACAACGGCGGTTAATGATTTCTTTACCAGTGAACATATTGACCAGGTTTATCTTGCCGCGGCAAAAGTGGGCGGGATTATGGCTAATAATAATTATCCATCTGATTTCATTTATGAAAACATGATGATGGAAAGTAATATTCTTCATGCGGCTCATAATTCAAATGTCGAAAAGTTATTATTTTTAGGCTCATCATGTATTTATCCTAAGTTTGCGCAGCAACCAATCAAAGAGAGCGAGTTGTTGCAGGGATCACTGGAGCCGACAAATGAGCCCTATGCCATCGCTAAAATTGCAGGGATAAAACTGTGTGAGTCCTATAACCGGCAGCATCGCCGGGATTACCGTTCAGTGATGCCGACGAACCTGTATGGACCTAACGACAATTTCCATAAAGATAATTCCCATGTGATTCCTGCGCTATTGCGTCGTTTTCATGAAGCCACCCAACGTGATGACAAGTACGTTGAAGTTTGGGGCAGTGGAAAACCCATGCGTGAATTTTTGCATGTCGATGATATGGCGGCAGCCAGTATCCATGTTATGGAGTTAGACAATGAGGTTTGGCAGGAAAATACAGAGCCAATGCTTTCCCATGTCAACGTAGGTACGGGTGAAGATTGCACTATTCGTGAACTTTCCGATGCCATTGCAAAAGTTGTCGGTTTCCGCGGTGAAATTATTTTTGATGCTTCTAAACCTGATGGGACACCACGGAAACTGCTTGATGTGAGCCGCCTGAGAAGACTCGGATGGCATCATGAAATAGGGCTTGAACAGGGGCTGGTTAATACTTATCGCTGGTTCCTTGATAATCAGCAGCGGTATCGGGGTGAGTAATGTTTCTCAATAAAGAAGACTTCGCTAATGCGGTGCGCACGACACCGCTGATCTCTCTGGATTTTATCATTGAGAATGAGTTTGGGGAGTTTTTAGTTGGGAAAAGAACTAACAGGCCTGCTCAAGGATATTGGTTTGTGCCAGGCGGCAGAGTATTAAAAGATGAAACGCTGGAACAAGCATTTATGCGTTTGACGGAAGAGGAATTAGGTCAGCAGTTTCCCATAACACACGGTGAGTTTTTTGGTGTCTGGCAGCACTTTTATGATGATAATTTTTCTGGTTCTTCGTTTACAACGCATTATGTGGTGCTGGGTTTTCGACTGAAAATTAATACCAGTACATCAATGCTGCCGTCAAAACAGCATGATACCTGGCGTTGGGCTAAATCGGATGAACTGATTATCGATGGAAATGTGCATAAAAATACGCAGGCATATTTCAACCCAGCGACGAAAGATCGGGTGCCCGGGATATGAGAATTCTGGTTTATGGCATCAATTACTCGCCCGAGTTGACCGGAATTGGTAAATACACGGGAGAGATGGTGGAATGGATGGCAGGCCAGGGGCATGAGGTTAGGGTTGTCACGGCTCCCCCTTATTATCCGCAGTGGCAAGTAGGCGAGCCTTATTCTTCCTGGCGTTATCGTCGGGAAGTGGGTGTCACTACTGTCTGGCGCTGTCCATTATATGTACCGGCTCAACCTTCAACGCTAAAGCGGTTGCTACATTTGGGCAGTTTTGCCCTGAGCAGTCTTTTTCCCCTGTTGGCTCAGTGTCGGTGGAAGCCTGAGTACATTATCGGCGTGGTACCCACGCTATTCTGTACGCCAGGGATGCGTTTGCTGGCAAAACTGTCTGGCTCTCGCACCGTGCTGCATATTCAGGACTATGAAGTTGATGCGATGTTGGGGCTGGGACTGGCGGCAGCCGGAAACTCCACAATGATTGCGCGAGTAGCCAAAGCATTTGAGCGCAGCAGTTTGTTGAGTATGGATAATGTTTCCACGATCTCCCGTTCTATGATGCAAAAAGCGCAGGAGAAAGGTGTTGCTGCAGAAAAACTTATCTTTTTCCCGAACTGGTCTGAAGTGGAAAGATTCAGCAAGGTGGATAGTGCTGATATAGAGCAAATACGTCAGCAGTTTGATTTGCCAACTGATAAAAAAATTATTTTGTATTCTGGCAATATTGGTGAGAAACAAGGCGTTGAAAATATCGTTGAGGCTGCAAGTCAGACTCAGGATAAACCATGGATATACGTTATTGTGGGTCAGGGAGGGGGAAAATCCAGGATGGAACAAATGGTTAAGGAACGAGCCCTAACGAATGTTAAGTTCTACCCACTGCAACCTTATGAAATGCTGCCTGCGTTATTAAGGCTAGCAGATTGCCATTTAGTCATCCAAAGACGTGGCGCTGCAGATGCGGTCCTTCCTTCGAAGTTAACGAACATATTGGCGGTCGGGGGGAATGCCGTTATTACAGCAGAGATCCACACCGAACTGGGGCAGCTTTGTCAGAAACATCCCGGTATTGCAATCTGTATTGAGCCAGAATCAGTTGAAATGCTTGTGGCTGGTATTACTGAAGCAATCACTATGCCTGAATACAATATGATTGCACGTTCATATGCAGAGTCTGCACTTGAAAAAGATAATGTCTTAAATCAATTTATTAATCATTTGAAGGGTTGACGTATGAGCCAAAATAACATTCATCCGGTAATTATTGCAGGTGGGTCCGGTAGCCGTTTATGGCCATTATCCAGAACATTATATCCAAAGCAGTTCTTGTGTCTGGATGGGCAAAACACTATGTTGCAATCGACAATTTGCCGCCTTGATGGCCTGGATTGTTCACCACCGCTTGTAATATGTAATGAAAAGCATCGATTTATTGTTGCTGAGCAATTGCAAGAAATCGATAAGCTAACGGGTAATATTATTCTTGAGCCACAAGCCCGGAATACCGCACCAGCAATCGCGCTGGCAGCAATCGCAGCATGTAACAATAATTCCGAACATAACCCGTTGTTGCTGGTTCTGGCGGCTGATCATATTATCGAAGAAAATAAATTCTTCCACGATGCAGTGACCTCAGCTATCCCGTTAGCTGAAAATGGCAAGCTGGTAACATTTGGTATCGTTCCGGATGCACCGGAAACAGGGTACGGTTATATTCGACGCGGTGAAGTCAGCAGTACCCAGATTAAAGTTGATTCTGTTGCTTTCAATGTTGATGCTTTTGTGGAAAAACCTGACATTGAAACAGCCGAAAAATATATCTCTGCTGGTGAATATTATTGGAATAGCGGTATGTTTTTATTCCAGGCCCGACGCTATCTTGAAGAGCTCGAAAAATATCGTCCAGATATTTTACAGGCCTGCTTGTTGGCGATGGATAACGCTGAACTGGACAATGATTTTATCCGTGTCAGTCGGGAGGATTTCCAGGATTGTCCAGAAGAATCGATCGACTATGCCGTGATGGAGAAAACCACGGACGCTGTAGTCCTGCCGATGAACGTCGGCTGGAGCGATGTAGGGTCATGGTCATCTCTTTGGGAAATCAGCGATCGTAACGACGAGGGTAATGTTTATCATGGTGATGTTATTGACCATAATACAGAGAACAGTTATGTCTACGCCGAATCGGGACTGGTGGCAACCGTCGGCGTAAAAGATCTGATTGTTGTCCAAACTAAAGATGCAGTATTAATCGCAAATAAAACAGATGTACAAGATGTAAAAAAAATCGTTGCACAAATTCAGGCGGAAGGTCGCTCGGAACATCATATTCATCGGGAGGTTTTTAGACCCTGGGGGAAATATGATTCTATCGATGAAGGCGATCGTTATCAGGTTAAAAGAATAACCGTGAAACCCGGTCAGGGCTTTGCATTACGTATGCACCATCATCGCGCTGAACACTGGATTATTGTTGCAGGAACTGCGAAAGTTACGATCTGTGATGAGGTCCAGTTATTAAGTGAAAATCAATCAGTATATATTCCTCAGGGCACTGTTCATTGTCTTGAAAACCCAGGGAAGGTTCCGTTGGAGATGATTGAAGTTCGTTCTGGAGTCTACCTTGAAGAAGATGATATTGTAAGGTTTGGCACACATCATGAGCATATATAGAAGTCTATTATTCATTTCTGTTAACTGACTCTCTGCGAACTTTTATGAAATAAAAATAACAGAGCCTGGCCTTTGTTACTTATTTATTGAGGCAATCAGGTCGGGTTAACTGTTGCCTGAAAAAGGAGATAACGTGAGCCAAATAATCTGTGTTGCCACTTTTGATATTTGTTACGGAACAATTGGTGATGTACGCCTGAACGTGCGAACGCGCACTCTCCTGGCATTGCTAAATCAGTAATGCTGGTATTTCCCTTGCCCGATACGGGCAAGTGGCGACTAACAGGAACCACGATGACACATCTAAAAAAGCGCGAACGAGCCAAAACCAATGCGTCGTTAATATCGATGGTGCAACGCTTTTCAGATATCACCATCATGTTTGGTGGATTATGGATAGTCTGCGAACTGAGCGGTTTGCCTTTCCTGTATATGCACCTGCTGGTGGCGTTAATCACGCTGGTCGTTTTTCAGATGCTGGGCGGGATAACGGATTTCTACCGCTCCTGGCGCGGGGTAAAAATTTCAACTGAGTTGGTGCTGCTGCTGCAAAACTGGACGCTGAGTCTGATTTTTTGCGCGGGTCTGATTGCCTTTAATAACGATTTTGATAACCGGTTTGCTCTTTGGCTGGCATGGTATCTGTTGTCAAGTATTGGTCTGGTGCTGTGCCGTGCGTTTATTCGCTACGGGGCGGGATGGTTGCGAAATCGTGGTTATAACACGCGTCGGGTAGCGGTAGCAGGGGACCTTCCCGCAGGACAGGTACTGCTGGACAGCTTTCGCCATGAGCCGTGGTTGGGGTTTGAGGTCGCGGGTGTCTATCACGACCCCATACCGGGGAAAAATGCCCGTGATTGGGCGGGAAATCTACAGCAACTGGTGGATGATGCCAAAGCTTCACGCATTCATAACGTCTATATCGCTATGTCGATGAGCGATGGGGCGCGCGTAAAAAAACTGGTACGCGAACTGGCTGATACCACCTGTTCAGTGCTCCTGATTCCTGATGTCTTTACCTTCAATATTCTGCACTCGCGGATTGAAGAAATGAACGGTGTTCCTGTGGTACCGCTGTATGACACACCGCTTTCTGGCATTAATCGTCTGCTGAAGCGCGCGGAGGATATCGTCCTGGCATCGTTAATCCTGCTGCTTATTTCTCCTGTGCTATGCGCCATTGCGCTGATGGTGAAGCTGACCTCAAAGGGGCCGGTAATTTTTCGTCAGACCCGCTATGGGATGGACGGGAAACCGATCAAAGTCTGGAAGTTTCGTTCCATGAAGGTAATGGAAAACGATGCAGTAGTTACCCAGGCCACGCAGAACGATCCGCGTGTGACCCGCGTGGGTAACTTCCTGCGGCGGACGTCTCTGGATGAATTACCACAGTTTATCAATGTGCTGACAGGAGGGATGTCTATTGTCGGGCCGCGTCCACATGCGGTGGCGCATAACGAACAGTACCGTCAGCTGATAGAAGGGTACATGTTACGCCATAAGGTGAAGCCAGGTATTACCGGTTGGGCGCAAATCAACGGCTGGCGTGGTGAAACCGATACGCTGGAAAAAATGGAAAAACGGGTAGAGTTTGACCTCGAATACATTCGTGAATGGAGTGTGTGGTTCGATATCAAAATCGTTTTTCTGACGGTGTTTAAAGGCTTCGTCAATA
This sequence comes from Citrobacter sp. Igbk 16, assembly GCF_028069755.1. Lineage (NCBI taxonomy): Bacteria > Pseudomonadati > Pseudomonadota > Gammaproteobacteria > Enterobacterales > Enterobacteriaceae > Citrobacter > Citrobacter sp. Igbk 16. Next base: position 10,560 of record NZ_JANEWJ010000039.1, on the reverse strand, counting down.
AAGCGGCATATTAATATGAGCTTACGAGAAAAAACCCTCAACGGTGCCAAGTGGTCAGCCATTGCTACGGTAATCATTATCGGTCTGGGGCTCATCCAGATGACGGTTCTGGCGCGGATTATTGATAATCATCAGTTCGGGTTATTAACCGTGTCGCTGGTGATTATCGCGCTGGCCGATACGCTGTCTGATTTTGGGATCGCCAACTCGATTATTCAGCGCAAAGAGATAGGTTATCTTGAACTAACCACCTTGTACTGGTTAAACGTTGGACTGGGGATCGCCGTTTGTATTGCTATGTTTTCGCTCAGCGAGACTATAGCCGATGTGCTTAATAACCCTGAGCTGGTGCCACTGGTTAAAACCTTAGCGCTGGCGTTTGTGGTGATCCCGCATGGGCAGCAGTTCCGTGCGCTGATGCAAAAAGAACTGGCCTTCAACAAAATTGGCATGATTGAAACCAGTTCAGTACTGGCCGGTTTTACTTTTACCGTGGTTAGCGCGCATTTTTGGCCGATCGCCATGACGGCCATTGTTGGCTATCTGGTGAACAGTACGCTACGCACGCTGCTGTTTGGCTATTTTGGCCGCAAAATTTATCGACCTGGACTGTGTTTTTCGCTTTCATCCGTGTCGTCAAATCTGCGCTTTGGGGCGTGGCTGACGGCGGACAGCATCATCAATTACGTGAACACGAACCTTTCGACGCTGGTGCTGGCCAGAACTCTGGGGGCAGGCGTAGCGGGAGGCTTCAATCTTGCCTGGAACGTGGCAGTTGTACCGCCCATCAAACTGAATCCGATAATTACCCGAGTACTGTTTCCTGCGTTTGCCAAAATTCAGGACGATACCGAAAAACTACGGGTGAATTTTTACAAGCTGCTATCCGTTGTCGGCATTATCAATTTCCCGGCGCTACTGGGATTGATGGTGGTATCGAATAACGTCGTACCGCTGGTGTTTGGTGAAAAGTGGAACAGTATTGTTCCGGTGCTGCAACTGCTGTGCATTGTGGGTCTGCTGCGCTCAGTCGGTAATCCGATTGGCTCTCTGCTGATGGCCAAAGCACGGGTCGATATCAGCTTCAAATTCAATATATTCAAAACTTTCTTGTTTATCCCCGCCATCCTGGTTGGCGGAAATATGGCGGGTGTGATTGGCGTCACGCTGGGTTTTTTACTGGTACAGGTCATAAACACCATCCTGAGCTATTTCGTGATGATCAAACCGGTACTGGGACCGAGCTATCGGCAGTACATGCTCAGCCTGTGGCTACCGTTTTATCTCTCCTTACCCACGTTGGTGGTGAGTTACGTGCTGGGAATGACACTGCAAAATAAATTGCCGTTAGGTGCGTTGCTGAGCCTACAGATAGCCGCTGGCGCTCTGGCGTTTGTCGTGATGATTGTGCTGTCGCGTGATCCGCTGGTGGTGGAAATCAAACGCCAGTTCTGTCGAGGTGAAAAAATGAAAGCCCTGTTCCGCGCAGGATGAATTGTGTTTGTTGTCGTCCGGAGATGGGAAAACCGTTATCCGCACTGATTTTAAGAGGTCATGATGAAATTACTGATTCTGGGCAACCACACCTGCGGAAATCGTGGGGACAGCGCCATTTTGCGCGGTTTGCTGGATGCCATTCATACGCTCCAGCCTGAGACGGAAGTGGATGTGATGAGCCGCTATCCGGTGAGTTCCTCCTGGTTACTAAACCGACCGGTGATGGGCGACCCACTGTATTCACAGATGAAGCAGCATAACAACGCTGCAGGCGTCATGGGGCGCGTAAAGAAAGTGCTGCGTCGTCGCTATCAGCATCAGGTGCTGCTCTCGCGCGTTACAGATTCCGGAAATCTGCGCAACATCGCTATTGCTCAGGGGTTTACTGACTTTGTCCGCTTGTTGTCGCGTTATGACGCCATTATCCAGGTCGGCGGATCGTTTTTTGTCGATCTTTATGGTGTGCCGCAGTTTGAGCATGCACTGTGTTCATTTATGGCCAAAAAACCGCTGTACATGATTGGTCACAGCGTCGGGCCATTCCAGGACGAACAGTTCAATCAGTTGGCGAATTACGTTTTTGGGCACTGCAATGCGCTAATTTTACGAGAGTCGGTCAGTCTGGAACTGATGAAACGCAGTGAAATAACGACAGAGAAAGTTGAGTCGGGTGTGGATACCGCCTGGCTGGTAGACAACCATCACGATGACTTTGAACCGGGTTATGCCGTACAGCACTGGTTACAAACGGCAGCAAAGCAGAAGACTGTCGCCATTACACTACGTGAACTGGCACCGTTTGATAAGCGTCTTGGGACCACACAACAGGCCTATGAGCGAGCCTTTGCCGGCGTGGTTAATCGGATCCTTGACGAAGGTTACCAGGTGATGGCGCTCTCAACCTGTACCGGTATTGATAGTTACAACAAAGATGATCGCATGGTTGCACTGAACCTGCGCCAGTACGTTAACGATCCGACCCGTTATCACGTGGTCATGGATGAACTAAACGATCTCGAAATGGGAAAAATATTGGGCGCATGTGACCTGACGGTGGGCACACGCCTGCACTCTGCCATCATCTCGATGAACTTTATGACGCCGGCGATAGCCATTAATTATGAGCACAAATCGGCGGGAATTATGCAGCAACTGGGATTAGCGGAAATGGCGGTTGATATCCACCATCTGTTGGATGGCAGCCTTGAGGGCAGGGTTGCCGATATCCTGGGACGGTTGGCTGAACTTAATGTCAGGGTAGAGGAGGCCGTTAAGCGTGAACGTGAACACGGTATGCACATGGTGCAATCGGTATTAACGCGTATTGAGGAGGGGAAATGAAAGTCAGCTTTTTCCTGCTTAAATTTCCGCTGTCCTCTGAAACCTTTGTGCTGAATCAGATTACCGCGTTTATCGATATGGGGCATGATGTTGAAATTATCGCGTTATATCAGGGCGATCTTGATAACACTCATGCTTCCTATGTGGACTACCGCCTGGGCGAAAAAACACGATGGTTATTGAAAGAACCGGCTGGCAGGTTGGCAAAGCTGAAATATCGCACCTTGACGATTTTACAGGGCATTACCCGGACTGCGACCTGGAAGGCGTTCAATGTTCCACGCTATGGCGATGAGGCGCGTAATCTGATTTTAGCCGCGATCTGTGCGGCAACCCCGTGCGCATTCCAGGCCGATGTCTTTATTGCGCACTTTGGGCCCGCTGGCGTAACGGCGGCCAAACTGCGTGAACTCGGCGTGATCCGCGGCAAAATAGCCACTGTCTTCCATGGTATTGATGTTTCGCATCGGGACATCCTTGCCCGCTATACCCCCGAATATCAGAAGCTGTTTCAGCGCGGTGATTTGATGTTGCCCATCAGCAATCTCTGGGCCGAACGTTTGCGAAATATGGGATGTCCACCACATAAAATAGCGGTATCGCGTATGGGGATTGATATGACGCGTTTTACACCTCGTGAGGTGAAAGCGCCAGGTACGCCGCTAGAAATTCTTTCCGTTGCACGGTTAACCGAGAAAAAAGGGCTGCATGTCGCTATTGAAGCGTGCCGCCAGTTGAAGGCGCGAGGTATCTCATTTCGTTATCGCATTCTGGGAATTGGCCCTTGGGAGCGTCGGTTACGTACGCTTGTCGAGCAATATCAACTGGATGATGTGATTGAAATGTCAGGATTTAAACCCAGCCATCAGGTTAAAGAGATGCTTGAGCAGGCGGATGTTTTCCTGTTGCCCTCCGTCACGGGGATTGATGGTGACATGGAGGGGATCCCGGTGGCGTTGATGGAAGCCATGGCGGTTGGAATACCGGTCGTTTCTACCGTGCACAGTGGGATCCCTGAGCTGGTGGACGCTGGAAAGTCCGGCTGGCTGGCACCAGAAAATGATGCTCAGGCCCTGGCGGAGCGATTAGCGACGATCAGTATGCTCGACAGTGAGCAAGTGAAGCCGGTGGTGGCGTGCGCCCGCGAAAAAATAGCCGCTGAATTTAACCAGTTGGCGATCAATAAACAGCTAGCCAGTCTGCTGCAAACGATGTAAATCGAGGTTGTATGCCAGTGAAAAAACTCTCCCGACGTACTTTTCTGACGGCAGGTTCTGCGCTTGTCGTACTGCATTCTCCCGTTGCCCGGGCGCTTGAATCACCGGGTAGCGTCAACATTCAGGATTACAATCCCCTGGATTGGGTGGCTTCCTTCCGCCAGGCGTTTTCAGAGGCGCAAACTGTTATCGTGCCTGCTGGTCTGGAGTGCAAGAATATCAATACCGCAATCGTGATCCCGCCAGGTAAAACGTTGCATCTGCAAGGCGGGGTCAGTAGCAGTAGTCGTGGGCGATTTATTCTGCAGGATGGCTGTCGTGTGACAGGGGGGCAGGGGGGGCGCTTGCGAAATATTACCCTTGATGTTCGGGGCTCCGACTGTGTGATAAAAGGCCTAGCCATGAGCGGTTTCGCCCCCGTGGCGCAAATTTATATCGGTGGGAAAACGCCGCGAGCGATGCGTAATCTCACCATTGATGGCATTACCGTCACTCATGCGAATTATGGGATCTTGCGTCAGGGGTTTCATAATCAGATGGATGGCGTACGGATAACCAACAGTCGTTTTAGTGACTTACAGGGTGATGCCATCGAGTGGAATGTCGCGATAAACGACAGTGACATCGTGATTTCAGACCATGTTATAGAACGCATCAATTGTACGAACGGAAATGTTAACTGGGGTATCGGTATTGGGCTGGCAGGTAGTACGTACGACAACACCTACCCAGACGAACTGGCGGTGAAAAGATTTGTGGTAGCAAATATAACGGGCTCGGATTGTCGGCAGTTAGTCCATGTCGAGAACGGCAAACATTTTATCATTCGTAATATTACCGCGCGAAATATCACCCCGGATTTCAGCAAGAAAGCGGGCATCGATAATGCTACAGTCGCTATTTATGGATGTGATAATTTCGTGATCGATAATATCAATATGAAAAATAGCGCAGGGATGCTGATTGGTTACGGTGTGATCAAAGGACGATATTTGTCCATACCACAAAACTTTAAGCTAAATAATATTCAACTGGATAACACACATCTCGATTATAAATTACGTGGTATTCAGATTTCCTCAGGTAATGCAACTTCATTTGTGGCCATTACCAACGTTGAGATGAAGCGCGCGACGCTGGAGCTGCATAACAAACCTCAGCATCTTTTCTTGCGAAATATCAAGGTGATGCAACAATCCACTACAGGGCCAGCATTAAAGATGCACTTTGATCTGCGCAAAGATGTCCGCGGTAAGTTTATGGCCAAACAGGGTACCTTGCTCTCGCTGGCCAACGTTTATGCAGTTAATGAAGCAGGACAAAGCTCGGTTGATATTGACAGCGTAACCCACCAGGTTGTGAATGTCGCGGCAGTGAATTTTCGACTACCGGGTCGGTAATTTTACGACCATTCCTGGCTAAAAACCTACCCGGCTAAGATTATGATTACTGCATTCTGCCGATAAGCGGCGTAACATGCGACCTAACTGAGCAATGTAATTCATACTGGCTAAAACAAGCTAAAAAGCTATAATTCAGCAACTATTGAATAGGTGAATGACTTAATGATTAATTTGAAAGCAGTTATTCCGGTAGCAGGCCTCGGGATGCACATGTTGCCTGCCACAAAGGCCATCCCAAAAGAGATGCTACCGATCGTTGATAAGCCGATGATTCAATACATTGTCGACGAGATTGTAGCTGCAGGTATCAAAGAAATCGTTCTGGTAACACATGCGTCTAAGAACGCGGTTGAGAACCACTTCGACACCTCTTATGAACTTGAATCGCTGCTTGAACAGCGTGTTAAGCGCCAGTTACTGGCCGAAGTGCAGTCCATCTGCCCTCCAGGTGTGACTATCATGAACGTCCGTCAGGCACAATTGCTTGGTCTGGGCCACTCAATTCTTTGCGCACGCCCGGTAATCGGGGACAACCCTTTCGTGGTGGTGTTACCTGACGTCATTCTTGACACGGCGAGCGCGGATCCACTGCGTTACAACCTGGCCGCAATGGTGGCCCGCTTTAATGAGACCGGACGTAGTCAGGTGCTCGCAAAACGTATGGCTGGCGATCTTTCTGAGTATTCCGTTATTCAGACCAAAGAGCCTTTGGATAACGAAGGTAAGGTCAGCCGCATCGTTGAATTTATTGAAAAACCCGATCAGCCGCAAACCCTTGATTCGGACCTGATGGCCGTAGGGCGCTATGTGCTTTCTGCTGATATTTGGGCGGAAATTGAGCGTACACAGCCAGGTGCGTGGGGGCGTATTCAGCTAACGGATGCTATCGCTGAGCTGGCGAAAAAACAGTCTGTTGATGCTATGTTGATGACCGGCGATAGCTACGATTGTGGTAAGAAAATGGGCTATATGCAGGCATTTGTGAAGTACGGACTGCGCAACCTGAAAGAGGGGCCGAAGTTCAGGGATCAAATTTTAAAACTGCTGAGCTAATGCCACTGCTACTCTCATTGCCTACGATTTGAACCGGGTATCGCAGCAGTATATGTAAAGAGTAATGATTTGTCTGATACCCGCAGCATGCTGCTACAACTGTTTTTTTATAAATTTCAAATACTAAAAAAGGTAGATCGGTAAGAAATTACCGGTCCGCCGTAGGACATTTTTCTTGTCTACACAGTGAATAAATAAGAGAATATTCGGTCGAGATATCCCTAATTCGTTGAGGGGTATCAGCAATTTGTTTGCCCAACATAAAATGAGCAGTGTCCTGGTAGCTGTAGAGCCAGTGCGGTAGCGTGCCCATTTGTCATTGAGCGACGATGAGACTCTTTCGTTGGTTTAGTATAACGCATTGATATTTAAGGATTTAAAATGTTACTTCCTGTGATAATGGCTGGTGGTACCGGTAGTCGTTTATGGCCGATGTCGCGCGAGCTCTACCCAAAACAGTTTCTTCGCTTGTATGGACAGCGTTCAATGCTGCAAGAAACAGTGCTCCGCCTGGATGATGTCGATGCACGGGAACCGGTAGTCATTTGCAATCAGGAACACAGATTTCTTGTTGCCGAGCAACTAAGACAAATTAATAAGCTCTCGCATAATATCATTCTTGAACCCGTTGGCCGTAACACTGCGCCAGCAATAGCGCTGGCAGCATTAAGTGCAATAGAGAATGGTGATGACCCAATTCTTCTGGTATTAGCCGCAGATCATATAATTAACAATAAGCCGGCATTCCACCAGGTTGTAAAGTCAGCATTTAAATTTGCCATGCAGGGGCGCCTTGTCACATTTGGGATTGTACCAACTGGTGCAGAAACGGGTTATGGCTATATTCACCGTGGTAAGGAAGAAGTCCTTGGTGAGAATATCGCTTACCAGGTCAACCGTTTCGTGGAAAAACCGAACAAAGAAACTGCGGAAAGTTATTTAGCGTCTGGCGAATATTACTGGAACAGTGGAATGTTTATGTTCCGTGCCAAGAAATATCTTGAAGAACTGGAAAAATTCAGACCGGATATTCTTGAGTCCTGCAAGGCGGCGATCCGTGGTTGCAAAGATAGCGATGAATTTATCAAGATCGATCGCGATCTGTTTATCGCTTGTCCGGATGAGTCCGTTGACTACGCGGTCATGGAGAAAACGACAGACGCTGTTGTCGTTGGGCTTGATGCAGACTGGAGTGACGTGGGTTCCTGGTCGGCACTATGGGAAGTGAGTCCTAAAGATAAAAAAGGTAATGTTCTGACGGGTGATACCTTCATGCACAACGCAAATAACTGCTATATCAACACTGATGAAAAATTGGTCGCAGCTATCGGTGTCGATAATCTGGTGATCATTAATACAAAAGATGCTGTACTGGTCGTTGATAAAGATCAGGTGCAAGATGTTAAGAAAGTTGTTGAGTATCTTAAAGCTAATCATCGCAGTGAATATAAGCGTCACCGGGAAATATACCGTCCGTGGGGGCGATGCGATGTGGTGGTACAGACCGAGCGTTTTAATGTAAATCGGATCACAGTTAAACCGGGTGCAGCGTTTTCGATGCAGATGCATCATCACCGGACCGAACACTGGGTTGTGCTTTCTGGCACGGGTGAAGTGACGATTAAAGATCAAAAATTCCTGCTGACTGAAAACCAATCAACCTTTATTCCCATCGGAGCACAACATCGACTGGAAAACCCAGGCAAGATTCCATTGGAACTGCTTGAGATCCAATCTGGCTCGTATTTAGGGGATGATGACATTATTCGTATTAAAGACCAGTATGGTCGTTGCTAATTTTTAAGGTAAAAAGATCTATGTCTAAGCTGACTTGTTTTAAAGCCTATGATATTCGCGGAAAATTAGGCGAAGAATTAAATGAAGATATTGCGTATCGAATTGGTCGCGCATACGGTGAATTCCTCAAGCCTAAAACAATCGTGGTGGGCGGTGACGTTCGCTTAACCAGCGAGAGCCTGAAACTGGCATTAGCAAATGGCCTAATGGATGCGGGTACCGATATCCTCGATATTGGTTTAAGCGGGACAGAAGAGATCTATTTTGCAACTTTCCATCTTGGTGTAGATGGCGGCATCGAAGTTACCGCCAGCCATAATCCGATGGATTATAACGGAATGAAACTGGTTCGCGAAAATGCGAAACCTATCAGTGGTGACACAGGACTACGCGATGTGCAGCGTTTAGCCGAAGAAAATAATTTCGCGCCTGTGGATGCCCAACTGCGCGGCAGCTACAAGAAGATTTCTATCCTTGACGCTTATGTCGATCACTTAATGGGCTACATTGATTTCGCGAACTTCACTCGTCCAATGAAGCTTGTGGTTAACTCTGGCAATGGTGCTGCAGGCCATGTCATTGACGCGATTGAAAAACGTTTCGTTGCTGCTAATGTCCCCGTTTCATTTATTAAAGTTCATCACCAGCCGGATGGCACTTTCCCTAACGGGATCCCTAATCCTCTGTTACCAGAATGCCGCAAAGACACTGCTGACGCTGTTAAAGAACATGGCGCAGATTTGGGGATCGCATTTGACGGCGATTTTGACCGTTGCTTCCTCTTTGATGGGGAAGGGCAGTTTATCGAAGGCTATTACATTGTAGGTCTGTTAGCCGAAGCATTCTTACAAAAAGAACCGGGCGCGAAGATCATCCATGACCCGCGATTGACCTGGAATACCATCGATATTGTGACTAAAGCTGGCGGCATTCCGGTGATGTCTAAAACGGGCCACGCCTTCATCAAAGAGCGCATGCGTAAGGAAGATGCGATCTACGGTGGTGAGATGAGCGCACATCACTACTTCCGCGATTTTGCATATTGCGATAGTGGGATGATTCCGTGGCTTCTGGTGGCAGAGTTGCTATGCAAAAAAAATACTGACTTAAGGGCTATGGTATCAGAGCGAATAAAAAAATATGCTTGTAGTGGTGAGATTAATTTTAGCGTGAATAACATTAATAATATTCTAATGGAACTGCAATTAGAATATAAAGATACAGCGTTACATATTGAAACCATAGATGGAATTAGTTTTGAGTTTGATGATTGGAGAATGAATGTTAGAGCATCTAATACGGAACCTTTGCTTCGTATAAATCTTGAGAGCAATAAGTCACTACAAATAGTTGAACAGCGTCTTGATGAAGTGTCTAAGCTTGTAAAAGGGGTGATAAATGATTAATAAAATAGAGGCAATTTATCACTATAAAGATTTTATATTTAATAGTATTAAACGAGAATTTAAGAGTCGATACCAAACAAGTATGTTAGGTGCAGTATGGCTAGTGCTACAGCCATTAGCAATGATTATTGTTTACACGGTTATATTTTCAGAAGTCATGAAGGCTAGAATGCCTGACAATACAGGGGCATTTGCTTACAGCATATATCTATGTTCAGGTCTGTTGACTTGGGGGTTTTTCTCAGAAATAGTTATTCGATTAATCAATATATTCATTGAAAACGGTAATTATTTGAAAAAAATTAATTTCCCACGAATTTGCTTGCCTATTATTGCTGTTGGAATTTCATTTGTTAATTTTTTGATAATATTTTCATTGTATTTAATATTCCTCATTATTTCTGGGAACTTCCCAGGGGTGGAATTTTTTGCAATCATACCATTGCTTATTTTGCAGGTGTTGTTTGCAATGGGGCTTGGTCTAACATTAGGTGTTCTAAATGTTTTCTTTAGAGATGTTGGTCAATTTATGGCAATTGTCATGCAGTTTTGGTTTTGGTTTACACCAATTATATATCTTGTAAGTATAATACCTCTCTGGGCTAGAGAGTGGTTAATGTTGAATCCAATGTCAGGTGTGATATTAGGTTATCAAAATATATTTCTCTACCATAAGTTTCCTGTTTGGTCAGATCTAATTATTGTTTCAATACTCGCAATTTTATTTAATGTACTGGCCTATTTCTTGTATAAAAAACATGCTGGCGAAATGGTGGATGAATTATAATGAACATTATTTCAGTACAAAAAATCACAAAGTTTTATAAGACTTATTCTAAAAACAAC